>RFGR01000048.1 GCA_003696625.1 Planctomycetota bacterium
GCGCCAGGAGCAGCGAGCCGTCGGCCCCGGAGCGGACTTCCGCCCGGCCGGCGCCGGCGCCGCCCGGACCGGCCTGGGGCGAGCCGAGCAGCAGGTCCGGGGTGCCGTCGCCGTCCACGTCGCCGGCGGCGGCCACCGCGACTCCCAACCAGGCGCCGGGGGTGGCGCCGTCGAAGCGCTGGAGCAACGAGCCGTCGGCCCCGGAATGGAGGAGGACCGAGCCGGCCGAGACGACGCCGCCCGGCGAGGCGCCGCGGGCGCCGACCAGGAGGTCGGGGACGCCGTCGCCGTCCACGTCGCCGGGGCCGGCGACGCTCCAGCCGAACAGGTCGCCGGCCTCCGGGCCGGCCAGGGCCAGGATCAGGGAGCCGTCGGCGCCGGAGCGGACCTCGGCGGCGCCGGCCTCGGCCAGCCCGCCGGGGTCGGCCTGCGGCGCGCCGACCAGCAGGTCATCGACTCCGTCCCCATCCACGTCGCCCACCGCGGCCAGCGACCAGCCGAAGCGATCGCCGGCGGCGGCCCCGTCGATCCGAAGCCGCTCGGCCCCGTCCAGGCCGGAGACGATCCAGACCGACCCGGCGCTGGCCAGCCCGGAAGGATCGGCGAGCGGGGCGCCGTAGGCCGGGTCCGGCACCCCGTCGCCGTCGGTGTCGCCGAGGCCGGCCACCGACCAGCCGAGGTCGGCGGCGGCTTCGACGCCTTCGATTCGGAAACGCTGTTCGGAGAGGGGTGGAAAGCCCTGGGCGGGGAGGGAGCCGGGGAGGAGGCCGGCCGCAGCCGCCGCCAGGAGGGGAGCGAGGGGACGGATCGGATCCATGGGAGCTGGGTCGGAACGCTGAACTCTACCCCAGGAAAGAAGATGAAAACCATCAATATCAGGCGCTTCTATGGATGTTGCTATTTACCCAGCCGCCGCAGGCGGATCCCGAGGATCGCCGCCTCGGTCTGGTAGCTGGCGACCCCCAGAGGCCCCCCCGGGGCGATCTCCGGCCGCAGGTCGAGGCGGCGGTCGGCCACCCCGGCCGCGAGGAGGGGCCGTCCGTCCAGCTCGGCTTCCACACGGCCGTCGGCCACCCGGAGAAGAAGCCGATAAGGCTTACCGGTCGTGAAGCGACGATAGCAGGTGGTCTCGTTGCTCGAGGCGTCGGCGCCGTCCAGGCAGGAAAGGCCGCAGGTCGCCCCGCCCCAGCCACCGAGGATCAGGCTCAGGGCGCGGTCGCCGACCGGGAAGGTCAGACCGCAGAAGAAATCCGTCCCCAGCCTCCGGACGGCCACGACCTCGATCTCGTAGTCGTCTCGGGGCAGCGGCCGGCCGTCCGGCAGGGTCGGGGCGCCCCAACGGACGCCCGTCAGGGTCAGACCCTGGCCGAGCAGCAGCGCCTGCCCTTCCCTCCGCACCTCTCCCTCGCCGCCGAACGGGACCGCCGTCCAGCCGCCCAGGCCGGTCTCCCCGGCGGGCAGCAGATCGATCCAGGCGGCGGGGCCGGACGCTGGGACCTGGCAGGAGACCGGCGCGAGAGCCAGGGCGACCAGGGTGGACCGAAGGAAGTCGGCGGCCGGGCGCACCCCTCCAGCCTAGACCGCCCCGCCTCGCCTCAGAGGATCGGCGCCTCGCCGAGGGTGCTCAGCCGGCCGCTGCCCTGGTCGTAGGCCTGGATCCAGAGCGTCCGCCCCTGGAGGTCCTCGGGAATCCAGGCGGTCTGGACCGCCAACCCGGCGCCGTCGGCCCCGCAGGGAGGAATCGGGTGGATGGGAGGCGTGAGCATCAGGGTGCCCCAGGGCGACGGCCAGGGACCGGGACCCGTGGTGCTGGCGCCGAAGAAGACCGCCGCGTACGGGGTGCAGCCGCTGACCTGGAGCAGGAGCGGTTCGCCCGCGCCGGCCTTGAAGGGCTCGAACCGCGGCCGAGGCTCGAGGTACTTGCGCCGCAGGTAGCCCTCCACCGCCTCGCGGTCGGCCTGCGGCAGGAGCTGGGCGTAGACCAGGACCTCGGCGATCCCGCCGCGGAAGAAGTCCTCAAGGCTGTAGCGGGCGCCGAGGGTGAGGCCGCGCAGGGCCTGGAGCCCGGCGGCGCCGGTCGCCTGGAGCACGCCGTCGCGGAAGTGTTGCTGGAAGCCGTTGCCGAGTTCGAGGGTGTGGACCTGCCAACTCTCGTAGCCGACATCGGTGCTGAGGATCGTGTCCATCCCGGTCTGGATCTGCCAGCGCCCGGGATGGAAGCCGGCCTGGCCCGTGAGGAAGGCGTTGCGGCCGAAGCTGGAGGAACTGTCCAGGACGTAGCCGTGGTCGCCGCCGGGCTCGACCCGCAGGACCACGAAGACGGTCCGATCTTCGGGGATCTGGCCGAAGGTGGTCTCGAGGGCCCAGATCGCGTCGTCGCCGTCGAAGGCCAGCGCCGGCAGGCCGTTGGCGTCGCCGGCCCGCCAGGTCGGCCGCTCCGAGGCGGCGGTCAAGACCTGGTCCAGGTCGTGGCCGGCCACCGAACGGTCCGCCCAGAGGCCGACCGGGTCGCCGGCGGCGGGCGGGGCGCCGCCGTTGATCCCGAAAGCGGCGTCGTACCAGCCGTGCAGGGTCGGCCAGGCCGGATCCGGTTCCCCATTACCGAGGACGACCTGGGCCGGCAGGAGCGCAGTGGAAAGCAAGACCGCCGAGCTGGCGGCAAGGCATACACGCATCGACATGGTTCCCCCTGGAACCGCCCATCCCCACGGCGCGGCTCCAGGAAACCCTAGCCGCCGAGCCGGGCCCGGCAACCGGATCCGGCCCGGCTCAGTGCAGGAGCCAGGGATTCACCGGCTCGACGGCGGGATCGGGCACCTTCCAACTGATCCGGTTCAGCCGCCAGCGGCGGGCGAAGTCGGCCGGCGTCCGCGGCGGCGACTCCAGATCCAGGCGCAGGAGTTCGATGCACTTCCGCTGCTGCTCGTCGGCGCCCGGCAGTGCCGCCTCGAGCCAGGGCAGCACCGCCGGCCCCAGGCGATAGAGCGCCGGCAGCGCCAAGATCCCGTCGCTGCGGTCTTGGTTGTCGCGCAGATGCGGAATCAGGATCGGCGCGATCCGATCGACGTAGGCGCTGAAACCGGCCCGGCCGAGGATGGCGGCCGCCATGAAGGTCCGTTCGTCGCCGGGCGAGCCGTCGAGGGCTTCGACCAGGTCGGCCTCGGCGGTGGCCGGGTCCAGGCTCAGGAACTCCCAGGCCCGCCCGACCGCGTAACCGGGCCACCAGGTCCAGGCGCCGCCAAGATGCTCGACCGCGATCCGTTGCAGGCGCCGCACCTGCGCCAGAGGCCAGGGCCAGATCCCGGTCCGCCGCCGCAGCTCGGTGAGATGCTCCATCGCCAGCGCCGCAGCCATGTCGCGCTGCTGCCGGTCGGTCGAATCGAGCACGGAAAGGAGGGCCCGCGCCGTCGGGCCGCTGGCGCCGAGTTCGGCCTCGGCCGCGAGGCGATGCCGGAGTTCGTCGACCGCGCTCTCGGCGTTCCAGCGCCGGTCGTCGTCCCGAAGCTGGTCGATCAGCTCGGCCGGCCTCATCCGGGCGCAGCGTTCCTGCCAGCTCCGCCGGAGCTGGGCCGGAACAGGAACGGCGCCGGCGATCAGGGCCGGCAGAACGAGGAGGAGCGGGCGGATCATTCGTCCCAAGACAGGTTTTCGAGGTGCCGGCGCAGGTGGCCGGCGGTGGGGAAAGAGCGGGCGAGGAGGTCCCGGCGCCAGCCGCGGATGATGCCCTTGGCCACCTTCGGCAGGCCGGCGTAGGCCGGGCGGCCGCCGAGGCACTCGGTGAAGAGGTGGATCAAATCGACCACGTCTTCGCGCATCTGGTAACGGTCGGCCTTGCCCTGGTCGAAGAAGTCGACCAGTTTCAGGTCGAAGCCGATGCCGCGGCGGCGGACGATGACGTTGCCGGTGTGCAGGTCGCCGTGGTACTCGCGCCGGTCGTGGATGGTCTCGACCCCGGCGGCCAGGCCGTAGAGAATGTGCAGAGCCTCGAACAGCGGCAGCCGCCGGCGCGGTTGAGCGGCGATGAAGTCCTCGAGCAGGCGGCCCTCGACCAGCTCCGAGATGAGCACCGAAACCTGCAGGCCGCGCCAGCGCAGGACCTCCGAGTGGTGGTAGGTGATGAGCAGCGGGCAGCCGCGCAGACGCTCGAGCTTCCGTGCGTAGTAGCGCAGCGCCCGGTCGCCCTGGTTGCGCTGGGGGAAGAAGACCTTGGCCGCCCGCGTGGCGCCGGTCCGGCGCTCGACGACCTGGTACACCTCCCCCTCCCAGCCGGCGCCGAGCCGGCGTTGGACGACGTACTTGCCACCAATGACCCGGCCCGGGGCGAGTTCGAAACTGCGGACTCGGGGCGGTCGGGAGGCCATCACCGCCAGCCTATTCCGCGGACCGAGGGAGGGGAAGCGACGGCTGCCTCAATCGGGCGGGAGCCGATCGCGCACCGCCCGATAGCCCTCGAGGCTGCCGACGTCGAACCACGGGCCGGGCACCGGCAAGGCCTCGACCGCGGTCCGGGAGCAGAGCCAGGCCAAGAAGTGGCCGGGGGCGTCGCGCGGGCCGCCCTCGTCCAGGTAGCTCCGGACCAGATGCGGCAGTTCCGGCGGCAGGAAGTAAACCGCGATCGCCGACAGGCGGCTGCGGGGGTCGGTCGGCTTTTCGCGGAAGGAGGCGACGGTGCCGTCGGCGCCGATCACGACCTCGCTGTAGGTCCGGGGCGGCACCGGCTCGGGCACCTCCCGCACCAGGATCAGCGGGCGGCGGCGGCGGCGGAAGCGGGCTGCCGCCTCCTCGAGGCCGAAGCCGAGCAGGTTGTCACCGGCGGCGACCAGGAAACCCTCCGGTTCAGGGTCCGGGAAGGCCTCGGCCAGGCCCAGAGCCAGGTCGGCGACGGCGCCTCGGGCCTCCTCCGGCCGCCGGGCCCGATTGACCACCAGCCGTAAGACCGGCCTCGGACCGGCCGCCGCGGCCCAGGCGCGGAAGGCGGCGGCGAAGCGGGCGTTGACGACCACCACCGCCTCCTCGATCCCGATCGCCGCCGCCTGCCGGAGCAGACGGCCGAGCAGCGGCTCGCCCCCCACCTCGAGCAGCGGCTTGGCCCGATCGCGGGTCAGCGGGAACATCCGGGTGGCGAAGCCGGCGGCCAGGAAAACGGCCCTCACCGCGGTTCCTCCCGAACCCACTCGACGCCGCCGGCCACCCGCGGTTCGATCCAGCCAAAGCCCTCGCTCCGGAAGCGGACGGCCAGCCGCTCGAGGTCGGCGGCCGCGACCGGCGCCACCAGGACCGCGCCGCCGGAGCCGCAGAACTTGGCCGCGGCGCCGGCGGCGCGGGCAAGGTCGATCATCCGCCGGTCCCGGTCGGCGATCGGGAAGAGCGCCGCCCGCAGTTCGAAGTTGCGGTCGATGCAGGCGCGGAGGGCGGCGTGGTCGCCGCTGAGCAGGGCGGCGCGGGCGAGGTCGGCGAGGGCCGGAAAGCGCTCGACCAGCCGCCGCACCTCGGGATCGCCGTCCCGCCAGCGCCGCCAGACCTGCTCGTGGACATCGCCGGAGGGGCGACCGGGAACTGGATCCCAGGCGATCCCGAGCGGAGGCAGCAGCGCAGGATCCAGCCGCTCGACCGCCGTCGGCGCGAACGGATCGGCGAAGTCGATCGCCAGCAGGCCGCCGTGGGCCTGGACCAGGCGATCCAGCGGACCGGCCCGGATCCCGAGCAGCTCCTGCTCGGCCCGCCAGGCCAGCTCGGCCAAGCGCCCGGGCGGGATCTTCAGGCCGCCGAGGACGGCGAAGGCGCGCAGGGCGGCCAGGACGATCGCGCTCGAACCGGCCAGCCCGGCCTGGCGCGGAACGTCGCTTCGGAACTCGGCCCGCAGCGGCGGCAGCGCCGCCGCTCCCGGCTCGCCGGCCAGGACCTCGTGGGCGGCGCGCAGCAGCGGCGAGGGCAACTCGTCGGCGGCCGCCGGCTCGGCCCGGACCTCGGCCCGGAAGGCGTCGAAGGCGAAGCCCAGCCCGCGCCCGCCGTAGAGGTCGGAGGGATTCCCGACCAAACCGGCGCGGGGGAAGGCGCGGGCGCGGATCGCCGCCATCGGGAACCTAGACTAGCCGCCATGGCCGTTTCCGAGCCCGTCCGCGTCGGTCTGGTGGGCGCCGGCTTCCTCGCCCGCACCCGCGCCCGCTGCTACCGCCGGGTGGCCGGCGGCCGGGCCGACCTTCGAGCCGTCGCCTCCTCCGACCCGGACAAAGCGATGGCCTTCGCCGCCGAGCACGGCATCACTCGGGTCGAGTCCGACTTCCGGGCTCTGATCTCCTGCGAGGACATCGACCTGGTCGATCTCTGCGTGCCGAACCACCTGCACGAGCGCTTCGCGGTCTCCGCGGCCGAGGCGGGCAAGCACGTGGTCTGCACCAAGCCGCTGACCGCCTTCTCCGGCTTCGACTGCGAGCGGCCGGCCGAGGCGCAGCGGATCGCCCGTCAGGAGCCGGTGAAGATGCTCCAGGCGGCGCGGCGGGCGGCGCGGGCGATGGTCGAGGCGGCGGCCGCGGCCGGGGTCAAACTCTGCTACGGCGAGAACTGGATCTACGCCCCGGCGGTGCGGCGGGCGCGTGAGCTGGCGGCGGCGGCCGGCGGCGTTCTCCTCGAGATGCGGGGCTGGGAGGCTCACTCCGGTTCGCACGCCGACTACGCCCGGAGCTGGGAACGAGCGGGCGGCGGTGCGCTGCTGCGGCTGGGCGCCCACCCGATCGGCGCCATGCTGCACTTGAAACGGGAGGAGGGGAGGCGCCTGCGCGGGGCGCCGACGCGGCCGACCGCGGTCACCGCCGAGGTCGCCGATCTGAGCCGGGCCGCCGGCCTGGCGCCGGAGCGGACCGCCGTCGCCACCGGCTGGCGGGGGGTCGAGAACTGGGGCTGCGTCACGATCGCCTTCGACGACGGCACCCGCGCCGTCGCCTTCGGCTCCGACGTCCACCTCGGCGGCATGCAGAGCCGGCTGGAGCTGTCCGGCTCGAACTTCCGCCTGGTTTGCAACCTGTCGCCGCTGGACCAGCTCCAGGCCTTCGCCCCGGACGACTCGGTCTTCGCCGGCGAGTATCTGATCGAGAAGGGCGGCGGCGGCGCCGGCTGGAGCACGCCGATGCCGGACGAGGACTGGACCTCCGGCCAGCTCGGAATGGTCGAGGCCTTCGTTCGGGACGTCGCCGAGGACCGACCGCCGCTCGCCGACGGCGGACTGGGCGCCGACGTGGTCGAGGTGATCTACGCGGCCTACGTCGCGGCGGTGGAGGGCCGGCGGGTGCGGCTGGCCGAGATCGGTTAGGCTCCGGATCGGATGGACACTCTTCTCCACCTGCTGATCGGCGGCGCCGCCGGTTTCCTGGCCGGGCTGGTCGTCAAGGGCAAGGGCTTCGGCATGTTCGGGAACGTGATCGTCGGCCTGGTCGGCGGCTTCGTCGGCGGCAAGGTCGTCGGCTGGCTCGGCCTCTCGACCGGCGAGGGCGCCAAGGCCGACCTGCTGACCGCCTTCGGCGGCGCGGTCCTGCTGCTCTTCCTGCTCGGCCTACTTCGCGGCCGCGGCCGGTGACGTCGGCGCGGTGATGCCGGCGCTCGCGGCGATCGCGATCCTGGCGCTGGCCGCGGCCGACCCGGCCGGCGGGCAAGACGCCGCCTGGCTGGTCGACGAGCTGGAGGCGCTGTACCCGGACCGCGACCCGGCGCCGGAGCAGGTCGCCGGCCCGGAGATCCGCTCCGACACCGCCCGCGGCACGATCGCCGGCGTCCACCTCCTGCTGCGGCGGCGGACGGCGGGCGAAGTGGCGGTTCGGGTCGAGGGGCTCCCGACGGCGCTGGCCGCCGGCTTGCGCTGGTACCGGCTGGTGGACGTGCCGGTCGAGGAGAACACCGGCCTCGGCTCCCGCACCGAGCAGTTCGAGGGGAAGGTGAATCCCTTCGTGATCCGGCGGGCGCCGTTCCGGGTCTTCGAGGCGTTGGCGCCGGCGCGGCCGCCGCTGGCGGCGCCGGCCGGCCGCTCGGCCTGGCGGCTGGAGGTGGCGGTGCCCGCCGCGGCCGAGCCGGGCGAGCACCTGGTCCGGCTGCGCCTGGGGGGGCTGCCCGAACTCCGGTGGCGTCTGGTGGTGCACCAGGCGGTCGTGCCGCCGCCGGGGCGGAACACGCTGCAGGTGACGAACTGGTGGAGCCCGGCCACGATCGCCGAGCGGCACGGGTTGGAGCCGTGGAGCGAGGCGCACTGGGCGATGATCGCCCGCTACGCCGCGCTGATGGCGCGCGGCCGGCAGAACACCTTCTGGATCCGCTGCGGCGACGTCTTCGCGCCGGCGGCGGACGGCGCGATCCGCTTCCGCCGCGACCGCTTCGAGCGCCTGGTCGGCACCTTCCGCGCCGCCGGTCTGTGGTGGATCGAGGGCTCACCGCTTGCCCACCGCCCGGGCGGCGACTGGTCGAAGGAATGGCTCGAACTGAACGTCGCCGGGGTGCCGGCGACCGGGCCGGAGGGCCGGGCGGCGCTGGCGGCGATGCTCGGACCTCTGCGCGCCTGCCTGGAAGAGAACGGCTGGCTGGACGCCTGGCTTCAGCACCTGGCGGACGAGCCGACCGACACGAACGCGGCCGACTACCGGCGGCTGGCGGCGGTCGTGCGCGAACTCCTCCCCGGCGTGCCGATCGTCGAGGCGACGATGAGCCGCGAACTGGTCGGCGCGGTCGACGTCTGGTGCCCGCAGGTCCAGGAGTACCAGCGCCACCGGTCGTTCTTCGCGGAGCGGCGGGCGGCCGGCGACCGGCTCTGGACCTACACCTGCTTGGTCCCGGGCGGCCCGTGGGTGAACCGCCTGCTCGACCAGGAGCGGGTGCGGCAGGTGGCGATCGGCTGGGGCGCGGCCAAGTACCGGCTGGACGGCTTCCTCCACTGGGGCTTCAACCATTGGCAGGCCGATCCTTTCGAACGCAGCGTGGTCGACCACCCGGCCCAGCCGGGCACGAAGAACAAGCTGCCGGCCGGGGACACCCACGTCGTCTACCCGGGCCCGGACGGCCCGTGGAGCGGCCAGCGCTTCGAGGCCCAGCGCATCGGCCTGGAGGACCGCGAATTGCTCGAGCGACTGCGCGCCCGCGACCCCGCCGCCTGCGAGCGGATCCTCGGCGAGGTGTTCCGCTCCTATGACGACACCGCCCGCGACGTGGCGAGTTGGCGGGCGGCGCGGCGGGAGCTGCTGGCAGCTCTGGACCGGGAGTGATCAGCCCTCCGACGCCCGGATCGCCGCCAGCCGCGCCCGCAGCCGGCGCACGACCTCGGGGCGCTCCTGCCACAAGTTGAAGCGCTCGCGCGGATCCTCGGCCAGGTCGTAGAGCTGGCCGCGGGGACCGCCGGGGACCGGGTCGATCCGGGCCGGCTGGGTGAAACCGCCGCTGCCGAGGCCCTCGCACAGCTTCCAGCGCCCGGCGCGCAGGGCGAACATCCCGTCGAAGGAGTGCAGCACCAGCTCCTGGCGGCCGCCGACGCCGGCGCCGAGCAGCGGCCCGAGAAAGCTGACCGAGTCCGGCGCCTCGCCCGGCGCCAACGGCCGGCCGACCAGCTCGGCCAGGGTGGCGTAGAGGTCGTTCAGGCCGACCAGCTCCTCGCGCACCGCTCCGGCCGGCACGCGACCCGGCCAGCGCGCCAAGAGCGGTACCCGGTGGCCGCCCTCGTGGATGTCCGCCTTCTGCCCGCGCCAGGGGCCGTTGGCCTCGTGGCCCCACTGGTAGCGGTCCTGCACCAGCCAGTGCGCGCCGTTGTCGCTGGTGAAGAAGACCAGGGTCTCCGCGGCGGCGCCGCTCGCCTCGAGCGCCGCCAACACCTCCCCCACCACGGCGTCGACCTGGGCGACGAAATCGCCGTAGGGGCCGGCGCCGCTGCGGCCGCGGAACTCCTCGGCCGGCAACCAGGGGGTGTGCGGGGCGGTGAGCGGAAAGTAGAGGAAGAAGGGCCGGTCGGGTTCCTCGGCCCGCCGGCGGCGGATCCAGGCCGTGGCCGCCGCCGTCAGCTCCGGCAGCAGGTCCTGGTGCGAGAAGCCCGCCGCCATCGGCCCCGGCCGCCAGAAACCGCCGCCGCCCAGCCGGCGCAGCCGGCTGCCCGGGGTCTCGGCGGCGAGCGGCGAGCGCGCGCGGCCGTCCTCGACCAGGACGTAGGGCGGGATGTCGAGTGAGGCCGGCAGCACCAGCGAGCGGTCGAAGCCGAGGGTGTGCGGACCGGCGTCGAAGGGGCGGGAGAAGTCGGCCTTGGCTCCGGGCCGGGTCGGGTCGAAACGGCCGAGCCCCAGGTGCCACTTGCCGATGCAGGCGGTGGCGTAGCCCGCCCGCCGCATCAGCTCGCCGAGGGTCGGGCGGCCTTCCTCGACCAGCAGCCGATCGTCGCCCCAGAGCACGCCCCGCTTCAGCCGCGAGCGCCAGGCGTAGCGGCCGGTCAACAGTCCGTAGCGGGTCGGACTACAGACCGCCGACGGCGAATGGGCATCGGTGAAGCGCGTCCCCTCGGCCGCCAACCGGTCGAGGTTGGGGGTCGGGACGCGCGAGTGCGGGTTGTAGCAGCCGGGGTCGCCCCAGCCGAGATCGTCGGCCAGGATCAAGACGACGTTCGGCGGACCGGCGGAGCCGGGAGCGGGATCCTGCGTCAGCAGGACGGGCAGGAGCAGGAGCAGGCCGGCGACCATCCCGGGCAGGATAGATCGCCGGCCGGCGACGGAAACGGGCCTCCCGGAACGAGAGGCCCCGGCGCTCGGGCCAGCTCCTCGAGCCGATCCGACCCCCGCGGCGACGCCGCTGCGGAAGGCGAGCGTGCCGAGGTCGAAGGCGTGGAACCAGACGCTGCGGCCGCTCGTCCCGGCCGGCACCGGCAGGCTCAGACCGGCGTTGCCGCCGGCGTCGGCGGTCAGCACCAACCGCTCCGAGGCGGGCGGGTGAGGAGCTGATCGCCGTAGGGGGTGCCGGTCGGGCCGCCGCCGCCGACGGACCAGCCGCTCCGGGCCTGGCCCATCGGGGTGGCGCGGACCACGTCGACGGTCGCGACCGAGCCGGCGACCAGGTTGTTGACGCTCAGGCCGGGGCCGGTCGGCGCGTCGGTGACCCGCACGGAGTCGTTTGAACACGGCCCGAGGAACGGGCCGCAAGGCCCGCACAGGGTGGTGGGCTCGATGAAGATGCGGAGGAACTCCACCGAGCCGGTGAGGATGCCGACGTCCCCGGTCGAGGTCGTACCCTGCTCGGTGACCGACCAGGGGATCAGGCCGCCGGCGGCGCGGCTGAGGTTGACCCCGGCGCTTCCGGGCTGGGAGGCGCAGGGGACCGTGGCCTGGGTCGCACCGGTGGAGACGAACCGACCCGGGCCGGCCGGGTTCTGGTCGTCGAGCATGAAGCCGAACCTCGGGTTCAGCCCGGCGTCCAGGAACTGGAGGAACACCAAGTCGGTTCCGGATCCGACTCCGACCGGGTCGTACCACTCGAGGGCGAAGTCGAGCGAGAAGGCGTCGGTCTGGGGCGGCAACGGGTGGGTCAGCTTGTACTGCTAACTCGTCGGCGAAGATCGTGGACTGGGCCCGGACGGGCGCGGCCAGGGCCGCGAAGAGGAGCAAGGCGATGAGCTGTTTCCTGGGGGTCGGGCTTCGGATCTCGTGCGACGGGGGAACCGGGGAGGCGAGGCCCCTCGACCGAACCGCTTAATCCCTTGAAGGCATCATTGGATATTTCCCTGGGGATTTTTCTGGTATTCTTTGGGCAGGCTTGCGTGACCGCCCCCTGGTCCCCAGGATGGTCACGACCGCTTCCCCCGCCACCCCCCACCCCGTGGAAGACTCTCGCACAGAGGCCCGAACTCCTTCCTTCCAGGAGGATTACGAAAGGTGCTTCGAGCAGCTCCGGGGTGCGTTGACGGAGGTCTTGCTCTCGGTCGGAGCGGATCCGGCGACCCCGCAGGAAGTTTCCCGCACCTTCGGCCTGAACAAGAACCTGACCTGGAAGGTCTCCAAGATCGTCCAGGCCGGCGACCCCTACTCGGCCTACCCCCACCTGCCGGGCACCGGCGGCATGGAGATCCTTCTCCGCGCCCTGGCCAAGGCCGGTGCGCCCGAACGCCTGATCCGGGACTGCCGCCGGGCCCTCGGCGAGTTCGAGGACATGGTCTCCACCCACGCCGGCGACCGCGGCACCCTCGAACTCCTCCTCGACAGCCTGGCCGAGGGCGGCCTCTCCTCACGCCCGCTCGAGATCAGCCGCAAGCTCGCCTTCCGCGGCAATTGCGGCATCTGGGGGATCCACGCCAGCACCCGCTTGACGACCTTCTTCCTCGCCCCGAACGCCGAGGATCCGAGTCGGGCCGACGCCGTCTTCCTGACCGGCCTGATTCGGCTGCGCCGTTTCCGGCCCGACGCCACCCTGCCGCTGATCCAGCGCCAGCTGGTCGATGACCGCGGCCACCAACTGCCGCTGCCGGAGGAGGTCGCGATTGACCCGGCCTACCAGGACACCCCCGGACCGAAGCTGCTTTCCGCCTTCTGCAGCCGACCGATCCCCCGCTTCCGCGAGGTCCCGATCGAGAAGGGGGTGGTCTACGAACTCGAGCCGGGCCCGGTCGGCAACACCGGCGCCGCCGACGTCTTCTACGCCTCCGGGCTCCGGGCGGTGGTGCCGGTCCGCGCGACCACCGAAGATCGGTTCGGCGAACTCAACACCCTGCTCAACACGCCGGTCGAGAACCTTCAGTTCGACCTCTTCCTGCACCGCGACCTCGACGTCCGCGAACGGCCGCAGGCGATCCTCTACGGCCGCATGCAGGGCGGCACCGCTCTGCCGGCGAGTCGACGGGATCCGGAGCGGCTGCCGATGTCGGAGACGGTCCGCGAGATCAGCGGCAGCCTGAACGCGGTCGCCTCCCCCCTGGTCCCCCGCTACCCCGACATCTGCGAAACGGTCTATCGCCGGATGGAATGGGACCCGGAAGCCTTCACCTGCCACCGACTGGTGATGGAGTACCCGCCGATTCCCTCCTCGGTGATCCAGCGCTACCGGCTGCCGCCGGCGGCCGACTGAGCGCCGGCGGCCTTGCCGGCCGCGCCCCGGTCCCCTAGCTTGAGCGGCCCATGGCGCGTACCCGCCGCAAGAAGAAGCGCGGCAAGGCTCCCAAGTGGACCCTGGCCAACGCCGACCGCTACGCCCTCTACGAGGAGTCGGTCTACGACCCGGAAGCGGACCTCGACTTCATCCTCCGGGTCTTCCGCGAGGAGGGCCGGCCGGAGCCGCTGGTCCTGCGTGAGGATTTCGCCGGCACCTGCAAGCTGGCGGCGATGTGGGCGGCCAGCGATCCCCGGCGCTCCGCCGTCTGCCTCGACCTCGATCCGGAGCCGCTGGCCTACGGCCGGGAACGGCATCTGGCCGCGATCGGCGAGGCGGCGGCCCGGGTCGAGCAGCGCCGGGCCGACGTCCTCACCGCCCGCACGCCGCCGGCCGATGTCGTCACCGCCTTCAACTTCTCGTACTGGTGCTTCAAAGAGCGGGCGACCATGCTGCGCTACTTCCGCCGCGTCCGGTCCGTTCTCGCCGACCACGGCGCCTTCATCCTCGACATCCAGGGCGGCCCCGACGCCCAGATCGCCTGCGAGGAGGAGCGGGAGGAGGACGGCTTCTGGTACGTCTGGGACACCGACGCCATGGACGCGATCACCGGCGAGATCCGCTGCCGCATCCACTTCGACTTCGAAGACGGCACCCGGCTCGCCAACGCCTTCGAGTACGACTGGCGCGTCTGGCACCTGACCGAGCTACGCGACATCCTCCACGACGCCGGCTTCGAGCAGGTCGACGTCTACTGGGAGGGCGTCGACGAGGACGGTGAGGGCGACGGCAACTTCCAGAAAACCGCCTCGGCCGAGAACGAGGACGCCTGGATCGCCTACCTGGTGGCCTGGAAGACCGCCCCCGGCTCCTAGCCGCCGGCGCCGGCCGGCGCCAGGTCCGGGTGGACGAAGGAGAGGATGGCCAGGAAGTGGCTGACCGTCCCGGCCAGGACGAACAAGTGCCAGACCGCGTGGTGGAACGGCAGCCGGCGCCAGAGGAAGAAGCCGGTGCCGGCGCTGTAGCAGACCCCGCCGCCGATCAGCCAGGCCAGGCCGGCCGGCGGCAGCGCCGCGCGCAGGACCGGGAAGGCCAGCACCGCCATCCAGCCCATGCCGAGGTAGATCAGCACCGCCGCCAGGTCCGAGGAACGCGACCGGCGCAGCTCACGGACGGTACCGACCAGAGCCAGCAGCCAAACCGCGACCAGCATCAGCAGGCCGACCCGGCCGCGCATCGGCCCGAGCGCGAAGGGGGTGTAGGTGCCGGCGATGAGCAGGTAGATGGCGATGTGGTCGAGCACCTGCAGCCGGCGCTTCCAGCGCTCCCCCGGCAGCGCGTGATAAACGGCGCTGGCGGCGTAGAGGAGGATGATCGAGGCGCCGAAGACCGCGCAGCCGGCGACCAGGGCCGGATCGCCCCGACCGGCGGCCCAGGTCGGCAGCAGGACGGTGGCGACGATCCCGAAGGCCGCGCCGAGTCCGTGGCTGAGGCTGTTCACCAGCTCCTCGGGCGGCGACTGACCGGAGACGGGGTGGGCGGCGGTCGACATCCCCTCCTCTATCGGCCGATCCCGGCCGTTGCCCCGCCTCTATCATGCTGCCGGCGATGAAACGGGTCCTGATCCTCTACACCGGCGGGACGGTCGGCATGGGCAAGGCCCCGGGCCAGGGCTACCGGCCGATCCCGGGCTTCCTCGAGAAGCTGATGCGCAGCATCCCGATGTTCCAGGCGCCCGAGGTGCCGGCCTGGGAGATCCGCCAGTACGAGCCGCTGCTGGACAGTTCCGACGTCGGCCCGCGCGAGTGGACCCGGATCGCCGAGGACATCGGCGCCGCCCACGACGACTACGACGGTTTCCTGGTCGTCCACGGCACCGACACCATGGCCTATACCGCCTCGGCCCTGGGCTTCCAGCTCGAGGGGCTGGACCGGCCGGTGCTGGTGACCGGCTCGCAGATCCCGCTCAGTGAGACCCGCAACGACGCGATCAACAACCTGCTGGCGGCGCTGCTGCTGATCGGCCGCTTCAGCCACCGTCTGCAGGAGGTCTGCGTCTTCTTCGACAACTTGCTCCTGCGCGGCAACCGGACCACCAAGATCCACACCGAGGGCTTCTCCGCCTTCGCCTCGCCCGACTTCCCGCCGCTCGGCCGGGTCGGGATCGACTTCGAGCTGGACGAGCGCCTGCTGCGGCCGCGGCCCGACCCGGCCCGACCGTTGCGGGTGGTCCCGATCGACCCGGGGGTGACGGTCGGAGCCTTCCGCCTCTTCCCGGGCCTGCGGCCCCGCTTCCTCGAGGCGCTGCTGGCGCCGCCGGTCCAGGGCCTGGTGCTGGAGTGCTTCGGGGCCGGCAACGCCCCGCGGGACCCGGACCTGCTGGCGGCACTGCGGGCGGCGACCGATCGCGGCGTGGTCGTCGTCGCCGTGCCGCAGCCGCTCCACGGCCGGGCCGATCTCGAACTCTACGCCAACGGCCGCGCCCTGCTCGAGGCCGGCGTGGTCAGCGGCCGCGACATGACCGTCGAGGCGGCCCTGACCAAGCTCTTCTACCTCTTCTCGCGCGGTCTGGAGCCGGCCGCGGTCCGCCGCCAGGTCCAGCTCGACCTGCGCGGAGAACTGAGCGAGGACTGAGCCGGGTCGCTGCCGGGCTCTCACCAGCAGGCGTCGCAGACCTGGCCGAGGAAGAAGTTGTCGTCCCAGCCGAGGGATGGGTCGCCGAGCCGGACGACGACCAGATCGAGGCTCGGCACGACGTAGATCCGCTTCTCGCCCAGGCCGGCGGCGTAGAAGGCATCGGCCGGAACGTCCGGCATGTCGAGGCCGGCGGTGTTCAGCCACCAGAGGTAGCCGTAGAAAGGATTAAGGGTCTGCGACGGCGAGGTCGAGGCCGCCACCCACTGGGCCGGCACCACCTGGCGGCCGTCCCACTCGCCGTTGCGCAGGAACAGGTAGCCGAACTTGGCGAATTCCCGGGCGCTGGCGATGACCGACTGGTAGGTCAGGGTGTTCCCCCGCAGGTCGGTCAGCCAGTCTGCGTTCCACATGCCGATCACCCGCCCGATCCGCTTGTTGCCGTACTCGGCCGGCTGCATGCCGACCGTCCGGGTCAGGAAGGCGGAGAGCACCTGCACGCCCATGTTGCTGTAGGTCCAGACCGTTCCCGGTGGATCGTCGAGCCGCTGGTCGATCGAGAAGCGGTTCTGGTTCGGCGACACCGGCAGCAGCAGATAGTCGGAGACGAAGTCCCAGTGGATCCCCGAGGTCATGCTGAGCAGGTGGCCGAGGTCGGCGTCGGCGTGGTTGCGGTCGCCCCAGGCCGGGACCGCCGTGCTGACCTTCTGGTCCAGGCCGCTGATCCACCCCTCCTTGAGCATCACCCCGTAGAGCGCCGAGGTGACGCTCTTGGCCATCGAATAGCCCTTTTGGCGGGTGTCGCGGTTCCAGCCGCCCGCGTACCACTCCCCGACCAAGTAGCCGTTGCGGAACACCGCCATCGCCTTGGCGCCGTGGCGCCGGCCGTAGTCGGCGGCCTTGGCCAGCTTCCAGGCGGTCATGTGCTGGGCGGCCGGCGTGGACTCGGTCCAGTCGATGGTCGGCCAAGGCGCCATCGCCCGGGGCGAAGGCGGTCGCGGCGCCGGCTTCGGCCGGCTGGCCCAGTCGGCGGGAACGGTCTCCGGCAGGCGGATGCCGAGGGCGCGGGCGCCGAGGCGGACCCGCGGATCGAGACGGATCTCGCCTTGCTGGGCAACGAGGCAGGAAGCGAGCAGGATGAAGGTGGAGAGCCAGCGGAGGGGACGGCCTACCATGCCCTCAGACTACCAGGTGAAGCCGATGCCGAGACCTGACTGTTCCTGCTCCGCACCGAGCCGCCGCACTTTCCTGGTCGCGGCCGGCGCCGCCGCCGGCCGGATCATGGCCGGCCCCTTCCCGCCTCGCCGCCGTCAGGACGGCCACCTGGTGCCCGCCGACAAGCGGCTCGCTCCGGCCTGGCGGGCTTCGCTGACCGCCCCCGGCGAGGAGCGCTGGCTGACCGGCGAGGAACTGCGTTGGGTCGGTCTACCGGTCGGCGGCATCGCCTGCGGTCAGCTCTACCTGGCCGGTGACGGCCGGCTCTGGCGCTGGGAGATCTTCCGCAGCAACGACCGCTCGGACTACGGCGGCATGTCGAGCGGCATCCACTACGCCGATCCGCCGGAACCGGGCCGGGACCGCCTCGGCACGCCGGTCGAGCAGGGCTTCGCGGTCCGCGTCCGCACCGCCGGCGGCGAACAACTCCGTCCGCTCGACGCCGGCGGCTGGCGGCGGGTCGCCTTCCGCGGCGAGTATCCGTTGGCCCGGATCCGTTACCGCGACCCGGACTGTCCGCTGGCGGTGGACCTGGAGGCAGGCAGTCCCTTCGTGCCGCTCGACCCCGACCGCTCCTCGCTGCCGCTCACCGTCTTCACCTTCACCCTGCACAACCGCGGCCGGGAGGCGGTCGAAGCCGAGCTGGCCGGCTGGCTCGAGAACGCGGTCTGCCCCTACGACGCCCATCCCGACCGCGGCCGGCGCCGCAACCGGATCCGCCGTCGCTCGGACCGGGTCGAGCTGCTCTGCGACGCCCTGCCGGCGCCGAAGCGACCGGACGCCCGGCCCGACCGACTGATCGCCGACTTCGAGGGCGAGGACTACGGCGACTGGACCGTCACCGGCACCGCCTTCGGCGACCACCCCTACCGGCCGGAGGAACTCGCGCCCTACCACGACGTCCGCGGCTACCTGGGGCGCGGCTTCGCCAACAGCCACCAGACCCGGCACGGCGAGGACGTGCGGGCCGGTGACGCCCACACCGGCAGCCTGGTCTCGCCCGAGTTCGTCCTCGACCGCGCCTTCCTTGCCTTCCGTATCGGCGGCGGCAACCACCCGGGCGGCACCGAGGTCCAACTCCTGGTCGACGGCGAGGTCGTGCGCCGCGCCACCGGGCACGACGACAACGGCATGCGCCGCGAGGCCTTCGACCTGGCCGGGCTCGAGGGGAGGAAGGCCCGCATCCGCCTGCTCGACCGGGAGACCGGCGCCTGGGGCAACCTCGGCGCCGACCACTTCGTGCTGACCGACGATCCCGAGGCCGGCCGCCGGCCGGAGGATCTGGACGGCTTCGGCACGATCGCCCTGGCGCTGCTCGATCCGGCCGCCGAAGGCGCCGCGGTGGTGCCGGCGGCCGCGCCGGCCGCGGTCCTGGCGGCTCTGACCGCCGGCGAGGCGGCCGAAGAAACCGAGACTCCCTTCGATCGGCGCCCGCTCGGCGCCCTCGGCCGCCGCCTGCGCTTGGCCCCGGGCGAGCGGACGGAACTGGTCTTCGTCCTCGCCTGGCACTTCCCGGACTACCTCCGGGTCGGCGGCGAACTGGCCTCGATCGCGCCGCGGGGCCGACTGCGCCGCCGCTACGGCAAGCGCTTCGCCGACGCCGCCGCGGTGGTCGCCGCCTACGCCGCCGACCGTGCCGTCCTGACCGACGCCACCCGCCGCTGGCGCGACACCTGGAACGATTCCACTCTGCCGCGCTGGCTGCTCGACCGGACCTTCATCCCGAACGACTGTCTCGCCAGCCAAACCTGCCACTGGTTCGACGACGACCGCTTTTACGGCTGGGAAGGCGTCGATTGCTGCCCCGGCACCTGCCAGCACGTCTGGCAGTACGCCCAGGGCTTGGCCCGGATCTTCCCCTCGCTCGAACGATTCTTGCGAGAACGGATCGACTTCGGCCTGGCCTGGCACGAGAGCGGCCGCATGGACTACCGGGCCGAGGCCGCGCGCGGCCAGGAGGCCACCGACGGCGCCGCCGGCACCATCGTCCGCGCTTGGCGCGAGCACACGATGAGTCCGGACGGTGCCTTCCTGGCCCGGATCTGGCCGCGGGTGAAGCGCTCGCTCGAGTACCTGATGGACCAGGACGGGGACGGCGACGGCCTGCTCGAGGGCCGGCAGTACAACACCCTCGACCAGGCCTGGTACGGCCCGATGGGCTGGATCAGTTCGCTCTTCCTGGCCGCCGTCGGCTGCGGCGCCGAGATGGCGCGGGAAATGGGCGACGCCGCCTTCGCCGCCCGCTGCGACGAGCTGCTGGCGCGCGGCCGCCGGGCCCTGGTCGAACAATTGTTCGACGGCGAGTACTTCCTCCATCGGCCCGATCCCGCCCACCCCGAGGCAACCAACACCAACGCCGGCTGCCACATCGACCAGGTCCTCGGCCAGAGCTTCGCCTGGCAGGTCGGCCTGCCGGCACGGGTGGTGCCTCGGCGCGAGACCGTCTCCGCCCTCGACGCCATCTGGCGCTACAACTTCGCCCCGGACGCGGGCGCCTACCGCAACGCCATGCAGGGAGTGATCCCGGGCGGCCGTTGGTACGCCCTGGAGGGCGAAGCCGGCCTGCTCATGTGCACCTGGCCCAAGGGCGGCGCCGACCGGGCTCCCGGCCAAGGCGCCGAGTTCGCGATCGGCTACTTCAACGAATGCATGAACGGCTTCGAGTACCAGGTCGCCTCGCACATGATCTACGAAGGCGAGCCCGGCTCGGAGCTGGTCGAACGCGGCCTGGCGGTGGCCCGGGCGGTGCACGACCGCTACGATCCGGCCCGGCGCAACCCCTACAACGAGATCGAGTGCTCCGACCACTACGCGCGCTCGATGGCCGCCTACGGGGTCTTCCTCGCCGCCTGCGGTTATCAGTACCACGGCCCGCGCGGCCACCTCGGCTTCGCGCCGCGCATCCGGCCGGAGGACTTCCGCGCCGCCTTCACCGCCGCCGAGGGCTGGGGCAGCTACTGGCAGCGGTACGAAGACGGCGGCCGCCTGCGCTGCGGCCTCGAGGTGCGGTACGGCCGCCTGGCCCTGCGCACGCTCCGGCTGGCGCCGCCGCCCGGCGCCCGGCCGGCGCGGGCGCGGCTCGGGGACGGAACCGAAGTGGCGTGCGTCGAGGAAAACGACGGACGTGTTCTGATTCGGCTGCCGTGGGTTACGGTTCTCAAGGCCGGCGAGGAGCTGAGGTTGGAGCTGACCTGAGCAGGTCGGAATCCGGCCCGGATCCATGGACCCTGATTCGGGACCGCAGCGTAACCACCCCCTATCGGGACCGGCTCGAAGCGTTCGGACCGGCCGGTTCTTCCCCCACCACCGGCCTTTCCGGGCCGGAACGGGTCGGCTTCCGGCCGACCGGTTCGTTCACTTCCTGGTCCGGGAGGAGACCGCCGGTTACCGGGATCCCCGCCTCGATCGGATCCCGGCGGTGGTGGGCCGCCCTCACCGGACTCTCCCAGGTGCGCCGGGGCGCGCCCGGGACGTTCCGCCACCTGGACAGACGGAGACGACGGGCCGCGGTTACGATTCCCCGGCAATCAGGGTGCAGCGATCTGGACCGGATTCCCGTCAGTCCTCTTCCGCGGCCGCCGGCATCCCGACAAGGCGGTCCAACTCGGCCAGCCGGAGCCGGACCTCCAAGATCCACGGCGGCTCCCCCTCGGTCCAGTGGCCGTAGGTGACGGCCACGATCGTGTCGTCGGGCAGGCGGACGACGCCGGGGTAGGCGCAGTCCCAGGCGTGGCGGTTGTCCGCCAGGCGCACGCGGTACTGCCCTTCGCGCCCTTGAACGATGTCCTCCCAGGTGCCGACCCAGGCGCACCAGTCGCCCTGGGTGGGGCTCTCGCGGGCGGTGTCGCGGAAGCTGATGAAGTAGCGGCCGTCGGCGCAGCGGACGGCGGTGTGGCGGTCGCCGGTCAGGGCCGCGGGGAGTTCGCGCGGCTCGCTCCAGGTTCGGCCGCCGTCGGCGCTGAAGATGACGAAGGAGTTGCGCACGCGCCGGTTCTCGCGCAAGAGCAGGGCCAGGGTCTGGCCGTCGGGCGAGCGGACCAGGCCGGGCTCGCACAGGTCGACGTCGGGCCGGGCGGCGATCGGCCGCGGCGGGCCCCAGCTCAGGCCGCCGTCGGTCGAGCGGATCTGGAAGACGTGGAAGCGGCAGCCGTCTTCGGCCGGCCGGTGGGCGTCGCCGATGAAGCGGCCGTCGTCGTGGAACCAGGCCAGGTACTCGCCCGGGCCGACCTCGGCCAGCGAGGCGCAGGCGACGATGCCGCCGTAGTCGCCGATCGGCGCCAGCTCGCTCCAGGTGGCGCCGTCGTCCTCGCTCACGGCCTGGCGGATCGGGTCGAGGCCGCTGAAGAGGATCAGGCGGCGCCTGCCGGCCGCGTCGACCACCCGGTGGATCGTCGGCACCTCGCGCGAGCCGGCCCAGGACTCGGGCACCGGCAGCCGCTCGGACCAAGTGCGGCCGCCGTCCTCGCTGCGCTTGAGGACGATGGCGCCCCTGCCGTGCCCCTTGGGGTAGACCGCCAGGATGGTGCGGCCGTCCTCGAGCAGGACCGTGGTCGGGTGGCCGAGGTACTGGCCGGGCTCGCGATCGACCACCACCTGGCGGCTTTCGTCACCCGCCAGGTCCACCAGCGGGATGGTCCAGTTGGCGGGTTCCTGGGGCGTCGCGGCAGCCGCGAACAGGGCGAGCAGGTACGGAACCATGCTCGGAAGCCTACGCTATCGCCATGCGCCCGACCGCCCTCCTGCCGCTCCTGCTCGCGCTGCTCCCCGCCTGCGCGCTGAGCCGGACGACGACCAACCACGCCCTCGACCCGGCGGCGATCGCCAGCCTCGAACCGGGCCGCACCACCGCCCGCGAGGTGGCCCAGCGGCTGGGCGCGCCCGACCAGGTGGTGGAACTCGGCGACCGCTCGGCCTGGCTCTACGAGCACACCCAGGACAAGCAGGAAGCGCTGTTTCTGCTCTTCCTCGGCCTGCACGGGCGCGACGTCCAGGCCGATCGTTGCTGGGTCTTCTTCGACCGCAACGATGTCCTGACCCACTTCGGCTCCACCCTCGAGGCCGAGACCGCCGAGTTCGACCTGCCGCTGTTCTGATCGTGCGGCGCGCGCCCCTCGCTCCGGCCGTGCTGGCCGCCGCGCTCCTGTCCGGCTGCGTCAGCCTCGGCTTCCAGCAGTGGCGGGTGCTGCGACCGCCCGCGCCGGCGGCGGTCGCGCGGCTCGAACCCGGCCGGAGCGATCTGGCCGCGGCGCTCGCGCTGCTCGGCGCGCCTGCCGAGGTGGCCGAGGAAGGCGACGGCGCCGTGCTCACCTGGGCCTGGGACGAAGGCGACTCCTACGGCCTCAGCCTGAGCGTGCCGCTCGGCCACGGCGGCTCGGCCAGCATCGCCTGGCGCGACGCCGACGCCCTGGGCCACCGGCTGCGGCTGCGCTTCGACGCCTCCTGGAACCTGGTCCAGGTGGTCGAAGAAGAAGACGCATGAGCCGAGCGCCCTTCCTGATCGTCCGCACCGGGACGACCAAGGACGCGATCTGCGTCCGGCACGGCGACTTCGCCGCCTGGATCCGCGCCGCCGCCGGCTGGAGCGAGGCCGAGGCGGTCGAGGCCGCGCCCTATCTGGGCGAGGAGATGCCGCCGCCGTCGGGCTTCGCCGGCGCCGTCCTGACCGGCTCGCCGGCGATGGTCACCGAGCGCGCGCCGTGGATGCTGGCGCTCGAGGACTGGCTCCGCCGGGCGCGGGATGCCAGCCTGCCGCTGCTCGGCATCTGCTTCGGCCACCAGCTCCTGGCCAGCGCCTTCGGCGGCCGGGTCGGCGACCACCCGCGCGGCATGGAACTCGGCACGGTCGAGATCGAGCTGTTGCCGGCGGCGGCCGAGGATCCGCTGCTGGCCGGGCTGCCGGAGCGTTTCCCGGCCCAGGCGACCCATGCCCAGTCGGTGCTCGAACCGCCGCCGGGCGCGGTGGTGCTGGCCCGCAGCGCCTATGAGCCCTGCCACGCGCTGCGCTTCGCCCCGCGCTGCTGGGGGGTGCAGTTCCACCCCGAGATCGGTGCCGCGGTGATGGACGGCTACAAGGAGTGCTACCGGTCCGAGGCCCAGGCCGGACGTCTGCACATCGGCTTCCTCGGCGAACCCACGCGGGAGTCGCCGGCGGCCGCCTCGGTGCTGCGGCGCTTCGCGGCGGGAGCTTGATGCCATGGCGTTCCGGAGGCAGACTCGGATCTGCTCCCGGCGGGATCTTGCGTCCGCATCCCTGACCGCTCCCGCCGCCCCGACCGCGCCGGCCCGGAGAGCCCTCCAGGCATCGCCCCCATGAGTCCGACCTGGCCGCGTCTGGCCGCGCACCGCGACGCGGCCGCCTTCCGCGCCCACCTGAAGGCGCTGGCGCCCGAGCTGGACTGCGTCGACACGCCGACCGGACCGGACGGCCCGTTGGCGGCGCCGATCGAGGTGGACGGCCTACGCCTGGCCAACCGCTGGGCGGCGCACCCGATGGAGGGCTGGGACGCCGCCCCCGACGGCCTGCCGAGCGAACTCACCCTCCGTCGCTGGCGGAACTTCGGCCGCAGCGGCGCCGCCCTGGTCTGGGGCGGCGAGGCCTTCGCCGTCTCCGCCGACGGCCGCGCCCATCCGGATCAGCTCTACCTGAACGACGACGCCGACGTCCTCGGCGGCCTGCGGGCGCTGCGCGCGGCGGTGCTGGCCGGGCGGGCCGACTCCGGCCTCGGCGCCGAGGGCCTGGCGATCGGGCTCCAGCTCACCCACTCCGGCCGCTGGGCGCGGCCGACCGCCGCCGGGCCGGCGCCGCGCTGCGCCGCCCGCCACCCGCTGCTCGACGCGCGCCTGGGCATCCGCGGCGACGAGGCTCTGATCGCCGACGAGGAGCTGCCCGGCCTGGTCGAGCGCTACGCCGCCGCCGCCGGCCTGGCGCAGCGGGCCGGCTTCGACTTCGTCGATCTCAAATGCTGCCACGGCTACCTGCTGCACGAGTTCCTCGGCGCCCGCGACCGCCCCGGCCCCTACGGCGGTTCCTTCGCCAATCGCACCCGGCTGCTGCGCGAGATCGTCGCCGCCGTCCGCGCCGCCTGCCCCGGCCTGCGCCTCGGCGTGCGGGTGTCGATCAGCGAGGTCTTCCCCTTCGCCCCCGGCCCCGACGGCGGCGCGCCGCTCGGGCTGGAGGAGCACCTCCCCTACCGCGCCGGCTTCGGCGTCGATCCGGCCGACCCGCTGCGGCCGGACTGGACCGAGCCCTTCGCCCTGCTGCGTCTGCTCGAGGAGCTGGGCGTGCGGCTCGTCAACCTCAGCCTGGGCTCGCCCTACACCTGCCCGCACCTGTCGCGCCCGGCCGCCTACCCGCCCAGCGACGGCTACCCGCCGCCCGAGGATCCGCTGCTCTCGGTGGCGCGCCACCTGCGCGCGGCGCGGGCCTGCAAGGCGGAGTCCCCCGGCCTCTTCCTCGTCGGCACCGGCTACAGCTACCTGCAGGAGTGGCTGCCGCACGTCGCCGAGCACGAGGTCGGCGCCGGCCACGTCGACGCGGTCGGCCTCGGCCGGCTGATGCTCTCCTACCCCGAGCTGCCGCTCGACCTGCTGCGCGGCCGCGCGCCCGACCGCCGCCGCCTCTGCCGCACCTTCAGCGACTGCACCACCGCCCCGCGCCACGGCCTGCCGAGCGGCTGCTACCCGCTCGACCCGTTCTATCGCGCGCGGCCGGAGGCGACGCGGGTGCGGGCGCTGCGGCCGGGCGGCCGGTGGAGCTAGTTCGGCTTGTCTTCCAGATATTCCGCCGGGAACTTCCACGGCGCCCGGTAGTCCGGCACCGCCGCCCGCGCCGCCTCCTCGTCGCCGACGATCCGCTCGGCTGCGGGATCGAAGTGGATCGTCCGGCCGAGGCGCCAGCTCAGGTTGCCGAGCGCGATCGGCAGGTCCACCTTGAGGTGGTACTCGGGGTTGCAGGAGGGCTGGCTGCCGGCCAGCACACAGTCGAGCCACTCGTGCTCGTGGACCCCGCCGGGCGGGATCACCGCCGGCGGCTCGTCGGCCGGGTCGAGCCCTTCCACCTGCGGCTCGACGTCGCGCGTGCCGTAGTTGGCGCGCAGGGTGCCGTTCAGGCCGTGGAAGTAGATGCCGAGCGCCCGGGCGCCGCTGCCGAACTCGTAGCCGTGGTGGTTGAACTGGCTGAAGTGCCAGCGCATCGTCAGGCCCGGGTAGTGCCACATCATGTCCTGGGTGTCGGGCGCGTCGCCGTCGCCGCCGACCACGTGGCGGCCGCCGAAAGCGCTGACCCGTTCGGGCAGGCCCAGCTCGAGCGCCCACACCGGCAGGTCGATCAGGTGCGGCGCCATGCCCGGCGTCCAGCCACCGGAGTAGGCCATCCACGAGCAGTGCATCGCCGCGTCGGCGACGAGCAGGCGGTTGTAGCGGCACTCCGGCGCCGGGCCGAGCCAGAGGTCGAAGTCGATCTCCGGCGGCGGCTCCTCGACGGGCGCGGTGCCGATGCCGTCCGGGCCCATGTTCCAGCCCCAGAAGGTCTCGACCCGGCCGACCGGGCCGAGGCGGCCGGAGCGGATCCAGTCGACCACCCGGCGGTAGTTGGCGCCCTGGTGGATCTGGGTGCCGACCTGGCAGACGATGCCGTGCCGCCGCACCGCGTTGCGCACCGCCAGCGACTCGGCCGGATGGATCGTCATCGGCTTCTGCAGGTAGAGGTGCTTGCCGGCCGCGGCCGCCGCCACCGCCTGCAGGCAGTGCCAATGCGGCGGCGTGGCGACAATCACCGCGTCCACCCGCGGGTCGGCCAGCAGCTCGCGGAAGTCGTGGTAGCCCTTCACCCCGGGCCGGTCGGCGGTCCAGCGCTCGAGCCGCGGCCGCTGCACGTCGCAGACCGCCACCAGCTCGGCGGCCGGGTGGCTCAGGCACTGCTGGAGGTTGGCCGAGCCCATGCCACCGGCGCCGATCAGGCCAAGGCCGATCCGCTCGTTGGCC
>RFGR01000049.1 GCA_003696625.1 Planctomycetota bacterium
CGGCCGCCGTGGCCGATAACAGGGCCTCGTGCTGGCCCTCGCCGCCCTCTGCGTCTTCCTCCTCAACCTGCCCTTCGGGGTGTGGCGGGCGCGCACGCGCAAGCTGTCGCTGGCCTGGTTCCTGTCCATCCACCTGCCGATTCCGGGGGTGGTGGCGCTGCGCTTCGCCTTCGATCTTGGCTTCCACTGGACCTCCTACGCCGTTCTGGTCCCGGCCTTCTTCCTTGGTCAGTTCCTCGGCAGCCGTCTGGGCCGCCGCTTCCTGTCCCCGCCGCCGCCGCCGCCGGCCGACGGCCGGGCCGCTGGCGGAAACCGAGGGCGGACGGCATCCTCGGGGGGATGAAGAACGTCGGCTCCCTCGATCGCGGCCTGCGCGTGCTGGTCGGGCTCGCTCTTCTCTCCTTGGTGTTCGTCGGACCGAAGACGCCCTGGGGATGGATCGGGCTGATCCCGCTCCTGACCGCCCTGGCCGGTTTCTGCCCGCTCTACCGCCTGATCGGGCTCAGCACCTGCCGAAAGGACCGGGACTGAATCCGGCGCAGATCCCGGCCGGCCGGGCGTAGGATCCGGGCATGGCCTGGCTCATTCCGCTCGCCGTCCTCGCCCTGGTCGCCGTGGTGCTGATCGGGCTCTACAACGGCCTGGTCTCGATCCGCAACCAGTGCGACGAGGCCTGGTCCAACGTCGACACCGAACTCAAGCGCCGCCACGACCTGATCCCGAACCTGGTGCGGACGGTCCAGGGCTACGCCGCGCACGAGAAGGAGCTGATCGAGCAGGTGGTGGCGATGCGCGAGCGCGCCGCCGGCGCCCACGGCACGGTGGCCGAGCAGGCGGCCGACGAGTCGCGCCTGCAGCAGGCGCTCGGCACCCTGATGGCCCGCCTCGAGGCCTATCCCGACCTCAAGGCCAGCGCTAACTTCCTGGAACTGCAGAAGGAGCTGGCCAACACCGAGGACCGGATCCAGGCCGCTCTGCGCTTCTTCAACGGCAACGTGCGCGAGAACAACAACAAGGTCGAGCAGTTCCCCTCCAACCTGGTCGCCGGCCTGTTCGGCTTCGGTCGGCGCGAGTTCTTCGAGCTGGAGGATCCGGCCGCGCGCGAATCGGTCCGGGTCCAGTTCTGAGCCCGGTTGGTAGGACGGCGCCGCCATGGGCGTCCAGGACTTCTGGTTCGCGGCCTTCGCCGCCCTGGTGGTCGGCCTCGGCCTGTGGTGGAGCTGGAAGCAGGCCAGGATCCGGGGCGAGGAGTACCGCGCCTTCGCCGCCGAGCACGGCTGGACCTACATCCAGAAGCGCGACCGCGGCCTGGCCCGGACGCACCGAGCGCTCGACCGCCTCCGGGTCGGCTCGAATCGCTACGGCTACGACCACGCCTGGGGCGAGTGGGGAGGCTATCCGGCCGAGAGCTTCAACTTCCACTACCAGACCGGCTCGGGCAAGAGCACCCACCACCACTACCTCTCGGTGGTGATGATCCGCCTCGAGCGGGAGTTCCCGGAACTCCGCATCCATCCGGAAGGGATCTTCCAGAAGATCGGCCAAGCGATCGGCTTCCAGGACATCGACTTCGAATCGGTCGAGTTCTCGAAGCGGTTCGAGGTCAAGTGCCGGAACAAGAAGTTCGCCTATGACTTCTGCCACACCCGGATGATGGAATACCTGCTTCGCCATCCCGAGACCGCGATCGAACTCGAGGGTCGGGTCCTGGTCAGTTACGGCCGCGGCAACCTGCGGGCTTCCGAACTGCCCGCTCGGCTCGAGGCCCTCCTGGAGATCCGCCGGCTGATGCCGGAATACCTGTTCCGCGACTGAGGAGCAGCCCGGCCCCCTTTTTTTTATTTTGCAATCTCCTAGCTGCAGGCGGACCTTCCGCGGAATCCTAGATGCTATCGGGAGAAGAGCGGAAATTTGGTCTAACTCCTTGCCGTCCCTGGACTAAACTCGGGTGCGCAATCGCTTTGCGGGTTCTTTGTCGCGGCTTTGGCTTCTTTCCGCCCTTGGCACCACGCATCCGGCGCGCCGCCCGCGCCGATGTCCCAGAACGCCATTTATTGGTGCCATCTGAGGGGATGGAGTTGCGGTCCTGGCGCTTGCGCCAGGGCCGCTTTTTTTGGTTCCGCCCCCGAGGCCGTTCCCGGCCGCTCTATCCTCCCCGAGCCGTGTTCACCGCCGCCGACTTCGAACTCTTCCAGCCTCGCTTCCAGGGCGATCCGGAGTGGAACGGGCGCCGCCTGGACGTTCGCCACCGGCTCCAAGCCCTCGGCGACCGCCTCAAGGAGACCTTCGCGTCCGAGGGGATCGCGCTCGACCGTCGCGAGAGCCTCCACCACCCGCACCACACGAACCGCCAGCGGGTCCGCCGCCAGCGGACGATGCTCTTTCGCGCCAAGCGGGAGCGGCAGGCCCTGCAGCGGTTTCTCGGCAAGGAGCTGGGGAAGGATCTGGATTCGGCCCGGAACAACCTCCACTTCCAGGTCGGCCTCGACCGGAACGCCTGCTGGTGGGGGCTCAGGATCGACGCCGGCGCCTGGTACGACCTGAACGTGCTGCTCAAGCGGGCCGAGGAGGCCCCCGGTCAGCGGGAGCTACGGGAGGCCGGCGCCGCCGCCTCGCCCGGATTCCTCCTCGAGGTGGAGAGCGGCGGCCCCCGCCCGCTCGAGAAGATGACGGCGGCGGACTGGCGGGATCTCGGCACCGTGCTCGAGCCCGGCCGCAGTTCGCTCGAGGTGGTCCGCCGGCTGCCGGCGGCCGAGGCGGTGGCGGCTGGGGAGGGGTTGGAGGACGAGATCGTCGCCGGCCTCCGGTCGCTGGCGCCGCTCTACCGCCTGGCCTGCTGGACGCTGGACGGCGGCCCGGCCGGCGCCTCGCTCTGAGCCGGCAATCCGATCGAACCGGCGGCGGCGGTTCTTCGTTCAGCCCTGCTCCATGGGAAAGAACCGCGCCCCCCGTCTCTTCCTTCTCCTGGCTCCGGCCCTATTCCTAGTCGGCTCGCTGCCGGCCCAGGAGCCCGGCGCTCCTCCGCCGGAGCGGCCGGACCGCCAGGACGAGGTCCTCGTCACCGCCACCGCCTTCCCTGAGGCTCCCCTCGAGGTGCCGTGGTCCGCCGCCGTGGTCGGCCGCGAGGATCTCCTCGGCCGCTTCCGGAGCCTGCCCGAGGCCCTTGCGCGCCAGGCCTCGGTGATGGTCCAGAAGACCGCCTACGGCCAGTCCTCGCCCTTCATCCGCGGCTTCACCGGTTTCCGCAACCTGCTGCTGGTGGACGGGATCCGGCTCAACCACAGCGCCTTCCGGGACGGCCCCAACCAGTACTGGAGCACGGTCGACGAGTTGTCGGTCGAGCGCCTGGAGCTGGTCCGCGGCCCGAGCAGCGTGCTCTACGGCTCGGACGCCATCGGCGGCACCGTGAACGCCGTCACTCGGCGGGCCGCCCGCGGGGCGGAGGACTCCGGCTTTCGGGCCGGCGGCAGCCTCTACGGCCGCTATGCGTCGGCCGAGGACTCGTGGGTCGGCCGCGGCGAGGTCGAGCTGGGCTCCGGCGACGACTGGGGCTTCCTCGCCGGTTACTCGAGCAAGGACTTCAACGACCTCCAGGGCGGCGCCGACACCGGCGTCCAGACCTACACCGGCTACGAGGAGCGGGACGGCGACTTCCGCTTCGACCGCTGGCTGGACAGCGGTGTCGAGCTGACCTTCGCCGGCCAGACCGTGCGCCAGATCGACGTGCCGCGGACCCACAAGACGATCTACGCCCAGTCCTGGGCCGGCACCTCGGTTGGCAAGGAACTGCGGCGCGAGCACGACCAGGTCCGCGACTTGTTCTACGGCCGGGCCTCCTGGGACGAGGCCGGCGGTTTCTGGGACGCCGGCAGCCTCACCCTGAGCTGGCAGCGCCAGGCCGAGGAGCGCGACCGGCGCCGGGCCGGTAAGGGGTCGGGCACCCGCCGCGACATCTCGGGCTTCGAGGTGCGCGATCTCGGCCTGCTCGCCCGTTTCGAGAGCGAGTCCTCGGTCGGCCGCTGGTCCTGGGGCCTCGAGGCCCACCACGAGAGCGTGGACAGCTTCCGGGACAACTACACCGGCGGCGTCCTGACCGGCTCCGAGATCCAAGGGCCGGTGGCCGACGACGCCTCCTACACGACGCTCGCCGCTTACGTCCAGGACGAGCTGGCCTGGGATTCGTGGAGCCTGATCCCCGGGGTCCGCTTCACGCGCGTCTCGCTCGACGCGAACAAGGTCTACGACCCGGCCACCGGCGGCCGCATGCAGGTGGCGGACGACTGGAACGCGCTGGTCGGCAGCCTGCGCGGCACCTGGTGGCTGGACGAAGGCGCCAACGTCTTCGCCGGCCTGTCGCAGGGCTTCCGCGCCCCGAACCTGTCCGACACGACCGCCTTCGAGAACACCAGCGTCGTCGAGCTGCCGACCGTCGGGCTGGATCCCGAGACCTTCCTCCAGTTCGAGCTGGGCACGAAGGGCGAGGAGGCGGCCTGGAGCTGGCAGGCCTCGGTCTACCGCACCTGGATCTCAGACATGATCGTCCGCTCGCCCACCGGCGCCACCGATTCCAGCGGCACCCCGATCGTCCGCAAGGACAACGTCGGCGACGGCTGGATCCACGGCGTCGAACTGGAGCTGCGCCGGGCTTGGTCCGCGGCCTGGTCGAGCGGTGTGGTCCTGTCCTGGATGGACGGCGAGGTCGACCAGCTCAAGGAGCCGGCGGCGGTGGTCGTGCGGCGGCCGGTCGATCGGCTGATGCCGCTGCAGGCGGTCCTCGACACCCGCTATCAGCCCCAGCGCGGTGGCTGGTGGATCGAGGGCTGGGCCTGGGCGGTCGACAACCAGGACAAACTGGCCCTGCGGGACGAGACCGACACCAGCCGGATCCCCCCCGGAGGCACCCCCGGCTTCACCGTCCTCGGACTGAGCGCCGGGGTTCCCCTGGATGAGGACCTCGACCTCGGCGTCAGCCTCGAGAACCTGGGGGACAAGGACTACCGGGTGCATGGGTCCGGTCTGAACGGGCCGGGTCGTAGCCTGATCGTTACCCTCGAGCTACGATTCTGAGTTGGAAGGAGGCCCTCGCCTCGTGGCACGGCTCTTGCTACGGGGTGGGGGCCGTTTTCCTCCGGGCGCGCGGGCCCGCGCCCGGCCCGCCAGCGACCATGAGCCGCCAGCCGCCGCCGTCCGAGTTCCAGCCGCCGCTCCGGCCGTTGGACGCGCTCCGGCCGCGGCCCCTGTTCCAGGGCGAAGTCCTCGGGCGGGCCCTGTTCGTCTCGGCCTGCCTCCACGGGGCTCTGCTGGCCGGCGGCCTGGCCTGGTTCGGCGCCGTGCTCCGCCGGCCGGGACCCGTCGATCGCCCGCCCGTGGTCGAGGTTCGGAGCCAGGCCGAGGTGCCGCCGCCGGCCGAGGAACGACCGCCCGTCCAGGTGGATCCAGTCCTCCCCGAGGAGCCGGAGCTGCGGCCGGTCCCGGAGGAGGAGGAGCCCGAGATCCTGCCGATCGACTGGATGGTCCGCCCGCCGGAATGGCCGAGCCGGGACTGGATCGCGGCGGCGGCCCGGGGTCGGCCCGAGCCCCCGCCCGAACCGGAACCCGTGGCCGAGACGGACCCGGAGCCGGTTCCGGAACCGGAGACGGACGAGCCCGCCGCCGAGGCGGTGACCGTGGACGCCCCGCCGGCCTCCCGGGTCGAAGCCAGCTACGATCCCGATCCCCGGCTCAGCCCGCCGCCGGAGTACCCGCGGCTGGCGGTTCGCCGGGGCTGGGAAGGGATCGTGCTGCTCGAGGCTTCGATCGACGCCGAAGGGCGCCTGGTGGACCTGATCGTGGTCCGATCCAGCGGCCATGAAGTCTTGGACCGAGCGGCGATCGAGGCGGTTCGAGGCTGGGCTCCGGGAGCCTTCCGGCCGGCGATGGAAGACGGCCGCCCGGTCCCCGGCGTGGTCCCGATCCAGTTTCGGTTCGAGATCCAGCGGCGGCGCTGATCGGCTCGGTTCCCGACCGGTAACGAAAAGCAGGCTGAAGCGTGCGGATTCGCTTTGGCACGGAGCTTGCCCGGCTGCCGGACCATGCAAGCCCTGTTGTTCCCGCTCTTCCTTCCGATTCCCCAGCAACCCGGTCTTCCCGCTTCCGGGCAGGATCCTGCCCAGGAAGGGAAGGAAAAGCCGCAAGCCGTGGCCGAGATCTTGGTGACCGCGAGCCGGCACCAGGACGAGCCGCTCGAGGTGCCTCGGGGGGTCAACGTCGTCGGCGAGGAGGAACTCCGCCGCTCGCTCCAGGCGGTCGCGGTGGACGCGCTCCGGCTCGAGCCCGGCGTCTGGGTCGAGCACCGCACCGCCACCACCGGCGACCTGGTGATCCGCGGCCTGTCCGGCGGCAACCTGCTGGCGCTGGTCGACGGCAACACCCTCTCGACCTTCTGGGGCGAGGGCGGCTTCGCCGGCGACGACATGTACGGCAAGGTCGATCCCTGGTCGCTCGAGCGGATCGAGGTCGTGCGCGGTCCGTCCTCGGTGCTCTACGGCTCCAACGCTCTCGGCGGCGTCGTCAACTTCATCACCCGCAAGCCGCCGCTCGACTTCACCGAGGGCCCGGCCGTCTGGGACGGTGAAGCCCGCCTGAGCTACGGCTTCAACAACAACGCCCGCCGGGAACGCCTCGACCTCTGGGGAGCCGACTCGAGGATGCGCTGGCGGCTCGGCGGCAGCCTTGGCGCCTATGACGACTACCGGAACGGCGACGGCCGCACCCTCACCTTCACCGGCGGCCGCGAGGGCAACCTGGATTGGAACTCCGAGTTCCGGCTCGGCCCCGAAGAGTGGCTGGTGCTCGATGCCCAGAAGGTGCACCGTGACCCGGTCTACCGCCACTACCGGCCGACCCAGTGGAACTCGAACGATCGGCTCGGCATCAACCTCGAGCTGCACAGCGCGCGCGGCAGCGCCCTGTGGGACAGCGGCTTCGTCCGTCTCTACCACCAGGTGAAGGAGGACTGGCGCTTCTGGACCAACGGCGACGAGGGCGTCGCCCGCTGGAACACTTGGACCGCCGACGCCCAGGCCGAGGCCGAGGCCGGTGCCCACCGGCTGACCTACGGCCTGGCCTTCCACCTCGACCGGGGCGAGAGCCCGGACGACGAGCAGTTCACGATGTACCCGGGGGGCAACGGCCCGGCGGTCAAGCCGGCCCCGGACTCGGACTGGTGGAACCTGGGCGCCTTCGTCCAGGACGAGTGGGACCTGGCCGAGGAGTGGAGTCTGCTCGCCGCCGCCCGCTACGACCACTTTCTGTTCCGCTCGACGCCGGACAAGTGGTACGCGCCGCCGGCCGGTTCGCCCAAGCGTCTGGACGACATCCGCTCGACCGAGGGGGCGTTGACCGGTGGCCTGGCCCTGACCCGCTGGCTGGGCGAGAGCGCCAACCTCTACGCCTCCTGGTTCCGTGGGTTCCGTCAGTTCGCGCCCAACTTCGGCATCCGCAAGCACGGCTGGGGCGTGCTGATCCCGAACGGGCTGCTCGATCCGGTGAGTTCCGACACCTTCGAGTTGGGAGCCAAGTATGAGGACGACGGCCTGACCGGCGAGGCGATCCTCTACCACACCGACTTCTCCAACTTCCAGAACATCGTCGCCGGCAGCTACCAGGGCTCGAAGTACTACGACTACAACGGCAACGGCACCTTCGAGGCCGACGAGCGGGTCTACCGCACCAGCGCCAACGGCGACGCCTGGGTGCACGGGATCGAGTTGGCCGGCAGCGCCCGCTTGGATCGGGTCCTCGACGAGCCCTGGGCCGGCGACTGGCAGGTCGGCGGCTCGTTCATGTGGAACATCGGCCAGGACGAGACCAACGACGTGCCGCTGCGGCACACCGTGCCCGCCCGCGGCGTCCTGTCGGTGTTGTGGGAACCGCGCGAATCGGCCAACGGCCTCTACCTCGGAGTCGACGTCGAGATGGTGAACGCCTTCACCCGGATCGACCCGGCCCGCTTGAAGAGCGACGTCGGCTACCTGAACGATCCTCAGGACCCCGGCAGCGGCCAGCTCCGGCCCTGGGGCCTCCCCGGCTACACCCTGGTCCACCTGCGCGGCGGCCTGACCCTGGACAACGGGGTGGAGTTGTTCGCGGCCGTGGACAACGCCACCGACGTCCAATATCGCTCCGCCCACAGCCGAGCCGACGGCATGGGCTTCAACCTCGTGCTCGGCGCGGCGGTCCCGTTCTGAGCCCGGCTCCGGCGGCTCCCCGGCTCAGGCCGGGGAGCCGGCCGGGCGACGGTCGCAGAGGAGGAGCAGGAGCAGCGCCAGCGGGCCGACCAGCAGCGCTGCCAGCCACCAGCCGAAGCCGCTGCGCCCCTTCCCTTGGGCGATTCCAGCCACGAGAAGGCTGAGAATGCCCCAGCCGACATAGAAATCCGTGCCCATTCGGGCCAGGAGGGCGGGATCGAGCAGGGCGAGGTCCATGTCGGGTGGTTCCGGAACGCTCGCCGGAGATTTCTTTGAATAAGTTGAATCGTCTTGAATATTATTCAACTCCAGCCATGGATGCCGTGGAAACCACCCCGGTGCGGATCTTTCGCCGGCTCGAGCCGGCGGAGCAGGAGTTCGTCCTGCGCCTGGTCCTGGCTTCGGGCTCGCTCAAGGAACTGGCCGCGGCCTACGGGGTCAGCTACCCGACGATTCGCTCCCGTCTGGATCGACTGATCGAGCGTCTCCGTCGCCTGCGCGAAGGGGAGGCACCCGATCCGCTCGGCGAACTGCTCGCCCGCCTGGTCGAGCAGGGCCAGATCACCATCCCGGCGGCCCAGGAGGTGCGCCGCCTCTGCCGACGCCTGGCTTCCCAGGAGGAGACTTCATGATCCCGACCCCCTCATTCCCTTCTCCGTCCGATCCGTGGTTCGATCCGCAGACCTTCGGCGCCTGGTTCGGCGGTCTCGGCGGAGCCCTGGTCGGCCTCCTCGGCGGTCTGACCGGGGCCGCCGGCACCTTCCTCGCTCCGCGCGGGCGGGCCCGCCGGTTCGTCCTCGGCTCGCTCCTGGTTCAGGCTCTGGTCGGTGCGGTCCTCCTCCTGCTCGGTGTGGCCGCCGTCCTGGTCGGTCAGCCCTACGGGATCTGGTTTCCGCCGGTGCTGATCGGCGGCCTGTGCCTCGGCCTCGGCGGCGGCTTGCGGCCGGAGATGGCCCGGCGCTATCGGGCGGCCGAGGAGCGGCGGATCGAGGCCGAGGCGCTGCGCGGCTGAGGCCCACACCGGCGAAGCAGGTCCAGATCGATGGACCCTTTCCCGGGGAGATCCGTAACCCAAGACCCTGGGCGCGGTCTTCCGGACGGCGGGATGCCTCGCTTGGGCGCCGAAGCCCCTGGACAGCCCCGCGACGACGGCCCAGCCGCCGCCGGGATCCGAGCGAGCCGGTTGTCACGGCCGAGGTGTCGGGTGCTCGGCCTGCGAGCCCAAACCGTCGGTTGGACGGAGCCCTCCTCCAGAGCCGAGAACCGCGGCGAAGGGGAAGGATGGGCCGACCCTCGCTGCTCTCGCAGAAGCCCCTGGTGAGCCGGTTACGGTCCCAGCCCCGATCAGGTCCACCGTCGTGGGCCGGATTCCCGGCGGGGCCTAGAATCGCGCCCCGCATGCCGGTCCCCTTCTTCGACATCCGCTACAACCTCGGCCCGGCGGAGAAGCAGGCTCTGCTCCGCCGCTGGGCCGCCGTGCTCGACCACGGCCGTTTCATCAACGGCCCCGAAGTCGGCGAACTCGAACAGCGGCTGGCCCGGTTCCTGGGGATCGAACACGTCGTCGCCTGTTCGAACGGCTCCGATGCCCTCGTCCTGGCCCTGCGCGCGGCCGGCGTCGGTCCTGGCGACGAGGTGATCGTGCCGGCCTTCTCCTTCTTCGCCACGGCCGGCGCCGTGGCCCGGCTCGGGGCGGTGCCGGTCTTCGCCGACATCGACCCCGAGACCTTCTGCCTGGATCCCGCCGCCGCCGCCGTCCGAGCCGGCGACCTGACCCGGGCCGTGCTGCCGGTCCATCTCTACGGCCGGCCGGCTCCGGTGGGGGAGATCCGCCGGGCGGTGGAGGCGGCCTGCGGGCGCGAGGTGGCGGTGGTCGAGGATGCCGCCCAGGCGGTCGGTGCGGCGTCACCGGAGGGGCCCTGCGGCGGCCTCGGTCTGGCCGCCGGCTTCTCCTGCTTCCCGACCAAGAACCTCGGCGCCTGCGGTGACGCCGGTTTCGTCACCACCCGTTCCGGGGAGATCGCGGCCCGGCTCCGACGGCTCCGCGAGCACGGCGGCGGCCGGCGCTATCACCACGACGAGGTCGGCTACAACTTCCGCCACGACACGCTTCAGGCCGCGGCCCTGCTCGAACGGCTCGACCACCTGCTCGAGTACAACGCCGCCCGGATCGAAGCGGCCGCCGACTACGGCCGACGGTTTGCTGCGGCGGGCCTGGCGGGGCCGATCCGCTGGCCGGAGGTGGTGCCCGGCCATGTCTTCCACCAGTACGTGATCCGGGCCGAGCGCCGCGACGACTTGGTCGAGCACCTCCGCCGGGCCGGCGTGGGGTGCGCGGTCTACTACCCGGTGCCGCTCCATCTCCAACCCTGCTTCGCTGGCCTCGGCGGCCGGGCCGGCAGGCTGCCGGAGAGCGAGCGGGCGGCCTCGCAGGTTCTCGCCCTGCCGATCCACCCTGGGCTCGGACCGGAGGACCGGGCCGAGGTCGTGGCGGCGATCGAGGCCTTCTACTCCTGAGGGAGCAGGCCTTCCTGCACCGCCCAGGACCGGAGCCGGTCGAGTTCGGCCCGCAGCCGGGCGGCCAGCTCCTCGAGCCCTTCCTGTCCGCTGCGGGCGGCTTCCTCGAGTTCCTTGGCCGCCTTGTGGCTGGCCATCGCCCCGAGGCTGCCGGCGCTGCCGGAGAGGGCGTGGGCCGCCCGTTCGACTCCTTCCCGGGCGTTGTGCCCGAGCGCCGTCTCGAGGGTCTCGAGCCGACCGGGCAGCTCGCTGAAGAAATCGATGAACAGGAGCCGAATCTCCTCCTCGTCGCCGAAGAGGTCACGGAGTTCCTGGAGGCGGCTGGGATCGACCGGAGTGGAGGTGGTGGGAGTGGACATGCCGAACCGGGGATGGGTATGGGTTCCTGTCCTCTATCGGCCCGCTCCCGGCCGAACCTGAGCCGCGGCGGAACCGGTCCGCCGCAAGCAAACAAGTCCTTGTCAGAGTTGGGTTTAGGAAGCCCGGTCGCCGCCGTCCCGGCGCAACAGCCGGCGCAGGCACCAGCCGTTCAGGCAGAGGAGGAGGGCCCAGACGACGGCGACGAACACCGCCCCGAAGGGGGTCATCGTCGCGGCGGCGCCGGCCGGATCCGGATCGAGCGGGACCGGATCTCCGACCGTGGCGGGGAGGGCGGCGAAGGCCCGGGCGGCAAGGCGGAAGGCGGCGGCCGGTGCGAGCACGCCGCTACTTGTAAACGGTGAACTCGCCGTTTTTCAACTTCTCCAGGTAGGAATCCAGGTCGCGCTTCACTCCGCCGGCCAGGAACAAGACTCCGAGAATGTTCGGGAAGGCCATGCCGAGGATCATCAGGTCGCCGAAGTTCAAAATGTTCGTCGAGGTGATGATCGAGCCGAGGAAGACCATGACCAGGAACAGGATCCGGTAGACCAGCGAGGAGCGGTCGCCGAACAGCCAGGCCCAGCAGCGCTCGCCGTAGTAGGACCAGGAGATCATGGTCGAGAAGGCGAACAGGAAGACCGCCAGGGCGAGCACGTAGGGGAACCACGACAGCTCGTGCGAAAAGACCTCCGAGGTCAGGCCGGCGCCGTTGTTGGCCGCGGCGTAGGGGGCGGCGGCGGCGGCGTTCTCGCCGCCCTCGTAGTAGCCGGTGATGACGATCACCAGGCCGGTCATCGTGCAGACGACGATCGTGTCGATGAAGGGCTCGAGCAGGGCGACGATGCCCTCGCGCACCGGGTACTCCGTGCGGGCGGCGCTGTGGGCGATGGCCGCCGAGCCGACCCCGGCCTCGTTCGAGAAGGCGGCCCGTTTGAAGCCGGTTACGAGCACGCCGATGAAGCCGCCCCAGAGGGCGCCGGGGGCGAAGGCGCTGTGGAAGATCTCGGCGAAGGCGGCCGGGATGTGGCCGGCGTGGTCGAACAGGATGTAGAGGCAGGCGGCGACGTAGACCAGGCACATCAGCGGCACGATCTTCTCCGCCGTCTGGGCGATCCGTTTGATGCCGCCGATGATCACGATCCCGGCCAGGAAGGTCATGATCAGACCGTAGATCCAGCGATTCTCGGCCAGGAAGGGCACCGTCTCGCCGATCGCGTTGAGCGATTGGTTGACCTGGAAGGTGTTGCCGCCGCCGAAGGAGCCGCCGATGCAGAGGATGGCGAAGATCACCGCCAGGACCTTGCCGAAGCGGGGCAGGCCTCGCTCGGCCAAGCCCTTCGACAGGTAGAACATCGCCCCACCCATGACTCGGCCATCCGGCCGGACCTCGCGGTACTTCTGGCCCAGAGTGCACTCGGTGAACTTCGAGGACATCCCGAGGAAGCCGGCGATCACCATCCAGAAGATCGCCCCCGGGCCGCCGAGGCTGACCGCGATCGCCACCCCGGCGATGTTGCCCAGGCCGACGGTCGCCGACAGCGCCGAGGCCAGGGCCTGGAAGTGGGAGACCTCGCCCTCGTCCTCCGGGTTGTCGTAGCGGCCCCGCGTGACCTGGATGGCGTGGCCGAAGCCGCGCAGGTTGATGAAGCCCATGCGCAGGGTGAAGAAGATCGCGCCGAGCACCAACCAGGCGACCACCAGCGGCACCTGGCCCGGGCCGGGGAGGATGTCGACGAAGAAGACCGACTCGAGCTGCGCGACCACCCAGCCGGCGATGTCGTCGACCGTCCGGCTGAAGCCGCCGCCGGCGGCCGCGGCGGCCTCTTGGGCGGCCAGTGGGGAGGCGAGGAGCAGAAGGAGGGCGGGAACGAGGCGGAGCGGTCGCGGCATGGCGTCGGGCTCGGAGCCGGTGGCGGTCGGGGGGTGGGGCGATTGTGGCGGTCCCGCGAAGATCCGGCAAACCGGACCGCGCCCCACCGACCCGTAACCGAAGCCGGTCGGATCCGTCTTCCCAGGCGGAGGACAGACGAGATGAACGTGGACTTCAGCGAGGTGGACAACATCGAGGATCTGCGGGCGGTGCCGCCCGGCGAGTACCTCTGCCGGGTGGCCGAGGTGCGCGAAAGCGACAGCCCGTCCGGGCACCGGCGCTGGGGCCTGCGCTGGGAGGTGGCCGAGGGGGAGTTCGTTGGCCGCACCGCCTGCTGGGATTCGCTGCACTGGTCCGAGCGCGGCCTGCCGCGGGCAAAGTACGTGCTCCAGGTTCTCGGCCTCGAGGTGGACGGTCCGGTCGAGATCCATCCGGCCGACCTCGAGGGGCGCCGGGCCTGGGTCTCCTGTACCGCCGAGGAGCGCGAGGACCCGATCACCGGGATCCGCCGGTTGATGAACCGCGTCCCCTTCGCCGGCTACAAGGTGGCGCCGGATGCTGCCGGGGACGGGGCGGAACCGAGGCCGGGCGAGCCCTAGAATCCCGCCCCGTGGCGGCTGCACCTCCCTCCGCCGAGCCCTGGTTCCGGGAACAGCGCCGGGTCTCGCGGCGTCTCGCCTCGGTCCTGTGGGGCGCCGCCGGCGGGGTGTTCCTCGCCGGCATTCCCTTCGGGGTCTGGTCCGGCCCGGGCCTCCCGGCTGCGGCGGCGATCCTCGGCGGCCTCGCTTGGTGGCTCCGGGTCTGCCGGCTGACCACCGAGGTCGGTCCGGACGGCCTGTGCCTGCGGCTGGCGCCGTTCCCGGCCCGCCGCTTCGCCCGCGAGGAGCTGCGCGGCTGGCACGTCCATCTCGCCTGGCCCTGGGAGGGGGCTCGGCCCCGCCCGCGGTCCGGGGTCACGGTCTGGCACGGCGCCGCCGGGCCGGGGCTCACGGTCGAGCTGGAGGGCGGCCGCACCTTCTGGCTCGGCAGCTCCCGCCCGCTCGAGTTCGAGGCGGCCCTGCTTCGTCTGCGCCGACGCCGGTCCTGAGGCCGCACTATCCTGGGCGCGATATGGACGACCGCAACCTCATCGCCGTGGCCGAGCAGGCGGCCGCTACCTCGCGGGTCCTGCGCGGCCCGATCGCCGGCTGCACGATCCTGGCCGACGACGGTCGGGTGTTCCTCGGCTGCCGCCTCGAGTACGAGGATCCCGGCCTCGATCAGCATCCGCTCGACAACGCCCTCGGCGCCGGCCGGGTCCAGGGCATGCGGCGGGTGGTCCGCGGCGGCTTCTACTCGCCCGAACCCGGCCCTGGGCCGGCGGTGCCGGCCGCCACCCTGCGTCGATTGCGCGAGCTGGCCGATCCGGGTTTCGTCCTTCTGTGCTCCTACGGCACCGGCGAGCGGACCGAGCGGCCGCTGGCCGAACTGCTGGCCGAGGCCGGCCTGGAGTGAGCGACAGTCGCCGCCGCTACGAGGAGCTGGTCCGCGAGATCGCGGAGCACGACCACGCCTATTACGTTCTGGCGCGGCCGACCCTCTCGGACGCCGCCTACGATCGGCTCCTGCGGGAACTGCTCGAGATCGAGCGCCGCCATCCGGACTGGGTGCGGCCGGATTCTCCAAGCCAGCGGGTCGGTGCGCCGCTGCCGGAGGGCAGCCGTTTCCCCCGCGTGCCGCACGCGGTGCCGATGATCTCGATCGAGAGTCTGTTCTCGTTCGAGGAAGTGGCGGAATTTCACCGGCGGATCAGGCGGGCCCTGGCCGGCCGGGCCGACGACTGGTGCTACGTCTGCGAGCCGAAGTGGGACGGGGTCTCGGCTTCGCTCACCTACCGCGACGGCCTGTTCGAACTCGGCCTGTCCCGCGGCGACGGCGCCGTCGGTGAGGACATCACCGCCAACCTGCGGGCCGTCGGCGGCCTGCCGTTGCGCCTGCGCGGGGAGGCGCCGGCCCTGCTCGAGGTGCGGGGCGAGGTCATGCTGCCGCGGCCGGCGTTCGAGCGCCTGAACGAGGAGCTGGCCGCGGCCGGCGAGGCGCCGTTCGCCAATCCCCGGAACGCCGCCGCCGGCACCTTGAAGCGCCTCGATCCGGCGGTGGTCCGCAGCCGCGGCCTGCGCCTGATCGCCTGGGAGCTGGTTCGCTGCGAGGGCGGGCCGGAGTTCGCCACCCACCACGAGGCGATGGCGGCGGTGGCCGAGTGGGGCTTCCCGGTCTCGCCCTGGCTCGAGGTGGTGCGGACGCCGGAAGAGATGCGGGCCTTTCACGACCGGCTCGAGGAACGCCGGGACCAGCTCGACTTCGAGATGGACGGGGTCGTGATCAAGGTGGATCGGCGCGACCTGCGCGAGCTGCTCGGCTCCCGCGCCCGGACGCCGCGCTGGGCCTGCGCCTACAAGTTTGCGCCGCGGGAGGAGATCACCCGGCTGCTGGACATCGAGATCCAGGTCGGCCGCACCGGCCGGCTGACGCCGCGAGCGGTCCTCGAGCCGGTCCGGCTCGGCGGCACGACGGTCCGCCACGCCACCCTGCACAACGCCTCCTACATCGCCGAACGGGACATCCGCATCGGCGATCGGGTGGTCGTCCGCCGCGCCGGCGACGTCATCCCGCAGGTGTTGCGGCCTCTCGCCGATCAACGCCGCGGCGACGAGCGGGTCTTTACCTGGCCCGTGAGCTGTCCGGAGTGCGGTGCCGAGGCGGTCGCCCGCGGCGAGCACCGCTACTGCGTCAATCTCGACTGCCCGGCCCAGATGCGGCGGCGGGTCTTGCACCTCGCCTCGCGCAAGGCGCTCCGGATCGAAGGGCTCGGGGAGAAGGCGGTCGCGGCCTTCGCCGAGGCCGGGCTGCTTCGCTCGCTCGAGGACGTGTTCCGGCTCGACTTCGCGCGGGTCGCCGCCCTGGAGGGCTGGGGCGAGAAGTCGGCGGCCGAGCTGCGGCGCGAGATCGAGGCCGCCCGGCGGCCGGAGCTGGCCCGTTTCCTGTACGCGCTCGGCATCCCCGAGGTGGGGGAGGAAGCCTCGGCCGCCCTCGCCCGGTCCTTCGGCTCCCTGGCCGCGCTCCGCCGCGCCTGCGACGCCGCGGCCCCGGTCGCCGCCCACCGCGCCGGGCCGGGCGAGGCCGGCGCCGCCGCCGACGCGGTGGTCGAG
>RFGR01000050.1 GCA_003696625.1 Planctomycetota bacterium
GCCAGGGCCAGGGCGGCGGCCAGCGGCGCCCGGTCGGCCAGGCCGCCCCAGGGCGGCGGACCGCCGAGGAGCAGGGGTGGCAGGCCGCAGGCCAAGCCGAGGAGGATCAGCCCGCCGCCGCGCGGCAGGCGGGCCGGCCGGCGGCCGACCGCGGCGCCGGCGGCCAGGGCCAGGACCGGCAGCGCCAGCAGGCCGCCGCCGAGGCGGGCCGGATCGAGGACCTGGGGGATCCAGGTCCAGAGGGGCAGGAGGACCGCGAGCGCCAGGAGAAGGGCGCTCATTCCCCTCCGGGATCGAGCAGGGCGGCGGCGAAGGCGGCCGGGTCGAAGACCTCGAGATCCTCGACCCCTTCGCCGAGGCCGACGAACTTCACCGGCGTGCCGAGTTCGCGTCCGATCGCCAGCACCGCTCCGCCCTTGGCGCTGCCGTCGAGCTTGGCCAGCAGGACGCCGTCGATCGGTACGATCTCGCCGAACATCCGCGCCTGCCGGACCGCGTTCTGGCCGGTGGTGGCGTCGAGCACGAGGAGGGTCTCGTGCGGTGCTCCGGGCACCTGGCGGCCGGCGACCCGGGCGACCTTGGCCAGCTCGGCCATCAGGTTCTTCTGGGTGTGCAGGCGGCCGGCGGTGTCCACGACCAGGACGTCGGCGCCGCGGGCGCGGGCGGCGGCGCAGGCGTCGTGGACCACCGCCGCCGGGTCGGCGCCGGCGGCGCCGCGCACGAGTTCGACCCCGAGGCGTTCGCACCAGATCGTCAGCTGCTCGACCGCGGCCGCCCGGAAGGTGTCGGCGGCGGCGACCAGCGGCCGCCGGCCCTGCTCCTGGAGCCAGCGGGTCAGCTTGGCGACACTGGTGGTCTTGCCGGAACCATTCACCCCGACCACCAGGAGGACGGCCGGCGGGCCGCCGTCGAGGGCTAGCGGCGCCGCCGGGTCGTTCGGTCCGGCGACCAGGCCGGCCAGGCGCTCTTGGAGCCAGCCGCGCAGCTCGCCGGGCCCGGCCAGCCGGCCACGGTTCAGCGCGCCCTCGGCCTCGGCCAGCAGCTCGGCCGCCAGCGGCCCGACGTCGGCGGTGTAGAGCAGTTCCTCGAGGGCCTCGAGGGTGTCCTCGGCGGAGGTGTCGCCGCCCAGGCGGCGGAGGGTGTGGGCGATCCGGTTGCGGGTGCGGGCCAAGCCCCGGCGGAGGCGGGAGAGGACCATGGTCGCGGCTCAGTCCTGGGACTCGGGGAGGGGGAAGTCCTCGCCCGGGCTGGGGGCGTCCAGGTCCGGCCCGGCCGCGGCCGGCGGCGCCTCGAGGGTGCGCCGGCGCGGGCGCGGGGTCGGCGCCGGCGGCGGCCGGAGGGAGGAGTCCCGGGCCTCGCGGCCGGCGGGGGCGGTCTCCGGATCCGGCGGCACCGGCGGATCGATGCCGGCCTCCCGTTGCTCCTGGATCAGGACCCGGGCCCGATCGAGGATGCCGTTGACGAAGGCGCCGGACTGCGCGGTCGAGAAGCGCTTGGCGAGATCGATGGCCTCGTTGATCACGACCTTGAAGGGCACGTCCGGGGCGTAGAGGAGTTCCCAGACCGCGATCCTGAGCACGTTGCGGTCGACGTGGGCCATCCGTTCCAGGCGCCAGTTGGCCGCGATCCGATCGATCCACAGGTTGAGTTCGTCGCGGCGCTCCTGGACGCCGCGGACCAGGCTCAGGGCGTAGGCGCGGACTTCGGCGCGGCCGCGGGTATCGGGGCTGCGGCGGACGTGGTGGTCGACGAACTCCTCGAGGTCCTCCAGGGCCGAGGAGCCGCGCATCTCGATCGTGTAGAGGAACTGGAGGGCGAGCTCGCGGGCCCGGGTGCGGCGGCGGACGGGGACGGGCATCTCAGATCCGGGACAAGAGGTCGGCCATGCGCAGGGCGACGAGGGCGGCCTCGGCCCCCTTGTTCGAGCGCGGGGCGGTCTTCTCGCTCCGCTCCCGGGAGCCGGCGTCGGCGCCGGTGAGGAGGGCCGGGTCCGCCCGCCGCCGGGCCTGGTCGAGGGTGTCCGTGGTCAACACCCCGAAGACGACCGGCAGCCGTTGGTCGAGCATCACCCGCATCAGGCCTTCGCGGCAGCCGCCGGCGACGTGCTCGAAGTGCGGGGTCTCGCCGCGGATCACGGCGCCGAGGGCGATGACGGCGGCGTAGCGGCCGCTGGCCGCCAGGGCCTGGCAGCAGAGCGGCAGCTCGAAGGCGCCGGGAACCCGGGCGACGGTGATCCGGTCGTCGTCGACGCCGTGGGCGCGGAGGGTGGCGAGGCAGCCGTCGAGCAGGGCGCCGGTGACGTCGCCGTTGAACTCGGCCACCGCCACCGCGAAGCGGCGGCCGGCGCCGTCGGGCTGGCCGTCAAGGAACGTCGTCATGCCATCGGGTCGAGCAGGGGGGAGGCTCGCTGGGAGCCGGGGATTGTCGCCGGCCGGGCCCAGAGCTGCAAGCCGCTCAGCGGCGGCGGCCGCCGAGGCGGCCGACGGTCTCGCGGACCAGCACCCGGCCCAGGTCCTCGAACAGGCTGTAGAGCAGCGGCACCGCCCAGAGGGTGAAGAAGGTGGCGCAGGCGAGGCCGCCGGCGACGCCGACCGCGAGGCCGCGGAAGGAGAGGCTGTTGCCGTCCGGGCGGGCGATCGCGATCGGCAGCAGGCCGGCGATGGTCGTCACCGCGGTCATCATCACCGGCCGCAGCCGGTCGCGGACGCTCTGGACGATCGCCTGGTGTCGCTCCAGCCCGTCGCGGCGCAGCCGGATGATCCGGTCGACCAGGACGATGCCGTTGTTCACCACCACCCCGGCCAAGACGATCATCCCGATCATGCCGATGATCTCCAGGTTCAGGCCGGTCAAGCGGAAGGTCCAGAAGGCGCCGACGACCGCGAAGGCGATCGTGATCAGGACCGAGAACGGGAGCAGGATCGACTCGAACAGCAGCCCCATCAGCAGGAAGACCAGGGCGACGGCCAGGACGAAGGCCGCGCGCAGCTCGCCCAGGTCCTCCTCGAAGCCGCGCAGGCCGCCCTCCTGCTCCCAGCGGTAACCCTCGGGCAGGTCGATGCCGGCCATCAGCCGCTCCATCGCCGCCGCGGCCCGCCGCAGGTCGCCGTCCCGGGGCTTCAGGCCGACCACCTCGAGGGTGCGGCCGTCGCGGCGCAGGATCTGGCGCGGCGCCCTGCCGACGCGGAAGTCGGCGAAGGTGGCGAGCGGCAGCAGCGTGCCGCGGTCGAAGCCGGCCACCGCCAGCTCCGCCAGGCGCGAGCGGTCCGGGTCCTCCGGCTCGTCGAACTCCATCAACAGCGGCACGTCGCCGCTGGGGGTTTGGAAGCGGCTGATCATCAGGCCGCGCAGGCCCCACTCGATCACCCCGAGCACCTGCCGGGTGCCGCTGCCGGCGCGGACCAGCTTGTCCCGGTCGAGGCGGACCCGCAGCTCCAGGGCCGGATCGTCGACCTCGGCCACCGCCAGCCAGTCGCCGCTGCGCCGGGCGGCCGCCCGGACCTCCTCGGCCAGGGCGGCGACGGTCAGGCTGTCCGGGCCGCTGAGGACCAGGCGCTGCCATTCGTCCTGGCGGTCGCCGGTTTCCTCGAAGCGGCCGGCGAAGTCGATCTCGAAGGCGGGGTCAGCCGGCACGCCCTGCTCGACCAGGTCGCGCAGGCGCTGCTCTTCTTCGAGCGACAGCGGCCGGTCGGGCCAGAACATGATCTGCCCGGAGCGGCGGCCGAAGAACAGGCCCATCGACGTCTCCGCGCCGCCGATCTCGCGGATCCGGTCGAGGACGCCGCCGTCCAGGATCGCCCGCTCGATCCGGGCCGCGGCCGCCTCGGCCTCCGCCAGGGTGGTGTTGCGGCTGAAGTCGATGTCGAACTCGATCTGGCCGGAGCCGCCCATCCGCTCCTGGACCAGCCGGCCGGAGGAGGCCAGGGGAGCGGAGGCGAGGAACAATAAGGCCAGGGTGCAGGCGCGGAAGCGGTGGCGGAGCGACCAGTCGACGACCCCGGCCAGCCAGGCGCCGAGGCGGCCGCTCCAGCCGGGAGCGGCCGGCCGCGGCGGGCCCGGCCGAACGCCGCCGCGGACCAGGAAGCGGCCGGCCACCGGCACGATCAGGATGGCCAGGATCAGGGCGGCGGCGAGGGCGACGCAGAGCGGACCGCCGATCGAGGCGGCGAACAGGCGGGTGTTGCGCTCCTCGGACATGAAGATCAGCGGCAGGAAGACGACGATCGTGGTCGCGGTCGCCGTCACCACCGCCAGGACCATCTCGGCCGGGCCGCGGCTGCAGGCCTCGGCCAGCGGCTGACCGCGCTCGCGGCGCTGGAAGATGCTCTCGACGATGACCACCGAGTTGTCGACCAGCATCCCGATCGAGATCGTGATGCCCATCATCGAGAACAAGTTGAAGGAGCCGCCGGAGAAGTACAGCCAGGCCAGGGTGGCCAGGACCGAGAACGGGATCGACAGAGCGATCAGGAGCGTGAAGCGCAGCCGGCGCAGGAACAGGTAGAGGACCGCGCAGGCGATCAAGCCGCCGATGGCCGCGTTCTCGACCAAGTCGCGCAGCGAGTTGGCGATCGTCTCGCCCTCGGAGTAGAAGACGAAGTAGTCGAGCCGGCCGAGTTCGGGATCGGCCGGGAGATCGTGCGCAAACAGCTCCTGCAGCCGTCGCGAAACCTCGAAGCTGTTGGCCGCCGTCTCCTTGGACACGGCCAGAACCATCGACGGCCGGCCGTTGATGCGGAAGAAGAACTCCGGCGCGTAGTAGGTGTACTCGACCCGGCCGACGTCACGCAGGCGCAGGCCGTCGCCCAGCGGGTAGTCCTCGATCTCGGCCAGGTCGTGGAAGCGGCCGTCGACCCGGATGATCGTCCGCTCGCCGCCCTCGGCCAAGTCGCCGACCGCCAGCGACAGGTTGTCGGCCAGCAGCCGCTGGTAGAGTTGGCCGATGTCGATCCGATTGGCCCGGACCCGGTCCTCGTCGAGCAGGATGCGGACCGCCCGCGGCATGAGGCCGTCGGCGCGGACCGAGGCCACCCCGTCGACCGCCTCGACCCGGGGGACGAGGACGTCCTCGACCAGGGCCGGCGCCTCGGCCGCCATCTCGTCCGGGTAGAGCACCGCGCACCAGACCACCGGCAGCGAGTCAAGGTTGGTCCGGAAGACGAGGAGGCGGTCGACCTCGGCCGGCAGGCTCGGCCGCGCCCGCTCGAGGCGGTCGGCGACCTCGGCGTAGGCCTGGTCCATGTCGAAACTGCCGGGGAAAGAGACGCTGACCCGGCAGCTTCCTTCCTCGGCCCGGGTCGTGATCTCGCTCAGGCCGCGGATCGTCCGCAGCTCCTCCTCGAGCGGCCGGCCGACCCGGCGCTCGACCTCGACCGGGTTGGCCCCAGGCCAGTTGGCGACGACCGTGATGGTGGAGGATGCGAAGCCGCGCGGCAGCAGCTCGACCGGGATGCGCAGCGCGGCGATGGCGCTGGCGCCGAGCACCGCCGCGACCAGCATCAGCACCGCCACCGGCCGGCCGATCAGGCGGCGGAAGAAGGCGACCAGCGGCCCGTCGTTCACGCCCGGCTCCTGCCGGCGGCGAGGGCGGCCAGCCGGTAGAGCACCGGCACCACCACCAGGGTGAGGAGGGTGGAGACCGACAGGCCGGCGATCACGACCAGGGCCATCGGCGCCCGCAGTTCGGTGCCCTCGGCGCCGCCAATGCTCCCGATCAGCGGCAGCTCGGGCAACCAGCCGGTCAGCGGCAGCATGCCGAGGACCGTGGTCAGGGTGGTCATCAGGATCGGCCGCAGGCGGGTCCGCCCGGCCTCGACGATCGCCTGGTCCAGGTCGAGGCCGCGGCGGCGGTTGCGGTTCACCCGATCGATCAGGACGATCGCGTTGTTGACGACGATGCCGGCCAAAACGACGCAGCCGAGCAGGGCCACCACCGACAAGCGCTCGCCGGCCAGGCGCAGGGCCCAGACCGCGCCGACGCCGGCCAGGGGCACCGAGAACAGGATCACGAACGGCTGCAACAGCGACTCGAACTGAGCCGCCATCACCGCGTAGACCAGGAACACGGCCAGGATCAGGGCGAACAGCAAGGAACCGAGCGCCTTCTCCATCTCCTCCTTCTGGCCGGCCACCCGGACGCCGACCCCCGGCGGCAGCTCGAGCTTGGCCAGCCGCTCCTCGATCCGGCGGGCGACGCCGCCCAGGTCGAGGCCGGCCCCGGTCAGGGTGGCCGCGACCACCGCCGCCCGCCGCTTGCCGACGTGGCGGATCTCGCTCGGGCCGTAGCCGGTGGTGAGGGTGGCGACGGCGGCGAGCGGCAGCGGCCGTTCGGCTTCGGGGTTGACCGGCAGGTCGCGGAGCTGCTCGACGTGCTGCATCCGCGACAGGTCGGCGCGGACGCGGATGTCCAGTCGTTCGTCTTCCTCGGGGAAGGTCGAGCCGACCTCGCCCTCGACCGCCAGCCGGAGCCGCTGGGCGACCTGGCCGAGGTTCAGGCCGTGCTCGGCCAGCCGCTCGCGGTCGAGGCTGACCAGCACCTCCGGGTTGCCGCGGCGGACCGAGGTGCGCAGGTCGGCGATGCCCGGGACGCCGCGCAGGGCGTGCTCGACCCGCCGGGCGGCCTCGGCCAGGGCGTCCAGGTCCTCGCCCAGCACCTCGACCTCGAGCGGCGCTTCGAGCGCGAGCAGGGTCGGGCGGCGGATCTCGAACCTGGCCAGGGCCGGTTCGCGGGCCAGCAGCCGGCGGATGCCGGCCTCGACCGCCAGCTCGGTCGCCCGCGCAGCGGCCCCCGGCCGGGTGCGGACGGTGACCCGGGCGACGTGCGGGCCGTCCTCGTCCGAACGGGTGGACTCGCGGTCGGCGCCGACCAGGACCGCGGTCTCGACCACCCCGTCGATCCGGCGGATCCGCCGTTCGAGTTCGGCCGCCAGCCGGTCGGTCTCCTCGAGGGGCGAGCCGGCCGGGAAGAACAGCTCGGCGGTCAGTTCGCCCTGGAGGACCTCGGGCAGGAGTTCTCGACCGAGGCCGGCGGCGGCCCGCCAGCTCGACCAGCCGAGGGCGGCGACGATCAGGAGGACGAGCAGCGGCGCCCGCAGGGCTCGGCGCAGGAAGGCCGGGTAGGTCTTCTCGAGCAAGCTCTGCAGGCCGCCCACGAGCAGGGCCGGGACCTGGAGCAGCAGCCAGACCGGCGCCGACACCACCAGGCCGAGGCCGCGCAGGAACAGGAAGAGGAGGCCAGCGAGGTCGGCCAGGAACCGGCCGAGCACGACCAGCAACGGCTCGCCGGCCAGCCACAGCAGCGGCAGCAGCAGGACGAAGCCGCCGAACTGGAGCGCGGCGACCCGCGACCGGACCTCGGGCGGCAGCGCCGCCATACCGGAGCGGCCGCCGGCCGGGAACTCGGCCAGCCGCGGGGCGAGTTCCGCCCGGGCGGCGCCGAACAGGAAGAGGGCGGCGCCGGTGCAGATCGCCGCGACCAGCGCGGCCGGCAGCCAGCGCCGGGGCCGCCGAAGGCCGGCGAAGAGGCGGCGGCTGCGCGGGAACAGCCGCGCCCGGCGGCCGGTCTCGGCCGGAGCGGCGGCGTCGCCGGGGGCCGCGGCCGGCCGCCGGTCGAGGCGGGCGGCCAGGCCGGGGATGAAGAACAGCGCCACCGCCAGCGACAGCAGCAGCGAGGCCACCACGGTCAGGGCCTGGTCGCCGAAGGTCTGGCCGGCGACGCCCTCGACGAAGACGATCGGGGCGAAGACGGCGATCGTGGTCAGGGTCGAGGCGGTGACCGCGGCGCCGACCTCGCGCACCCCGCGCACCGCCGCCGCCAGCGGCGGATCGCCCTCGGCCCGACAACGCTCGATCGACTCGAGGACGACGATGGCGTTGTCGACCAGCATGCCGATGCCCAGGGCCAGGCCGCCGAGGGACATCACGTTCAGGCTCACCCCGGCCAGATACATGGCGCCAAAGGTGGAGAGGATCGAGACCGGGATGGCCAGACCGATGACCGCGGTGGCCGCCAGCCGGCGCAGGAACAGGAAGACGACCAGGATCGCCAGGATGCCGCCGGCCAGAGCGGCGTCGCGGACCTCGTCGATGGCGCCGCGGACGAACAGGGCCTGGTCGCTGAGGATGGTCAGGCGCAGGTCGTCGGGCAGCTTTTCGGCGATCGAGCGCGGCCGCGGCGGCTCCGGCCGGCCCAGTCGCCGGGCCTTCTCGGCCCGCGCCCGTTCAGCCCGGGTCGGCGGCCGCGGCAGCAGCCGCTCCCGGACCCGCTCGGAGACCGCGACGATGTTGGCCCCGGCCTCCCGGTAGACGTCGATCTCGACCGCCTCGGCGCCGGCCACGCGCAGGATGACGTCCCGGTCGCGGGCGGCCCGGACGACCCGGGCGACGTCGCCCAGTTCGATCGTGCCGTTGCCGCGCCGGACCAGCGGCAGGTCGGCGATGTCGGCCAGGCTCCGGAACTCGTTCAGGGTCCGCACCGTGTATTCGACCGCGCCCTCCTCGACCGTGCCGCCGGGCACGTTCAGGTTCTCCTCCTCGAGCCGTTGCCGGACCAGCTCCGGGGTGAGGCGGAAGGAAGCCAGCTTTTGCGGGTCGACCTGGACTTGGATCTCGTCTTCGAGGCCGCCGCGGACCTTGACCGCGGCCACGCCCGGCAGCCCTTCGAGTTCGCGTTCGACCTCTTGCTCGGCCAGGTCGCGCAGCCGGACCAAGTCGGCGCGGTCGCTGGACAGGGCGATCCGCATCACCGGGTCGAGGGCCGGGTCGTAGCGGAGGATCAGCGGCCGCTCGACCCCGGCCGGCAGGAACACCCGGTCGAGCCGCTCGCGGACGTCCTGGACCAGGAAGGCCAGGTTCGAGCCCCACTCGAACTCGAGCAGGACCTCGCTGACCTCGGCCCGCGAACTCGAGCGCATCCGGACCACGCCGCCGACCGTGGCCAGGGCGTCCTCGATCCGCTCGGTCACCCGCTCCTCGAGGTCCTCGGGCGCCGCGCCGGGATAGACCGTGCGCACGGTCAGCGAGGGGTAGTCGACGTCGGGCAGGAGGTCGAAGGGGAGCTTGCCGAGCGAGACCACCCCGAAGACGACCACGGCGGTGAAGAGCATCAGCATCCCCACCGGCCGCCGGACGCCGAGGGCGAGCGGGCCGTCCGCGGCCATCAGGCCTCCTCGGCCGGGGCCACCGGATCGCCGTCCGCCAGCCGGTCGCCGCCGACCACGACCACCCGGTCGTCGGGTCGGAGCGGCCGCTCCGGGTCCGGCAGGATCTCCATCCAGTCCGGCTCCTCGAAGCCGCAACGGAGCGGCAGGCGGACCGCCCGGTCGTCGCGGACGACGAAGCAGAAGACCTCGTCCCCCTGGTAGATCAGGGCCTTCTTCGGCACCAGCAGCGCGTCCTCGTGGCGGTCGAGGATCAGGCGCAGACGGATCAACACCCCGATCGGCACCGGCGTCTCGGCGTCCAGGGCGGCGGTCACCTTGACCGTGCCGCTCGCGCTGTCCACGGTCGGCGCGATCCGCTCGACCCGGCCGCGGATCTCCACGCCGGGCAGCGCTTCGCAAGTGGCGACCAGCGGTTGGCCGACCCGGAGCAGGGAGAGTTCGCGCTGGGGCCGGTGGAAGACCGCCTTCGGATGGGACTCGTCGACGATCTGGAAGGCGCGGACGGCCGGGTTGGCCATGTCGCCGAGCGAGATCTCGCGGACCGCGATGGTGCCGGCGATCGGCGCTCGGATCACGGTCTGGGCCAGCTCGAACTCGGCCCGGTCGAGGGCCACTCGCGAGGCCTCGACCGCGGTGCGGGCGGTGACCAGCGCCATCTTGCTGGTCTCCAGCTCGCGCTCCGAGATCGCACCGGTGCCCCCGGGCACGTCGCCGGCGAGCAGGGCGACGTTCCGCTGATGGTCGGTCTCGGCCCGCTGCAGCTCGTCCTCGGCCTCGGCCAGGCGGACCCGCGCCTCGGCCACCGCCAGCCGTTCGAGGTCGTCGCGCAACCGGGCCAGCACCTGGCCGGCTTCGACCCGGTCGCCCTCCTCGACCAGGAGTTCGACCACCGGCTGGTTTCGCTCGGGATAGACGTCGACCACGTCGAGCGAGACGACGTCGGCGGTGGCTTCGAGGGCGCGTTCGATCGTGCGCCGGGTGACCGGAGCGGTCCGGACCAAGACCGGCTCCTGGTCCGACTCCGCCGCCTCACCGGCCGCCGGAGCGCCGTCGGGGTCGTCGGCGGGCGGTGGGCCGGCCGGGCGGGTGCAGGCGGTCGGCATCGGCGTCAGCGCAGCGACCAGGAGGAGCGGTAGACGGGCGGAGGGAAGGGATCGCATGGCGGGCGGGGGTTGGATTCGGTGCTACGAGCCGGCCCGAGCTTCCATTGTCCGAATCCCGCGGCCAAGATGAGGCGGAAATGACCGACGACCCCCGCGACCAGGGACACCGCGGCCATCGGCTGCTGCCGCTGGAGCAGGCCGCCCGCCTGCTCCTCGCCGAGGTTCGGCCCCTCTCCGGCGAGGAGTTCCTGCCGCTCGCACAAGCGGTGGGACGTGTGCTGGCGCGGCCTGTGGCCCTCGATCGGCCCGAGCCGCCGGTGCCGCGGTCGGCCATGGACGGCTACGCGGTCCGCTCCGGCGACGGCGCCGATCCCCGCCGGCTGCGGGGGGCGGTCCACGCCGGCACCCCGGGCCGGGCCGAGGTCGGAGCGGGCGAGGCCGTGGCGGTGATGACCGGCGGCACCGTCCCTGCCGGGGCCGATGCGGTCGTTCCGGTCGAGCGGGCCCGGCTCGACGGGGAGCTGCTCCGGCTCGACGAGCCGCCGGAGCCCGGCCGCCACGTCCGGGCGGCCGGCGAGATGGGACCCACCGGCCGCGTCCTGCTCGAGCCGGGGCGGCGCCTCCGGCCGGAGGACCTCGCGGCCGCCGCCGGCTGCGGTCTCGACCCGATCCCGGTCCGGCCCCGGCCCCGCTGCGCGGTGCTCTCCACCGGTGACGAGGTCGTTCCGTGGACGGAGCGGCCGGAACCTCATCAGGTCCGGGACGGCAACCGTCTGGCTTCGATCCTCCAGCTTGCCCGGGCCGGTGGCGAGGTCGTCCTCGATCGGCACCTGCCCGATCGGCCGGAGGACCTCCGGGCCGCCGCGGCCGAGGCGTTGGCCGGCGGCATCGACCTGCTGATCACGATCGGCGGCGTCAGCATGGGGGAGAAGGACCACCTGCCCGAGGTGTTCGCCGACCTCGGCGTCGAACGGCTCTTCCACGGGGTTTCGGTCCAGCCCGGCAAGCCGGTCTGGGCCGGCCGGCGCGGCCCGGCGCTCGTGCTCGGGCTCCCAGGCAATCCGCTCTCCTCCTTCGTCATCCTCGAGTTGCTGGCGGCGCCGGTCCTGCGCCGGCTCGGCGGCGAGACCGGAGTCCCGGAGCTGCCCGTCTTCGAGGCCGGCCGCTGTCTGGGCGAGGCCGCGGCCAAGAAGCGCCCCCGCTTCCTGACCGCCTCGCTCGAACCCTCCGCCGCGGGCCTCCCCGGCGTGCGCCCCCGGCCGCAGCAGGGTTCGGGCGACTGGACCGCCCTGGCCGAGGCCGATGCGCTCCTGGCGCTTCCGCCCGGCGCCCGAGTCCGGCCGGGGGATCCGGTGGAGTTCCTGCGGCTGGGCTGAGCCCTCCGAATGCGGAACCTCTGGCTTCCCCTGTTCGCCGCCGGTCTTCGGCTTGCGGCCCTGCCCGGCTGGCCGGGTCCGGGGTGGCTGGCGGCGCTCAGCCTGGTGCCCCGGCTGGCCTGGTGGGAGCGGGCCGGCCGCGGCCGCCGGCGCTTCCTCGGCGACTGGTTGGGGGGACTGGTCTTCTGGCTCGGCACCTTCTCCTTCTTGGCCCACACCTTCTGGGCCCTGCCCTTCGGGCCGGCGCCGGTCCTGGCCCTGGCCTGGGGCGCGGAGGGCGCCCTCTTCGCCCGGCTCCGGCGACGGCTGCCTCGGACCCTGGCCGCAGCCGGGGCCATCCTCCTGGTCGAGTGGATGCGGGCCCGGTGGCCGATGGGAGGCGTCCCCTGGGCCTCCTGGGGGATCGGCCTGGCCGGGACCCCCGGCGGTCCGGCGCTGGCGGCCGTGGTCGGGGAGGCCGGCTTGGCGATCCTGGTGCTCCTGGCCGGCGCCTTCCTGGCCGCCCTGGCCGCCCGGGGCCGTCGGCGGCCGGTGGAACTGATTCTGTTCCCGGCTCTGCTCCTGCTCCTCGGCGGGACGGCGGCCCGGACCCGGCGACCGGAGCCCGTCGGTGGCTTGGACACCCTCTGCATCCAGCCCGGGATCGAGGTGGGGGAGAAGACGGTCCAGGGCGGTCGGGCCCGGATCCTGGACCGCCACCTCGAACTCGGGAACCAGGCGGTGGCTGAGGGCGAGCGGCTGCCCACGCTGCTGGTTTGGGCCGAGACCATGTTCCTCTACCCGGTGGTGCCGGAGGCGGGCGAGGGGATCCTGCGGCTCCCCCGCCGCGGCGGCCCGCCCGCCGGCTACGACCTCTGGCTGATCCGCCAGTGGCAGCGGGAGGGCGCCCGCAAGGCGGCCCGGATCCTGGCTCCCGGAGGCTGGTTCCTGACCGGCGCCCACGCCTACGGGATCCTGCCCGCGGAGGCGCCGCCGGACGCTCTCAGCCCCCGCAGCAGCGAGGCGGTGGTCTTCGCCCCGGACGGCGCCCTGGTCGCCCGGGCGAGGAAGACCGAACTCGTTCCCTTCGGAGAACGCCTGCCTTTCTCCGCCCGCTTCCCGGGCGGCCGCTGGCTCGCGGACCGGATCTACGACGGCTTCGGCCTCCATCCCACGTTCGTCCCGGGATCCACCTCGACTCCGCTCGAGCTGATCCGGCCGGACGGCTCCCCGTTCCGCCTGGGCACCGCGATCTGCTGGGAGAACGTCTTTCCGGCCGTTTTCCGGCACCAGGCCGACGAGGGGGCGGCGGCCTTCCTGGTCCTCTCGAACGAGGCCTGGTTCGGGCCGGGCGCCGAGATGGACCAAATGGTGGCCGCCTCGAGGCTGCGGGCGGCCGAGACCGGCCGGGCGGTCCTGCGGGCCACGAACACCGGCCCGACGGTCCTCGTCGGCCCGGGCGGCGGCCCGGTCACCGGAATCCCGCGGGGACGGCCGGGCTGGTTTCGGACCGATCTCCCGCTCGTCCCGGCGGAGACCCGGACGCCCTTCCTCCGGGGGGGCTGGCTGTTCGAGCCGGTCGCGGTCCTGCTCGTCCTGGCCGCCGCCCTCCTGCCGGCCCGCCGGCGCCCGCGGCCGGAGGGCGCCGGCTCCGCTTGACCCTTGCCAGAGGGACGGCTACCTTTCGCCACTCGCAGATAGGCGTGAAACCGGTCTCCCCGTCGCGCCTAGACCGGGCGACGCCCAGCGTCCCCCCCAACCCCGACCCCCCC
>RFGR01000051.1 GCA_003696625.1 Planctomycetota bacterium
GCGCCGCCAGCGCCGCGCCCGGCCCCACCCGCTGGCCGGCCTGACCACTCCGCTGCCGCCGCAGCGGCGCGAGATCCTGCTCGAGGTCTCCTTGCGCCTGCAGGTCGTCGGCCTGCCGGTGGCCGGATTCTTCCTGATCGTGGGGCAGGTCTGGGCCGGCGTGGCGGTGCTGGCCGGCCTGGCCCTGAACCTGGTCACGATGATGGCGCTGCGCCGGCGGGAGGATCCCGGCCACTGGACCTGGATCACGATCGCCGACCTGCTGCTGGTGGCCACGGCGGTGCTGGTGCCCTCGGGCGGGATCCTCTCCCCGGCGGCGCCGTGGATGTTGGCGGCGCCGCTGTTCGCGGCCTACCTGTTCGGCTTCCGCGGCGGCCTGATCACCGGGATCTCGGCCGGTCTGACCATGGCCGGCCTCTGGGCGCGGCACGAATTCATCGGGCCCCTGCCCGACGGCCTCCCGGCGTCGGTCGGCCCGACCTTCCACCTCTTCCTGGCCCTCGGCGCGATCGCGATGGTGCTCTGGATCGCCGACTCCTGGCGCCAGTCGATCCAGCACCAGATCCAGTCGCGGGCCGAGACCGAAGGGCAGCTCCGCGGCGGCCTCGAACACCTGAGCGATCCGGTCATCCTGCTCGAACCGGACGAGACCGACGTCATCGGCTGCCGGGTGGGCTACGCCAATGCGGCCGCCCGGGCGGTGCTGGCTCCGCTCGAGGAGGCCGGCCTGCGGCTCCGCGACCTGCTGGCCGAGCCGGACCTGCGGGAGGTGCGCCGGCGGATGCTCCAGGTCGGCGCCGACGCCGAGCCGCTGGTCCGGCGCGGCCTACGCCACCCGCTCAACGGCCGCACCTACGACTACAAGGTGGCGAACTGGGGCGACGGCGGGGTGCTCGTCCTGCACGACGTCACCGAGCGGGCCGAGGTCGAGGAACGGCTGCGCGCCGCCACCGCCGAGGCCGAATCGGCCAACCGGGCCAAGTCCGAGTTCCTGGCCAACATGAGCCACGAGATCCGGACGCCGATGAACGGCATCCTCGGCATGGCCACGCTGCTGCTGGACGGCGACCTGGACGACGAGGAGCGCGACGCGCTCGAGACGATCCGGACCTGCGCCGAGTCCATGTGCGAGCTGCTGAACGACATCCTCGACCTGTCCAAGATCGAGGCCGGCCGGCTCGAGTTCGAGGAGGTCGAGTTCGACCTCGACCAGGTGCTCGAAGAGGTCCTCGACAGCCTGGCGGTGAAGGCGGCGGCCGAGGGGCTGGAGTGGAACGTCTTCCACGACCCGGAAGTGCCGACCGACCTGATCGGCGACCCGACCCGGTTGCGGCAGGTCCTGATCAACCTGGCCGGCAACGCGGTCAAGTTCACCGAGCAGGGCGAGGTCGTGGTCGAGGTCCGGCTGGCCGGCCGCGGCGAGCGCCACGCCGACCTCACCTTCGAGGTCCGCGACACCGGCGTCGGCATTCCGCCGGAGAAGATTCCGCTGTTGTTCGAGAAGTTCACCCAGGCCGACGCCTCCACCACCCGGAACTACGGCGGCACCGGCCTCGGCCTGGCCATCTCCAAGCAGTTGGTCGAGAGCATGGGCGGATCGATCGAGGTCGAGTCTCAGGTCGGCCGCAGCTCGGTCTTCCGCTTCACCCTCCGCTTGCCGTTGGCGCCCCGCGCGCCGCACCGTCAGGCCCCTCCGGACGCCTTGGTCGGCCGGCGGGTGCTGGTCGTCGACGACCTGGAGACGAACCGGCGGGTCCTGGCCGGGATGCTGCGCGGGCTCGGCTGCCGCTACACCTGCGCCGCCGACGGCGAGGAGGCCCTGCGCCGGCTGACCGAGGCACGGGCGGAGGGGGATCCCTACTCCTTCCTGATCAGTGACCGGCGGATGCCGGGCATGGACGGTCTGGCCCTGGCGGAACGGGTGCGGAGCCTGCCCGAGCACGACGACTGCCATCTGATCCTGCTCGGCTCGACGCCGCGCGAAGACCTGACCCTGGAACGCACGGCCGGCTTCGAGGCCTGCCTGTGGAAGCCGGTCAAGTCGGCTCAGCTCGCCCGGGAGATGCTGGCGGTGCTCGGCGCCTCCGGCGAAGCCACCGGTCCGGCCGGTCCGCCGCCCGGACGACCGGCGGCGGCGGCCGAATCCCGGCCGGCCGCGCCGGCCGCTCCGGCCGAGCCGCGGCGGCCGGATCCCCGCTGGAAGGGGCCGGTGTTGCTGGCCGAGGACAACCAGGTCAACCGCAAAGTGGCGGTCCGGCTGCTCGAGAAGTACGGGATCGAGGTGGTGGCGGTCGAAAACGGCGCCGAGGCCGTCGAGGAGGTCCAGAAGCGCGACTACGCCATGGTCTTCATGGACTGCCAGATGCCGGTCCTCGACGGTTACGCCGCCACCGGTCGCATCCGCGAACTCGGCGGCCGCTACGCCGACCTTCCGATCGTGGCCATGACCGCGCACGCGATGATCGGCGACCGCGAGAAGTGCCTGGCCGCGGGCATGACCGAGTACCTGACCAAGCCGGTCCACGTGCCGCGTCTCGAGGCGGTGCTCGAGCGCTTCCTGGCCCGGGGCCCGGCCCCGGCCGGCGGCGGCGGGCGCCCCTGAGCGCGGGCGCGGCCGGCGGCCCGGATTCCGCTAGGATCCGGCCATGCTCCGGGTGGTGCTCGCGGGCCTCGCCGTCTTGGCGCTGTCCTTCCTCCTCGCCCGCCGCCTGACCGAGGGCCTCCGCCCGGCCGCGGCCGCGGCCGGCGCCGCGGCTTGGGAACTCCCGGTGCAGCTGCTCGACGCCGACGGCCGGCCGGCCGCCGGCGTCCCGGTGGTCCTGACGGCCCGACCGCCCGACCCGGCCGGCCGCGCTCCCGCCCTGGCCCGGGCGGTCACCGGCCCCGACGGCCGGGCCCGCCTGACGGTTCCGCCAGGCCGGGCCCGCCGCCTCCGCTCCGGGCCCGGGGTCCGCGCCTTCCTGGTCGCCCGCTTCCCCGCCCGGACGGCACCGTGGCGGGCGATCGACCCCGCCGCGCCGGCGCCGGAGGAGGGTTGGATCCTGCGTCTGCCGCCGGCGGGGATCCTAGCCCTCGTCCTGACCGGTCCAGACGGCGAGCCGCTTCCGGATCCGCCGCCGGCCCGGCTCTACCTGCGCTGGCGCGCCTCCTCCTCCTCGCCGCCGAGCCCGGAGCTCGTCCGCTCGGTGCCGGACGGCCGCTGCGAGATCCCCTGCGGACCCGGCCTGCGCTTCGACCTCGAGGTGGCGCGGGCGGACGGCCGCCGCCGCAGTCGGCTGGCCGCCGCCGACGGCCCGGCCGCGCCCGGCGAGCGGGTCGAGGCGGCCCGGCCGCTGCCGGTCCGATTCGACTAGGTCGCCCCGAGGGCGTCCAGGCAGACGCGGACGAGGGTCTCCTCCTCCCCCGGCGCGACCGTGCGCAGGTCGAGGAGGACGGCCTCGTCCTGGACCCGCGGGATCACCGGCGGCTCGGACCGCCGCAGGCGGGCGGCCAGTTCGACCGGGGCGAGGCGCTCCACCCGGAGCCGGAGGCCGGCGCTCGGCACCAGGACGGTCGGTGCCGCGCCGGAACCGACCCGGGATTCGCAGGCGACCGCTTCGCAGCTCCGGCCGGGCCCGGCCAGGCGTGCCGCCAGGGCGGCGGCACGGCGGTGGAGTTCGGCCGGGTCGGCCGCCAGGGCGCGCAGCGCCGGCAGGCGCCGACGGACCGCCGCCGGACCGAGGGCGTGCAGACCGAGGGTGGCCTCGAGGGCGGCGAGGATGCTCTTGTCGAGCCGGAGGCAGCGGGCCAGAACGTCCCGACGCAGGCGCCGGACCAGCGGCGCCGCGCCGGCGACCAGGCCGGCCTGGGGCCCCCCGAGCAGCTTGTCGCCGGAGAAGGTGACCAGGTCGCAGCCGGCCGCCAAGGCGGCACGGACGTTCGGCTCGCCGGCCGTGCCCGGCAGGTCGTCGCCGCCCAGGACCCCCGAGCCGAGATCGAAGACCAGGGGCACGGCGTGCGCGCGACAGAGCTCGGCCAGCTCGGCCGGCTCGACTGCGGCCGTGAACCCTTCGAGGCGGAAGTTGCTCGGGTGGACCTTGAGCACGCAGGCGACCTCCGGATCCTCCAGCGCGGCGGCGAAGTCGCGCAGATGGACCCGGTTCGTGGTTCCGCACTCGACTGTTCGGGCGCCGGCGGCGGCCACGACCTCCGGCATCCGGTAGCTGCCGCCGATCTCGACCAGCTCCGAGCGGGCGACCGCCACCTTGCGGCCGCGGGCCAGGGCGGACAGGGCCAGGAGCACCGCAGCCGCGTTGTTGTTCACCGCCAGGGCGTCCTCGGCTCCGGTCAGCCGGCGGAGCTGGGCGGCGACGCCCGGCGCCCGCTCGCCGCGGCCGCCGCCAGCGAGGTCGATCTCGACCACCGCGTAGCCGCCGGCGGCGGCTGCGGCGGCCCGCACCGCCTCCGGCGCCCAGGGGGCGCGACCGAGGTTGGTGTGGAGCACGACTCCAGTGGCGTTGATCACCGGCCGCACGCCCACCGCCGGCGCCACCGCCAGCAGCTCGCCGACCCGCGACCAGAAGGAATCGTCCAGCTCCCGCGGCCGGCCGCGGCGGCAGTCCCGGCGGAGTTCGTCCAGGGCGGCGGCCAGCGCCCGGCGGAGGGCCTCGCGGCCGGAATCGCCGAGACCGCGTTCCTCGCCGGCCGCGAGGAGGTCGTTCATGGCGGGGATGCGCGGAAGAGGGGAGCGATCCATGGCGGACGAGACGCCGGCCCGGCGGCTCGAGCGGGTCGGAGGCGGGCCATCGTAGCCCGCGGCCCGGCTGCCCCTGGGATCCACCCTCCGCTCGCCCCTAGAATCGCCGCATGATCCGGACCGGACCGGCTCCGCGGTGCCGCTGGCGGCTCCTGCCCGAGGATCCGGGCCGGCGTGACGCCCTGCGCCGTGCCCTCGACCTTCATCCTTTGGTGGCCCAGGTTCTGGTCAACCGGGGCTGCGCCGATCCGGCCGCCGCTCGGTCGATGCTCTCCCCCAGCCTCGGCGAGCTGCCCGACCCCGAACTCCTGCCGGACTTCGAACGGGCCGTGGCCGCCTGCGCCGCCGCCCTGGACGGCAACCGGCCGATCCTGATCCACGGCGACTACGACGTCGACGGCATCGCCGGCAGCGCTCTCCTCGCCCGGTTGTGCCGGCTGCTCGGCCGCCCGGCCGAGGTCTTCCTGCCGGACCGGGTCGAGGACGGTTACTCCTTCTCCGAGCGCAGCCTCGATCGGATCCGCCGCCTCGGCGCCGGGCTGGTCGTGGCCGTGGACAACGGCACCGGCGCCGTGGACTTCATCGGCCGAATCCGCGCCCTCGGCGCCGAGGTCGTGGTCCTCGACCACCATCCGCCCGGCCCGGCGGTGCCGGACGCCGCGGTGGTGAATCCCTGGCGGGCCCCGGCCGAGGCCGGTCTCTTCCCTCACTTCTGCGGCACCGCGGTCGCCTACCTCTTCGTTTGGGGGTTGCTGCGGCGGCGGGCGGCCGGTGCGCTCCCGGAGTCCTGGCGACGCTTCCTGATCGACGCCCTCGGCCTCGCGGCGCTGGCGACGGTGGCCGACGTGATGCCGCTGCGGGGGCCGAACCGGGCCCTGGTCGCCGAGGGCCTGCGGACGCTCGGCAACAGCGGCTTTCCGGGCCTGGCCGCCCTGGCCCGGGTCGCCGGCGTCCGCGCCGAGCCGTCCGCCGCCGACGCCGCCTTCCGACTCGCGCCCCGCCTGAACGCGGCCGGCCGCCTCGGCCGGCCCGACCTGGCCTTCGAGCTGCTGGCCTGCGGCGAGGCCAGGCGGGCGGAGCTCCTGGCCGTGGAGCTGGACGAACTGAATTGCCGCCGGCGCGAGATCGAGCAGGAGGAGATGCGACGGCTCGAGCCGCAGGTGGAGGAACAGCTCCAGCGGGGCGATCCGGTCCTGTTCTGCGGTCGGCCGGAGGGGCGCTTCGGGGTCCTTGGCATCGTCGCCGCCCGCCTGGTCGAGGCCACCGGCCGCCCGGCCCTGGTCTGGGCCGGCTGCGGCGACGGCCTCGCCCGCGGCAGCGGCCGGGCGCCGGAGGGATTCGACCTGGCAGAGCTGCTCGCCGCCGCCGATCCCTGGCTCGACGGCCACGGCGGCCACGCCCGGGCCGCCGGCTTCCACTTCCAGCCCGACCGGGCCGGGCAAGTCGGCGCGGCTCTGCGGAGGGCCGCAGCCGAGCTGCCGCCACCGGCGCCGCCGGAACTCCTGGTCGACGCCGAGGTCGGCGTCGCCGAGCTGAGCCCGGGACTGGTCGAGCGGCTCGGCTCCCTGGCTCCGTTCGGGGAGGGCAACCCCGAGCCGCTGTTCCTGGCCAGCGGCCTCGAGCTGGCCGCGCTGCGGCCGATCGGCGACGGCTCCCACCTCGAACTGCGGCTCCAGCGCAACGGGCACGCCGTCCGCGCCCTGGGCTGGCGACGGGCCGAGGACTGGTCCGGTCTCGAGCCGGGCGATCGACTCGACGTCCTCTTCCACCCGACCCTGAACCGCTTCCGCGGCCGGGCCAGCGTCGAGTGGACCCTCCGCGACCTAAGGCCGGTCCAGGGATGAGGCTTCCGCTCCTCCACCCCCTTTCGCGGCTGCTGAAACGGGGCTACGACTGGATGCTGCGTTTGGCCAAGCACCCCTGGGCCAGCGGCGCCCTTTTCGCCTTGAGTTTCGCCGAGGCCTCGTTCTTCCCGCTGCCGCCTGACCCCTTGTTGCTGGCGATGGGGGCAAGCAAGCCCGAACGAGCGCCACGCTACGCTCTCCTTACCGTCCTCGGTTCCGTTCTGGGGGCCTTTCTCGGCTACGCCATCGGTGTCTTCCTGATGGACAGCGTCGGCCGCTGGCTTCTCGACTTCTATGATCCGGATCGTGGATTCTGGCACCGTGTCGAAGTCTGGTACGCCGCCCGGGGCTTCTTCGGCCTGCTGATCGCAGCGATCACTCCGATTCCCTTCAAGGTTTTCACCATCGCCAGCGGCGCTCTGGCTTTCCCCCTACCAGCCTTCGCCACCGCCTCCCTGATCGGGCGCGGCCTCCGCTTCGGTGCCGAAGGCCTCCTACTTCGTTGGTACGGTCCACCGATCCTGGTCTGGGTGGAACGCTGGTTCAACTGGGTGGCGATCGGGTTCACCGTTCTCCTGGTCGGCGGCTTCCTGCTCTTCCGCTACATCTGATGTCCGACGGCGCCGCTCCGGTCCTGCTCGTCGTCGACGGCACCGCGCTCGCCTTCCGCGCCTTCTTTGCCGTCCGCGGCCTGACCGACAGCCAGGGCCGCCCGACCGGGGCCCTCTACGGCTTCCTCGGCAGCCTGCTGCGCCTGCTCGAAGAACATCCGGCCGAGCGGGTGGCGGTGGCCTGGGATCGTCCGGAACCGACCTTCCGTCATCGGCTTTCGCCCGACTACAAGGCCACCCGCGAGCGGATGGACGAGGACCTCGCGCGGCAGTTGCCGTGGATGCGCGAGGCGGTCGACCTCCTCGGCCTGCCTCAGCTCGAGGCGCCCGGCTTCGAGGCCGACGACATTCTCGCCTCCCTGGCCGCCCAGGGCGCGGCCGCCGGCTATCGGGTCCTGCTCTGCGCCTCGGACAAGGACCTGGCCCAGGTCGTCGGCGAGCGGGTGGTCATGGTCCTGCCGCCGAAGCGGAACGAACCCCCGGTCCTGCTCGGCCCGGACGGGGTCCGGGAGAAGTTCGGGGTGCCGCCGGAGCGGATGGCGGAGTGGCAGGCCCTGGTCGGGGACAGCAGCGACAACATCCGCGGCGTCCCCGGCGTCGGCCCGAAGAAGGCGACCGCCCTGCTCGAACGCTACGGCGGCCTCGAGGAGGTCTTGAACCGCGGTCCGGTCGAGGAGAAGGGCCGGCTGCGCGAGAACCTGGAGCGACACGCGGCCGACGCCCGCGCGGCGCTGGCCCTGGTCACCTTGCGTACCGACCTCGACCTGGGGCCGCTCGACGCCCTCGTCCGGCGCCGGCCCGATCCCGACGGCCTGCGCGCCTTCTGCGCCGAGTTCTCCTTCGACTCCCTGCTCGAACGGCTCCTGACCGGTGCCGCCGGCGCGGGCGGCGACCGGCCCCAGGACGCCGCCGACCGCCGGGACTACCGCCTGGTGCGCAGCGGCGACGAGCTGGCGGAGCTGCGCCGGCGGCTGGCGGCCAGCGGCGGCTTCGCCCTCGACACCGAAACCACTTCGGTGGACCCGATGCGGGCGCGGTTGGTCGGCCTCAGCTTCGCCTGGGAGCCGGAGCGGGCCTACTACGTGCCGCTCAATCTCGCTCCGCCCCTGACCGGGCCGGCCGGCGAGGACCCGCTCACCTTCCTGGCCCCGGTCCTGACCGATCCGGCGCTGCCCAAGGTCGGTCAGAACATCAAGTACGACGCCCAGGTCCTGGCCCGGCATGGAGTCGTCGTCCGCGGTTGGGAGTTCGACACGATGCTGGCCCACTTCCTGGCCGACCCGCTGGCGCCGCACAACCTCGACGCCCTGGCTCTGCGCTATCTCGGCCTGCGCAAGATCTCGACCGAGTCCGTGCTCGGCCGCGGCAAGGAGCAGACGACGATGGACCTGGTGCCGGTCGCCGACGTCGCCCGCTACGCCTGCGAGGACGCCGACGCCACCTGGCGGTTGGTCGAGCCGCTGCGCGCCGCCCTGGCCGGGACTCCCGAGGAGCGCCTGTTCCGCGAGGTGGAGATGCCGCTGATCGAGGTCCTGCGCAAGATGGAGGCGCGCGGAATCCGGGTCGACCGCGAGCGCCTGGCCGAGCTCGGCCGGCGGCTGCGCGAGCGCGAGCGCCGGCTCGAGCAGCAGGTTCACGAACTCGCCGGCGAGGAGTTCAACCTGAACTCCCCCCGCCAGCTCGGGCCGATCCTGTTCGAGAGGCTCCGCATCCAGGAGCAGGCCGGGGTCACGCGGGTCCGGCGGACCAAGACCGGCTACGCCACCAGCGTCGCTGCCCTCGAGCCCTATCGGGGCGTGCCGATCGTCGAGGCCCTACTCGAGTACCGGCATCTGAGCAAGCTGCGCGGCACCTACCTCGAGGCGCTGCCGGGCTACATCCACCCCGAGACCGGCCGGATCCACACCTGCTTCCACCAGGCCGTGGCCGCCACCGGCCGGCTGTCGAGCAGCGACCCGAACCTGCAGAACATTCCGGTTCGGAGCGAGTACGGCCGGGAGATCCGGCGGGCGTTCGTGCCCGGCGAGGAAGGCTGGATCCTGGTCTCCGCCGACTACTCCCAGATCGAGCTGCGGGTGGTCGCTCACCTGGCCGACGACCCCGCCCTGGCCCAGGCCTTCCGCGACGGCGCCGACGTCCACGCCCGGACGGCCGCTCTGGTCTTCGGGGTCGCCCCGGAGGAAGTCACGCCCGAGCTGCGGGCGCGGGCCAAGGCGATCAACTTCGGCATCCTCTACGGCATGGGACCGCAGCGGCTGGCGCGGGAGCTGAAGATCCCCTTCGCCGAAGCGCGGGCCTTCATCGACGCCTACTTCGAGGCCCTGCCCGGCGTCCGCGCCTGGCTCGACCGCACCCTGGAGGAAGCCCGGGCCAGCGGCGAGGTCCGAACCCTTCTCGGCCGCCGCCGGCCGGTGCCGGAACTCCGTTCCGAGGACGCCCGGGTCCGGGCCGGAGCCGAGAACGCGGCCGTCAACACCCCCGTCCAGGGCAGCGCCGCCGACCTGATCAAGGTGGCCATGCTGCGGGTGGACGCGGCCCTGAACCGCGCCGGCTTGCGCGCCGCGATGCTCCTCCAGGTCCACGACGAACTGGTCTTCGAGTGCCCGCAGGAGGAGCTGTCCCGGCTGGAGCAGATCGTGCGGACCGAGATGGAGGGAGTCTGGGAGCTCAAGGTGCCGCTGAAGGTGGAGGTCGGCCACGGCCCGGACTGGGCCAGCGCCCACTGAGATGGAGCCGCCGCTCCTCCTCACGGGAGCCCTGATCCTGGCCGGCGGCATCCTCGGCGGCGCCCTGGCCCGCTGGCTGCGGCTGCCCAGTCTCACCGGCTATCTCGCCGCCGGCATCCTCCTCGGTCACCACGGGCTCGACCGGCTGCCGGCCGAACACGTCGAGTTGTTCGGCGGCCCGGTCAACGACCTGGCGATGGCCCTGGTCCTGTTCGCCCTCGGCGGCGAGTTCCGCTTCGACCGGATCCGGCCGCTCCTCGGCCGGGTCCTGGCCCTGAGCCTGGTCGAGGGTCTGGCCTGCTTCCTGCTCGTGGCCGTCGCCGCCTGGTTCGTCCTCGGCTCGCTGCCGGGGGCGGTTCTGCTCGGGGTGATGGCGATCGCGGTGGCGCCGGCGACCACCCTGCTCGTGCTGCGGGAGTACGACGCGTCGGGGCCGGTGACGGATCTGCTGCGACTGCTCACCGCCCTGTCCAACGTCTGGGCGGTGTTCCTGTTCGAGATCGCCCTGCTCGTTCTGGTCTGGGCCGGCGGCGGCGGGGCCGGGCCGGGCGAGGTCGCCTGGGACCTGGTCGGCTCGCTGCTCTTCGGGCTGATCGCCGGCCACCTGCTGATCCTGCTCCAGGAGCGGTTCGGCCACGGCAGCTACTCGCTGCCGCTGCTGGCGGTGCTGTTGGCGACGATCGGCGCCTGCCAGCTCACCGGGGTCCCGCACATGCTGGCCTTCCTGGCCACCGGCGCCGTGGTCGTCAATCGCTCCCGTTGGTTCGAGCCGATTACGCGCGAGATGGACCTGTTCGCCCAGCCGGCCTACGTCGCCTTCTTCGTGCTCGGCGGCGTCCATCTCGACTTCTCGCTCGTCGCCGCCAACGCCGGCGCGGTCGCGCTCTACGTCCTGGCCCGCTCGCTCGGCAAGGTCGGCGGCGCCCGCCTCGGCCTGGCTCTAGGCCGCCCACCCGGCGGCGGCCGCAGCCGCAACCTGGGCATGGGGCTGCTCTGCCAGGCCGGCGCCGCGATCGCGCTCGCCCAGCTCGCCCGCGCCTACGACCCGGCGCTGGGCGAGCGGCTGCTGAACATCATCCTCGGCGCGGTCGTCGTCTTCGAGCTGGCCGGACCGGTGCTGGTCCGCCGCACCGCCGTCGCCGCCGGCGAGGTGAGCATCGGCCACCTGCTCGTCCACAGCGCCGACGAGCGGGAGCGGACCGGCGCCTTCGCCCTGCTGTCCCGGGTCGTGCGCGGCCGCCGCCGGCGGCCGGACGAGCTGGCGGCGCTTACCGTCGGTCGGATCATGCGGGTCGGCATTCCGGGGCTGGCGGAGCAGGCCGGCCTGGCCGAGATCCTCCGCTACGCCAACCACGTGCCCCTCAACCAGTTCCCGGTGGTCGCCGGCGACGGCCGTCTGATCGGCATGATCCGCCTGCGCGATCTCGACGAGCTGGTCTACGACCCGGCCGCCGCCTCCCTGGTCATCGCCGGCGACCTGACCTCCCTGACCGCGGCCGAGGCCTCGATCCCGGCCACCGCCGGCCTGGCCGAGGCGGCCGCGGCCTTCGCCGGCTTCCCGGCCAACCACTTGGCCGTGGTCGACGGCGACGACGGCCGCTACCTCGGCATCGTCGACCGCTCCGAGGTCATGCGCTTGATGGCCGCCCTCAGTCGCCGGCGGGAGGGCGGACCAGGAGCCGGGTGAGGGCCGGGCCGCGGGCCGAAGCCGGTTGCGCAGCGCCTCGGCCCGGGCCTCATGGCGGCCGGCCTATTCTCCGTTCCCGCCCGATCCGGGCCAGGGCCGCAGGGCGGCCGCCAGCCGCCGGGCCAGGTCCTCGGCCGATTCGGCGGGACCGGCCTCCACCCAGACCAGGTCGGGGAAGCTGCGCAGCCAGGTCGTCTGCCGCCGGACCAAGCGGCGGGTGAGGGCGATCGCCCGACGCCGGGCCTCCTCCAGGCTGCATCGGCCCTCGAGGTGGTCGAGGAGCTGGCGGTAGCCCAGGGCCATCCGAGCCGAGCGGGAGAAGCCAGGGCCGCGGCGGATCCGGTCCACCTCCTCCAGCAGGCCGGCGGCGAGCATGGCGTCGAACCGCTCCTCGATCCGTCGGTGGACCTCGGCCCGCGGCCGAACCAAGGCCACCGCCGGCTCGCCGATCCGGGACCGGCGCCGCCACTGCCGCTGCCAGGAGGAGAGCGGCCGACCGGTGTGACGGAGGACCTCGATCCCGCGCAGCAGCCGCTTGTCGTCGTGCGGGTGCAGCCGCGCGTGCAGCACCGGGTCCCCCGCCGCCAGCTCCCGGCGCAGGGCCTCGCGGCCGCCGGCCGCGAGTTCCGCCTCGACCCGGCGGCGCAGCTCGGCCGGCACGCTCGGCCCGTCGAAGAGGCCGGCGACGGCGGCTTTGAAGTAGAGCCCGGTGCCGCCGACGTAGAGCACCGGCGCGCCGCGCCGTCGGACCTCGGCCTCGGCCGCCCGCGCCGCCGCCAGCCAGCGGCTGACCGAGAACTCCTCGTCCGGGCCGACCAGGTCGATCAGGTGGTGGCGAACGCCGCCGCGCTCTTCCGGTCCCGGCTTGGCCGTCCCGATGTCCAGGCCCCGATAGACCAACATCGAGTCCATGGACAGGATCTCGGCCCGGGTCCGACGGGCCAGGGCCACCGCCGCCGCGGTCTTGCCGGCCGCGGTCGGACCGAGCAGAAAGGCCCTCATTCGGCCGGCGGCCGCAGCACCGCCATCGCCTCCTGGCCGGGGTCGAAGAGCTCGGCCGCCCGCTCGCGCAGGGCCGCGACGTCGGCCCGCTCGAGCACGGCGAGCACTCCGAACGGTTCCTGATCGAGAAGCAGCGAGTGCAGGACCGAGCCGGCGACGGCGCCGGGCGCCTGCAGGCCGCTGACCAGAGAACCCCAGGCGGCGCGCCGCACCCGCTCCAGTTCGGCCTCGTCTGGGCCGCGGGCGACGAACCGGCGGATCGCGGTACGGAGGCCGTCGGCCCAGGCGTCCGGATCCTCGCACTGGCCGCTGAGGACGGCGTAGCCGTAGTCCGTGTCGCAGCTGTAGCCGCAGGCGAAGGTCTCGTCGACCGTGCCGGCCTGGTAGAGTTCCTGATGGAGTTCGCTCGAGTCGCCGAGCGCCAGTTCGAGCAGCAGCGAACTCAGCACCCGGCGCTCGAGCAGGGCCGCCCCCGGGCCGGTGCCGCCCCGTTCCCGCCAGGCCAGCCAGGCGTGGGGCCGGCTGACCGGGAATTCCTCCTCCAGCCGGGTCGCCGCCGGCCGCTCCGGCTCGGCCGGGTAGAGGCGCTCGACCGCCAGCTCCGGGCGCGGTTCGACCTGGTCGGCGACCCTGGCCAGAACCCGCTCGGCATCGAGGTCGCCGGCCACGACCAGGACCAGGTTGGCCGGTCGGTAGAACGAGTCGAAGCAAGCCTGAAGGTCGGCGGCGGTGGTCGCCCGCACCGAGGCGACCGTGCCGCCGGGCGGGATCCGGATCGGATGGGCGGCGTAGAGGGCGCGGTGGAGCAGGAACAGGCCGCGGTACTGCGGCAAGTCCTCGTACATCCGCACCTCCTGCTCGATGATCCCCTTCTCCTTCTCGACCCGCTCCTCGGTGATCAGCGGCCGTTGGACGAAGTCGAGCAGGACCTCGAGGGCCGCCTCGAAGCGGCCGGCGCTGACGAAGTAGTAGCTGGTCGAGCGGAAGCCGGTGCCGCCGTTGAAGTCGGCGCCGAGCCGACCGAAGCGGTCGAAGACCTTCTCCTCCCGGCCTTCGAACAGCTTGTGCTCGAGAAAGTGGGCGGCCCCGTCCGGGACCTCGATCACCTCGCCGCCGGCCGGCCGGAAGCGGGTGTCGGTGCTCCCGAAGCGCAGCCCGAAGTAGCCGGCGGCGGTGGCGAAGCCGGGCCGCTCGACCACCGCCAGACGCAGACCGGCGGCGCGGCCCAAGTGAAGGGTCTCGTCGAGCCGCTCAGAGCGGATCCGGCGCAGCCCGCTCACGCCGCCTCCTCCCCGGCCGCCACCGGCGCCAATAGGTAGACGAGCGCGGGCTCCCACGCGGCCGCGGCCGCGGCGATCCGCTCCCGGGTCACCGCGGCGACGTCGCGCACCCGCTCGGACGGGGTCCGGCGGAAGCCGAGAAGCCGCTCCCGATCGTGGAAGCGGGCCAGGCCGGAGGGCGAATCGGCCAGGGAATCGAGCTGGTCCCGCAGACCGGCGCGGGCGGCGGCCTCCTCCTCCTCGCTCCAGTCGCCGGCCGCGACCACCGCGGCCTGGGCCAGGATCTCGTCCCGGACCTCGCGGTAGGAGGCGGCGTCGATGCCGGCCCCGACCGCCAGGATCCCCTTGCGGGCACGGAGCGAGGAGGAGATCCCGTAGCAGAGGGAGCGCTGTTCGCGGACGATCCGGAACAGCCGCCCCTGCGCGCCGCCGCCGAGGATGGCGTTGGCCAGGGTCAGAGCCTCGAAATCCTCCGGCGTCGCCGGCGGCGGGAACCGGAAGCCGAAGTGGAGCCGGGCCTGGTCGAGCGGCAGAGCCTCGCGGTCCTCCCGGAGTCGATCCGGGCGGTCGAGACGAACCGGCGGCAGCGGCGGCCGCACCGCGTCGGCGTGCGGGCCGCCGGCGCCGAACCAGTCGGCCAGGAAGGCGGCGACTTCCTCCGGATCGGCCGGGCCGACCAGGACGGCCGAGATCCGCGCCTGCTCGAGCAAGCCGTGGCGGGCGGCCTCGAGGTCCTCCTCCTTCAGGGCGGCGACCTCCTCCTCGCCCCCCCACAGCGGCCGCCCGAAGGGGTCGTCGCCGCAGAGGAGCTGAAGGAAACGCTGGCGGGAATAGGCGGCCCGGTCGTCGCTCAGGGACCGGATCCGCCGCAGGAGCTGGCGCCGTTCGCGCTCCAGGGTGGCGGCCGGAATCTGGCCGGCGGCGTCCCGGGCCGGTTCCTCGAGCAGTTCCCGGGCCAGCGCGCAGACTCCGGCCTGGACCGCGGCGCCGGCCGGCAGGAAGCGCTCCCCCACCCAGGAGACCGCCAAGGTGACCCGATGGCCGTCGGCCAGGCGGCGGCCGTCGAGCCCGACCGAGGCGCCGTAGAGGGACTCCTCCGCTCGGGTCAGGTGCATCTGGCTGGGATGGCTCCGGGTGCCCTGTTCGAGGATCTGAGCGGCGAGCACCCGGGCCGGCGACCGACCGTCGGTGAACGGGGAGTCGAAGTGGACCTGGAGCAGGGCCCGTTTGAAGCGGGCGTCGGGCAGGACGAGGAGCTCCAGGCCGGGGGCCGGAAGGAGTCGGAGGGGCGGGCGATCGGCTCGCATCGGGACCAGGAACCGCTCATGCTAGCGGGCGAGGGCGCCGGGACCTCTAGAATCGCCGTCGATGCTGGCCTGGATCCTCCACCCGCACGACCCTTGCGTCGATTACGCCTCCGGGGTCGGGACGATGATCAACACCTTCATCGCCCACGCCCCGGCGGACCTCGAGGTCCGCTTGGCCGGGATCACGGTCGAGCCCGAGCGGCGGCCGGTCGGACGCTGGTCCGAGGTCGAGGTCGGCGGCCGCCGGATCCGTCAGCTGCCCCTCCTGGCCGCCCATCCCTCGATCCGCTCCCGGATCCCGGTCAGCCTCCGTTACACCCTCCGCCTGCGCCGCTTCCTCCGTCGCACCGATCTCGAGGGAGGCAGCCTGCTCTTCCACCGCCTGGAACCGGCCTGGCCGGCCTTGCGCCGGCCCGAGCAGAAGCTGATGTTCCTCCACTACCACCCGGAGGACCAGATCCTCGGCTCCGGCACCGAGGTGACCTGGCGCCGCTTCCCGGGCCTCTACTTCCGGCTCGAACGTCGGATCCTGCCCCGGGTCGACCGCCTCTGGAGCGAACGCTCCGACGCGATCGAGTGGTGGCTGCAGCGCCATCCCGCCCTGGCCGGCAAGGCCGAGTTCCTGCCGACCTGGGCCGACGACACCGTCTTCCACCCGCTGCCGGAGGAGGAGCGCGCCGAACTCCGCCGGCGCCTCTGCACCGCCGCCGGCCTGGATCCGGCCCTGCCGCTGGCTTTCTTCGCCGGCCGCTTCGAGGCCCAGAAGGACCCGATGTTGCTGCTCCGGGCCTGGCGGGCGCTGCCGGCGTCGGCGGCCCGGGCCCAACTCGTCCTGGCCGGCGAGGGCAGCTTCGGCGACGAGATGCGTGCCTTCGTCGCCGCCGAGGGCCTGGCCGACCGGGTCCACTTCGCCGGCGCCCTCGGCCAGCGGGAGGTCGCCCGCTGGCTGAACGCGGCCGATGCCTTCGTGATGTCGAGCGCCTTCGAAGGCATGCCGCTGGCGATGATCGAGGCCCTGGCCTGCGGGACGCCGGTCGCCTCGACCCGGATCGGCGAGGCGCCGCGGCTGGTCCGGCGGCCGGAGCAGGGCCGGCTGGTGGCCGAGCGCGATCCAGCCGCCCTGGCCGGCGCGATCGCCGAGGTCCTGGCCGCGCCCCGGGACCGGGCCGCTTGCCTCGAGGCGGCCCGGCCGTTCACTCCCCGGGCGGTGCTCGAGCCGGTCTATCGAGCCATCCGCGAGCGGGCGGCAGGAGCCGACCGGTGAAGCTGGCCCTCGTCACCTCGACCGGTGGCCACCTGCTCGAGATGGTCAACCTGCGGCCGGCCTGGGAGAAGCACGAACGCTTCTGGGTCACCTTCCCGCTCGAGGACGCCCGGACCCTGCTCCAGGACGAGCGCGTGATCTGGGCCCACCACCCGACCAACCGCAGCATCAAGAACCTGATCCGCAACCTCTTCCTGGCCTGGCGGGTGCTGCGGCGGGAGCGGCCGGACGTCGTGATCTCGACCGGGGCCGGAGTGGCGGTGCCGTTCCTCTGGATCGGCAAACTGCTCGGGATGAAGACGGTCTATCTCGAGTGCATCACCCGGATCCAAAGCATCTCCCTGGCCGGCCGCCTGATCCTGCCGGTGGTCGACAAGTTCTACGGCCAGTGGGAGGAGATCGCCGCCCTGCATCCCAAGATCGACTACGAGGGCCGGAACGTATGATCTTCGTCACCCTCGGGACCGAGCGGTTCCCCTTCCAGCGCCTGGTCGACGCCGCCGACCGGGTCGCCGAGGCTCGGCCGGACGAGGAGGTCTTCGTCCAGATCGGCAACCACCCCGAGCCGCCGCGCTTGGCCCGCTGGCAGCGGTGGCTGGCCTACGCCGATTTCGCCGCTCGGATCCGCGAGGCCCGGGTGGTCGTCACCCACGCCGGCGCCGGCTCGCTGCTGTCCTGCGCCTGGATCGGCAAGGTCGCCGTCACCGCTCCCCGCCTGCATCGCTTCGGCGAGCACGTCGACGACCACCAGACCGAACTGGCGGCCCGGATGGCCGAACTCGGCCACGCCCTGATCGGGGAGACGCCGGAGGAATTGGCCCGGCTGGTCCTCGACTACGACGTAGAGGTGGAGAGGCTGCGGGGCCGCGGCGTCTCCCGCCCGACCCTGCCGGCCGCCCTCGACGCCTGGCTCAGCCGCCTCGAAGCCGACTCGCGATGATCCTCGCCGCCGCCGCCCTCGCCCTCGCCGCCCAGCTCCCGCCCGCCGAGGAGATCCTGGCCCGGGCGGTCTCGGCCCAGGTCACCGACGACGCCGACCACCGGGTCGAGTTCTTCCGGCTGGCCTTGAACCTGCGTGAGCGTGGCGAGACCCCGCGCGAGGTGGACGTCAGCGTGGCCTACGACGGCCGCCGCGGCGGCCGGGTCCACCTCGTCCTCGACGACTCCGCCCGCGGCGGCGTCCGGGTCGAGAAGGGCTTCGACGGCCCCCACTACTGGGCCCGCGAGCAGGACGGCGAGCCGATCGAACTCGTCGGCCGCGACTTCGCCCAGGATCGCGAGGCGATCGACGAAACCCTCGACCTCTGCGAACAACTGCTCGTCTTGTTCGATCTCGAGCGGCTGCGGGCCCGGGTCAAGGACCTGAGCGCCGAGGAAGGCACCCTCACCCGCCGCGGGGTCGAGGTGCCGCACTGGATCCTGCGCGGCCGGGTGCTGCTCGCCGACCGGCCGCGCCGCTTCGCCCTCTGGGTGGACCCGGTCACCGGCCTTCCCTCCCGCCTCGCCCTGAGTCTGCCCCCGACCGAGGCCCCGGCCGCCGGCGACGAGGAACCGCCTCCGACGCCGCCGGAGGGAACGGACGGTGCCTGGCAGGAGTTCGACCTCTCCGCCTACCACGACTTCCCCTTCCTCGGCACCGAAGAGCCCCAGGGCCGCCTGCTGCCGCGGCTGGTCCGGGAGTACCGGCGCGATCCCGACGGGCGCCGGAGCGAGGTCCGGATCCTCGAGCTGCACGAGGTCCAGTGGCGGCTGCCGCCGCGCCTTCGAAGCTTCTCCGCCGGACCCGGCCGCGGCGGCGAGGACCCGGCCGCCGGCGGCTGAAGCGCACCGCCTCAGCGGCGGTGGAAGGCGCGCTCCAGATCGGCCACCGACAGGAACACCCGCACCGGCCGGCCGTGGGCGCAGGTTCGGTCCTGCGGCAGGTCGGCGCCGCGCCGCAGCAGGTCGGCCAGGGCTTCGGCGTCGAGGTGGTCGCCGGCCATCACGGCGCCGCGGCAGGCCATCCGGTGCAGAACCTCCTCCTGGAGGGCCTCCGGGCCGGCTTCCCGCTGCTCGCCGGCGATCTCGAGCAGGTCGCGCACGAGACCCTCCGGGTCGAGGCGGGTCAGCCGGGCCGGCACGCTGCGCACGGCGATGCTGCCGGGGCCGAGGGCCTCGAGCTCGACCCCGAGCCGGCGGAAGTCTTCGGCCCGCGCGAGCAGCAGGTCGAGTTCGACCCGATCCACCTCGACCACCGCCGGGACGAGCAGGGGCTGGGCGACCACCGCCCCGGACCGGATCTCCCGGCGCAGTTCCTCGAGGTTGATCCGCTCGTGCAGGGCGTGCTGGTCGAGAATCTCGAGGCCGCCGGGGACCTCGCGCAACAGGAAGGTCCGGGCGACGCTGAGGAAGGCGCCGGGACCGCCCGCCGGCGGCGGCAGCGGCAGCTCCGGCTGGGAGGGGGCCGGGTGGTCGGCCGTCGGGCCGGCCGGCGGGCCGACGGCGGCCGGCAGCGGTCGCTCCCAGGGAGCCCCGGCCGAGCCGGTCGCCGGCGCCGGCCGCCTCGTCGCGGTCGGCGCGGCCTCCTCGACCCGGCCGATCGAGCCGACCCCTCGGGCCGACCACTCTGAGCCGGACAGGCCCCGGCGCAGGGCGGTGATCACCGCCCCGATCACCAGCCGCTCGTCGCGGAAGCGGACCTCCGTCTTCTGAGGATGGACGTTCACGTCGATCCGCTCCGGCGGTACCGCCAGCTCCAGGACCAGGGCCGGCAGCATCCCGGCCGGGACGAACTCGCGCACGCCCTCGCGCACCGCCCGCAGCAGCCGGGGATCGCGGACCCAGCGGCCGTTCAGGAACAGGTGGACCCGGGAGGCGTTGCGGCGGGCGGACTCGGGCGGGCCGACCCGCGCCTCGAGGACCAAACCGGGCCGGCGGTCCCGAATCTCGACCAGCCGCTCGGCCAGCCCCCGGCCGAGGATCCGCGCCCAACGCTCCTCCCGGCCGGCGTCGGGCGGCACCTCCAGGAGCACCCGGTCGCCGTGCTCCAGCCGGAAGCCGACGCCGCGGTGGACGAGGGCGAGGCGTTCGACCCAGGCCGCCCCGTGGGCCAGCTCGGTGGCCGGTCGGCGCAGGAACTTCCGGCGCGCCGGCAACTCGGCGAACAGATCCTCGACCCGGACCCGGGTGCCCCGCGGCCCGGAGGCCTCGCGGACCGGACCGGGACAGCCGAAGCGGACCTCGAGCCGAGCCGCCGCGCTCTCCCCCTCGGCCCGGGAGAGGATCTCGAAGCGGCTGACGGCCGCGATCGAGGCCAGGGCCTCACCGCGGAAGCCGAGAGTGGCGACCTGAGTCAGATCCTCGGCGGTCCGCAGCTTCGAGGTCGCGTGCGACCGCACCGCGAGTTCGAGCTGATCGGCGGGGATGCCGCAGCCGTCGTCCCGGACTTCGATCCGCCGGATGCCCCCCTCCTCCAGACGGACCTCGATCCGTTCGGCGCCGGCGTCGAGCGCGTTCTCCACCAGCTCCTTGACCACCGAGGCCGGCCGCTCGACCACCTCGCCGGCGGCGATCTGGTCGATCAGGACCGGGTCGAGAGGGCGGATCGGGTTCATCGCCGCCGGCCTCCCTGGTGGGCGTGGAGGACGAGTTCCTCCAGGGTGTGCAGGGAGACCGGCAGGCCCTCCACCTTGAGGCGCCGCTCGGCCCGACGGATCCCGCCCAGGACCCGATCGAGGCGGTCCCGGTCGCAACTCCGCAGCCGCTCCTCCATCCGGCGGGCGATCGGTCCACCGGCGGCCAGGCCCGCCTCCTTCAAGGCCGCCGGCAGGTCGGCGCCGCGGTCGAGCGCCGCGCGGACGGCGGCGGTCCGCCGTCGCTCGCCGGCCAGGATCGAAATCAGCAAGGAGAAGGCCTCCTGCGGCCCGAGCCGCTTGCCGCTCCAGCTCTGCAGACCGCGGTCGCGGATCCGGGTGAGCAGCTGCAAGGCGGCGCGGCCGTCGCCGGCCAGGACGGCCGAGGCGAAGGCGAAGGCGTTGCCTTCGGCACTGTGGGCGACCACCCGCCGGACCTCCTCCTCGGCGATCGCCTGGTCGCCGAGCAGGGCGAAGTGGTCGAGGGCCTGGATCAGGTCGGCCGGGCGCGAACCGGCCACCTCGACCAGGGCCCCGGCCGCCCCCGGCTGGAGGGTCAGGCCCCGGGCCCGAGCCTCGGCCGCGGCGAACCCGGCCGCCTCGGAAGCGTCCGGATCGTGCGGCCGCCAGGGCGGCGGATCGCCGTAGAGGCGGCGGAAGCGGACCACCTCGGCCGAGTCGCCGGCGGCGGCCAGGGCGCCGACCACCGCCTCTGAACCGCGACCGCCGAGCTGGATCGCCATCCAGTCCGGACCGCCCGGATCGGCTGCGGCCTGGACCAGCGCCGGCACGAGGCGCGGGCGCCGGGAGAGGAGGCGCCCCGCCCGGGCCAGGATCAGCGCGCGACGGCCGGAGGAGAAGAGCGAGGCGGTCTGGAGGAAGGCCTCCAGGGCGTCGATCGACGGTTCGTCGCCGCCGCCGTCGAGGTCGAGCAGGTCGAAATCGGGCTCCGCCCGGGCCGCCTCGCGGGCCGCACGCAGGACTCGCTCGCCGAACCAAGGTTCGTCCTCGCCGCGGGTCGGCGGCGCCAGCACGAGCAGCCTCGGCAGCCGCCCGGCGGCGGCCCGTTCGACCAGCTCCCGACAGACCGTGCCCGGGTCGGACGCTTTCCGGCGGCGGGCGGCGCTCATCCCGCCAGCTTAGGGCCGCCGAGGTGGATGCCGGCCAGGACCCCGGTGAAGAAGGCGGGGCCGACCCAGGCGTTGATCCGGAAGAAGGCCAGCGGCACCCGGTCGATCCGGCCGCCGCGCAGGACGAGGTGTTCGGCCGCCAGCAGCAGCGCCACCAGGAGCAGGCCGGCCGCGTAGCCCGGGCCGAGCCCGGCCAGGACGCCGGCCCGGATCCAGAGCGCCACGGCAAGCAGATGGAGGCCGGCGGCGAGCCGCCGCGATCGGCGCTGACCGAACCGGGCCGGGATGGAATGCAGGCCCTCGCGGCGGTCGTGGTCGATGTCCTGGATCGCGTAGAGCAGATCGAAGCCGGCTACCCAGGCCACCACCCCGGCGCCGATCCAGAGCGGCACGGGCCAGCCGGGGCGAAACGCCTTGGCGACCGCCAGCCAAGCGCCGCAGGGGGCGCAGGCCAGGGCCAGACCGAGCCCGAAGTGGCAGAGCAGGGTGAAGCGCTTGAGCAGCGAGTAGCCGAGCAGCAGCGCCAGCACCGGCAGCGACAGCCAGCCGCAGATCGGCGCCAACCAGAACGAGGTGACGACGAACAGGAGCGAGCAAACGAGGGTGAAGCCGGAAGTCCAGCCGACCTCGAGACTGCCGGTGACGAGTTCGCGGTCGGCGGTGCGCGGATTGCTGGCGTCGAAGCGGCGATCGGCCAGGCGGTTGAAGGCCATCGCGGCCGAGCGGCCGGCCACCGCGGCGACGGCGGTCCCGGCCAGGTCGCGGATCGGCGGCAGGCCGCCGGCGGCGAGCCAGGCCCCGGCCAGCGCGAACGGCAGCGCGAAGACGCTGTGCTCGAAGCGGATCATCCGCAGCACCCGGGCCAGGCGGCTCATCCTCCCCCCCCACCGTCCCAGGGCGGCACCCGGTCCTGGGGCAGGCCGAGCACGGCCAGGATCTTGGCGCAGACGTGGTCGACCAGATCGAGGACCGTCTGCGGCCGGTGGTAGAAGCCCGGACAGGCCGGCAGGACGGTCGCGCCGGCCCAGGCCAGTCGCGAGAGGAGGTCGAGGTGGGTCCGGCCGAGCGGGGTCTCGCGCGGCGCCACTACCAGCGGCAGGCCCTCCTTGAGCGCGACCTGGGCCGCCCGGGCGACCAATCGGTCGGCCCGGCCGCCGGCGATCGCGGCCAGGGTGTCGAGGGAACAGGGCACGATCAGGGCGGCGTCGCCCAGCGCCGTCCCCGAGGCGGGCGGCGCGCCGATGTCCGTCTCCGGGAACAGCCGCACCCGGGCCCGGTCTTGGCCCGGCGCCAACAGAGGCTCCGGGGAGTCGCCGAGGACCAGGTCGCACTCCTCGCGCAGCACCCGGCGGGCCGCGGCCGAGTAGCAGAGATCCACCTCCACCCCGGCGGCGACCAGGAGCTGGAGGGTGCGCAGGCCGTAGAGGGCCCCGCTGGCGCCGGTGACGCCGAGGAAGACCTTGCGCGGGACGGGGGCGGTCATCCGAGGAGCAGGATGGCATCGTAGGCGGCGTGGGCGTAGGCCACCACGGCCAGCCCCCGAAGCCGCCAGAGAACGCCGAGCAGGACCCCGGCCAGGAACAGGAAGGTGAGATCGGCCGCGCCGACCGTTCCTTCCCGCCCCCAGGCGTGGGCCAGGGCGAAGGCGAGGGAGGACAGGAACAGAGCCAGCGGGAAGGACAGGACCGGCTCCGCGCCCTGCCAGCCGAGACCGCGGAAGAACCCGCGCAGGAGCAGGCGCAGGCCGGCCAGCAGTCCGGCCCGAAAGAGGAGTTCCTCGTAGAGGCCGGCACCGGCGGCGAGCGCCAGTCGACCGTGCCAGTCGGCGGGAGTTCCGGCCCAGGCCAGCGGCGGCGAGCCGACCGGCGCCAGCGAGGTGAGCAAGCGCAGCGCCGGCCCGAGCAGGAAGCCCCAGGCCACGCCCTCCCCGAGGCGGAAGAGGGCGCCGGTCCGCCAGGGCAGGCCGAGAAGGCGAATCCGGCCGACCGCCCACAGCACCCCGATCGCCAGCCCGGCCGCCAGCAGCCAAGAGCCGGCCGAACCCAGCCGTTCAAGGAGCTGGAGGACGAAACCGAAGGCGGCGCTGCCGGCCCGGCGCCAGCCGCTGAGGTGAATCAACCCGAGCGGCAGCAGCAGGAGCAGGGTCAGGGCGGGGTCCGCGGCCGCGGTGATCGGGTCGACCGGACGGCGCGGTCCGCTCACGGGGCCCCGGCCGGGCGCCGACCGGTGACGAGACGGGCCACCCCGCCGCTCAGCGGCCGGTGGCGGAGATCCTGGAAACCGGCCGCCTCGGCCCAGGCCAGGAATTCCTCCGGCCGGGCGAAGCCGTCCACCGAGGCGGGCAGGTAGTCGTAGGCGCCGGTCCGGCCGGCCCGGGTCAGGCGGGCGAGCCGGGGCAGGAGGTGGTGGAAGTAGCAGCCGAACAGGCCCCGCCAGAGCGGGTTCGGGATCCGGAAGAACTCGAGAACGGCCAGGCGGCCGCCGGGCGCGAGGACACGGGCGCACTCCCGCAGCGCCCGAACCGGATCCTCGACGTTGCGGATGCCGAAGGCGATGCTCAGGGCGTCGAAGGAAGCGTCCGCGAACGGGAGCCGCTGGGCGTCGGCCTGGACCAGGCGCAGGGGCCGGCGGCGCCGCTCGGCCTTGGCCCGCGCGAGCGGCAGCATCGGCCCGGTGAAGTCGGCGCCGGTGGTGACCGCCCCGGCCGCGGCCAGTTCGAGAGCGAGGTCGCCGGTGCCGCAGCAGAGGTCGAGGGCCCGGTCGCCGGGCCGGAGGGCGAGGCTGCGGACGGCCCGCCGCCGCCAGCGGCGATCGATGCCGAGCGAGAGGGTCCGGTTGAGGAGGTCGTACTGCGGAGCGATCTCCCCGAACATCCGCTGGATCTCGGCGCCGGGCGGGGCAGGCATGGCCCGGCATTATCCCGGCCGCGGCGGCCGCGGCCAAGGACGTCGGGCCGGAGCGCGGCGGCGCTCCGGCCCGTCACGGCCGAGATCGGCGCTTACTGGCGCCAGTAGTCGCACAGGACCTGCAGGCCCGGCACGCTGATCGAGGGCACGAAGAGGGTCCCGGAGGAGATGTCCACCACGTCCAGGATGCCGTTCGAGTTCGCCACGAACAGGAACTGCGGCTCGGCGACCGTCAGCAGGCCGGCGGTGGTCCGGACCAGGGACTTGGACGAGTGGTTGATGAACTTGTTGCTGGCGTACTGAGAGGTGATGACCGACATGCCGCCCCAGTTCGAGAGGTTGTCGAGGGCGATGTCGACGACCGACGAAGAGGAGAGGATGTTGGTGTACTCCCGCCGGACCGCGAATTCCTTGGACCGGAAGTTCGGGTCGGGTACGAAACCATTCAGCGCCAGGTTCCGGGTGCCGAACGGGGCGTCCTTGAGGTGGAGGTTGGAGACGGCGCCGAGACCGTTCTTGCGGTGGGCGATGAAAGTGCCGTGGAAGAAGCTGTTGGTGTCGGGTTGGATGGCCGTCGGGCTGTCGAAGCCGGACTGGCCCTGCAGGGCCGGGATGCCGATGAAGTCGTCGAAGCCGATGCCCTGGACGCCGTCCGGCCCGGACTCGAAGATCGTCGCCGAGCCGTCCTGGGCCAGGACGACGGCGTAGTAGAGGCCGGTCTGGAAGCCGAAGTTCTGGTCGCGGTTGGTCACCGCGATCAGCCGCGGCTGGGCCACGCCCGGAATGATCTTGCGCACCTCGAGGTCGCCGGAGGAGATGATCGCCATCGAGTTGGAATCCTCGCAGACGACCAGGATGTCCTCGTCATCCGGCTGCCAGACGATTTCCGACGGCGCCAGGCCGACTCGGTTGTTGATCGTGTCGACCAGGGAGGTGACCTTGACCACCTGGTGGAAGGTCGGCGAGTTCGGGTTGGTGTCGATGAAGGTGACCGTGTTCGTGCCCTTGTTGCTGACCGCCAGCAGGTTGAGGTCGGGCGCGATGGCGAGGTCGCGCGGGTCGGCGACCGGGATCCGGTCGATCACCGTCATCCGGTTGCTGTTCAGGACCACGACCTGGTTCGAGTCGGAGTCCAGGACGTAGAGCAGGTGGCCGACCTGCTGCCGCAGGGTGAAGGTCGGGCAGACGACGTTGGCCGGGGCCGGGCCGTAGAAGCCGGCGTAGTGCTGGACGGTGGTCAGCAGCCCGCTGGGGCCTTGCCCGCCGAGTTGACCGAAGGCGTCGCCCGGACCGAGCAGGTTGACCACGCTCGGGTTGAGCGGCGTCGTCGGCTCCTCGGTCATGATCAGCGGCGCGAAGCAGGACGGCGCGAGCTGGATCCGCGGCGGGTTCGGGTGCGGCGCGTGGCTGATCGAGTTGCCCGGGTAGATCGCGCCCTGGTTGAGCGGGTGGGACTGGAAGGAGGCGCTGGCGCACAGGTTCTGGCCGCCGCTCAGGCACTCGAAGTTGTTGAACAGCAGGTCGAGCGGGTGGCCGAGCATCATGTCGGCGACGGTGCCGACCGTCTCGCTGGTGACCAACTGGGTGCTCAGGGAGCTGTCCTTGGCCAGGGTGAAGACCCCCGCCGAGCCGCCGGCGATCGTGCTGGGATCGGCGGCCAGCGGCGGGAACATGTTCTGCGCCTGCGGACTGGTCAGATTCAGGTTGAACGGGAACTTCGAGATGTCGCCGACGTCGTAGAGCGGGTCGGCGTAGTTGTGGGTCGGGTCGCCGGTGCCCTGGCCGAAGCCGTCGAGGTCGAGGACCCGGATGCCGCCGGCGGTGCCGCCGCCGTTCGAGGCCAGATAGATCGCGCCGGGCGCGACCGGGGCGTTGACCAGTCCCGGGCACTCGCCGCTGACCTCGAAGGTGATCTGGTGCGACTCGAGGGTGTTCGGGTCGCCGTTCAAGAACAGGTCGACGGCGGCGTTGAAGAAGTAGGTGATGAAGGCCTGCGCGGCCGACCCGTTCGGGTCGGAGCCGGGGAACGGCACCACCGGCCGGACCAGGAACTGGGTGAAGTCGTAGGGGCTGACCGGCATCACCGTATAGGGCAGCGAGACGGTCTGGCCGGGCGGCGGGAAGCCCTCCGGCACCCCGGGCAGGAACTCGACCGTGAACTCGTTCGACAGCGCCGGCGGCACCGAGCTCGGCAGCGGGCCGACCGAGTACGGCTGGCAGGACTCGTCGAACCAGAAGTGGATCTCCTGGTCGCAGGGGACGTTGATCGCCAGGTTGATCGGCTCGGTGACGTAGGTGCCGGCGACCCCGTCGAGCAGCGGTCGCGGCGAGCCGGTGTCGCCGCCGACGGTGGAGGTGGCCACCCCCGGATCGGTCAGGATCCGGCCCTCCTTGGAGCGGATCGAGTCGTCGATGACGATCCGGATGATCCGATTCTCGGGGAAGGTCTCGAAGGTCGAGAGGTCGCCGTCGGAATCGACCACGAAGACGAAGGTCGTGCGGTCGATGTTGTTGCCGGCGTTCTGGAAGGAGCCGTCCTGAAGGCCGATGTCGGTGCCGGGGAAGCCGACCCCCGGCGTCAGGCTGACGCCGTTGCGCTTGACCGTGACCGGCAGGACGTGGTTGCGGCCGTCCTTCTTGACCCAGCGCTCGAGTCGCGGCGGGTTGCCGTAGTAGGTCAGGCCGTTGATGAAGCCGCGGCCCTTGACCTGCTCGGAGTAGCCGGTGGCCGGGTCGTAGGCGACGACCTGGAGAGCGCCGGTGAGGCCGTTGTTGGACAAGCCGCCGGCGGTCCGGTCGAGGATCGAGTCGATGTCCAGCGAGCGCGAGAAGCGGACGACGACGAAGTGGTTGCCGGGCGCCTGGCTGATCGAGGGGACGATGGCGTCGGTCGGCCAGGTCGCCGGCGGCAGCACCGGGTTCTCCTCCGAGGGCCGGTTGGCCAAAAGGTCGTCGAGGGTCCGGATCTCGACCAGCTGGTCCGGCGAGACCTCCCCGGTGACCGGGTCGACCCGGTGGACGACGTGCGGCAGCAGGCGGCCGAAGCCGTTGTTCACCTCCTCGATGAAGAAGGAGGAGGAGGTCGCGTTCGAATCCAGCAGGCCGCCGCTGCTGGACCCGCAGCCGGCAAGGCCGAACAGGGGCAGCGTGGACGCGGCGAGAGCGAGGAGGCGTCGATTCATCGATTCCGGGATCTGGACCGGGGGGGTTCCTTCCAGGCAGCAACGATCATGCCAGCTCCCGGGACCGGGGAAGGGGGAATCCGGGAGGCGACAGCGCACGGCCGCCGTGCGTGGCCGCACGGCACCAGGGCCGGCCATTCTAGGGCCGGGCGCCCCCCAGGCTACCGAATCCGGGCCGAGGAATGGAATCGGCTGCCGTCAGGCGGCAAAATCCGGGCATGGACCGCCCCTCCTCGTTCCAGGCCCGGGCCCGATCCCGCCGCGAGGAGGAGGACGAGCGCAGCCTCCGCCCGGCCCGATTCCGGGACTTCCTGGGCCAGGAGCGGCTGCTCGGCCCCCTCCAGGTCATGATCCGGGCCGCCGAGGAGCGGGGCGAGACCCTCGAGCACCTCCTCTTCTCGGGCCTGCCCGGCCTCGGCAAGACCAGCCTGGCCCTGGCCCTCGCCGCCGAGTTGGGGGCCCCTCTCAAGGTCACCAGCGGCCCGGCCCTGGAGCGAGCCCGGGATCTCGTCGGCATCCTCTCCAGCCTCGAGGCCGGAACCGTCCTGTTCGTGGACGAGATCCACCGCCTGCCCAAGGTGGTCGAGGAGTACCTCTACGGGGCCATGGAGCGGTTCCGAATCGAGTTCACCCTCGATCAGGGGGTCCACGCCCGGCTCCTCAAGCTCGACGTCCAACCGTTCACCTTGGTCGGGGCGACCACCCGCGAGGCGCTGCTGTCGGCGCCGTTCCGGTCCCGCTTCGGCCAGGTCTTCCGCTTCGAGCCCTACAGCGAGGAGGCCCTGGGACGGATCCTGACCCGGTCGGCCGGGATTCTCGGGGTCGAGGCCGAGCCCGAGGCGCTGGCGATCCTGGCCCGGCACGCCCGCGGCAGCCCCCGGATCGCCAACCGCCTGCTCCGCCGGGCCCGGGACGTGGCCCAGGTCGAGGGCTCCGGCCGGATCGACCGGGAGTCCGTCCGCCGGACCTTCGCGATGCTGGGCATCGATCAGCACGGTCTCGAGCGCGCCGACCGCAAGGTGCTCGAGGCGCTCGCCGCCGCCGGGGGCCGCCCGCTCGGTCTGAAGAACCTAGCCGTGGCCGTGGACGAGGAGGAGGACACGCTGGCCGACGTCTACGAACCCTGGTTGATCCGTCGGGGCCTGATCGCCCGCACGCCCCAGGGTCGGGTGCTGCAGGAGGCCGGCTGGACCCTGCTCGGCCTCGAGCCGCCGCGGGCGACGGACGACGGCTGAGATGGGCCGGACTTCCGCCGGCCCTTCGCGGCTGTTCGCCTTCCTGGCCCTCCTCGGCGCAATCTGGGGCGGCAGCCTGCTGCTCGACCGGAGCCGCCGACCGCAGCCGCCGCGGCCGGGTGGACCGGCCGACCCCCGGCCGCCGGTCCTGCTCGCGCTCGATCGCTTCACCGGCGTTCGCTCGGCCGGCCTGGGCGTCCGCGGCCGCTACCGCCTGCTCGACGACGACGGCATCGAGCTGTTCACCGGCGACGATTTCCGCGGCGAGCTGGAACTGGACGAGGCCGGCCTGCGGCTCGGGTCCTGGCGGATCCGGCGCGATCGCTGCTGGATCGTACCGGACGGGGACCAGGCCCTCGAACTCGAGGGCTCCCGCTACGCCGGCCGGCTTCGCTGCGAGGTGGACCGGACCGACCGTGGCCTGGCCGACTCCTTCTCCCTCCTCCTCGAGCTGCCGCTCGAGGACTACGTCCTCGGGGTCGTCTGCGGCGAGCTGCCGACCCGCGCCGCCGGCGCCGGGGAGGCCCTCCGGGCCCAGGCGGTGGCGGCCCGAACCTTCGCCCTCTGGAACCTGCGGCGGGGGCGGCGGACCCTCCGGGACACGGCCTCCGACCAGCGTTTCCGCGGTCTGGACTGGGTCACGGACGAGGCCCGGCGTGCGGTCGAGGACACCCGCGGCCTGGTCCTGGTCTGGGAAGGCGATCTCCTGCCGGCCTGGTTCCACGCCGACTGCGGCGGCGGCACCTCCGACGCCGCGGCGGTCGGCTTCGCCCGCAAGAAACTGCCCCCCCTGGCCGGCGTGCCGGACCCGGAGTGCGCTGCGACTCCTCCCTGGCGGCGGATCGTTCCGGCCGACGTCCTCGACCGGCTGGCGGTCCACGACGGCCTCGGTCGAAGCTTGGAGAAGATCGTCCCGCAGCGCCGCGATCCGGCCTCGGGGCGGCTGCTCGAGGCGGTCCTGGTCGGCGAGGAGGCCAGCCTCCCCTACCGCGGCGAGGATCTGCGCCGGGCCCTGTCGCTGCCCAGTATGGTCCTGCTCTCCCTCCAGCCCCGCCCCGACGGCTCGCTGGTCGTCACCGGCCGCGGCCGCGGCCACGGGGTCGGCCTCTGCCAGGAGGGCGCCCTCCGCCGGAGCCGGGCCGGGGTCGGCTGGGCCGAGATCCTCGCCCACGACTACCCCGGCGCCCGGATCGTCTCCCTGGCCGAGTTGGACCGGGGACACCCATGAGCCTGCGCTTCGAACTCCTCTCCGGGACCGCCGTCGGACCGCGCCGGGGGGTGCTGCACACCGCCCGCGGAGCGGTACCGACTCCGGCCTTCATGCCGGTCGCCACCCGCGGCATGATGCGGGGCGTTCCGCATGATCGGCTGCGGCCGATGGGCGTGGACATGGTCCTTTGCAACGCCTTCCACCTCGCCACCCGGCCCGGGGTCGAGACCGTGGCGGCCCTCGGCGGGGTGCACGGGATGCTGGCCTGGGACGGCCCGGTCCTGACCGACTCCGGCGGTTTCCAGGTCTTCAGCCTGGCCGAGACCTGCCGGATCGGCGAGGACGGGGTCCGGGTCGAGGATCCGGTCCACGGCGGCTGGATCGACTGGACCCCCGAACACGCCTTCGCCGTCCAGGCCGGCCTCGGCCCGGACGTGGCCATGGTCCTCGACCACTGCCCGGCGCGGCCGCTGGAGCGGGCCGAGGTGGAGCCGGCGGTGGCGCGGACGCTGCGCTGGGCCCGGATCCAGCGCGAGCTGCACCAGGCGCGGGGCGGCGCCGCCTCCGGCCAGGCCCTGTTCGGGATCGTCCAGGGCGGAGTGTTCGCCGACCTCCGCCGGCGGTGCGCCGAGGAGCTGGTGGCCCTGGACTTCGACGGCTACGCGGTCGGCGGGGTGAGCGTCGGCGAGGATCACCCTGCGATGATGCGGGCGGTGGAGGCCTCCTGCGCCCACTTGCCGGTCGACCGCGTCCGCTACCTGATGGGGGTCGGGGCGCCGCCGGACTTGGTCGAGGCGGTGGCCCGCGGCATCGACCTGTTCGACTGCGTCTACCCGACCCGCTGCGGCCGGTTCGGCACCGCCCTCACCCGCCGCGGCCGCCTCCACCTGCTGAACGCCCGCTTCCGGGCGGACCGGCGGCCGATCGATCCCGACTGCCCCTGCCCCGCCTGCCGCTCCGGCGTCCCTCGCGGGGCGCTGCGGGCCGGGTTCAAGGCCCGGGAACTGAATCCGCCGATCCTGCTCGCGATGCACAACCTCCACTTCACGGTCCAGCTCGCCCGCGCCTGCCGGGAGGCGATCGCGGCCGGCCGCTTCGAGGAACTGCGCCGGGAGGTCGCCGCCGCCTACCCGGCCCGCGGCGCCTCCTGAGCCGGCCGCCGCCAGCGCCGGGCGGCGGTGAGACTGACCCCGATCCCGATCGCGGCCAGGATCGAGGCCAGGACCAGGAGCAGGACGGTCCCCTGGGCGGCGAAGTCGCGGATCTTCAGAGCCAGGGCGGTCAGGGTCATGCCGGTCATCGCGATCGCCGGCAGTGCCAGCGGCCAGCTGGTGCGGCCGGATCGGCGCAGGTAGACCGCGCCGGTCAGGAGAGCCAGGCCGGCGATCAACTGGTTCGTGCTGCCGAAGAGGGTCCAGAGGGCGAGACCGGCCGGCTTGCGGACCCCGTCCACCTCGATCTCGTAGAAGGCGAGGAAGGTGATCGCGGCGCAGGCGACGGTGGTGGCGAGGAAGCGGTTGGCGAGCAGCCGACCGAGCCGACCGAGCCCGGGCCGGCGTCCGAGGGCGGCGCCGATCTCCTCGACGTTGAAGCGGAGCAGCCGGGTGGCGGAGTCGAGGGTGGTCAGGGCGAAGGAGACGACCACCATCGCGACCAGGGTCACGGCCAGGTCCTCGGGGATCCCGAGCCGCTGGAGGAAGGAGGCCGAACCACGGATGAAGACGCCGAGCTTGGCGCCGAGGTCCTGGACCGCGTTCCAGTCGACGTAGACCCGGGCCCACTGGGCGCGACCGCCGAGGGTGGCCGTACAAGCGAGCACCGCCAGCAGGGCGAGCAGCGATTCGGCGATCATGCCGCCGTAGCCGATCGGCCGGGCGTGGGTCTCGCGGTCGAGCTGGCGGGCGGTGGTGCCGCTCGAGACCAGTGAGTGGAAGCCGCTGGCGGCGCCGCAGGCGATCGTGATGAACACGAAGGGCAGGATCGGCGGCGCGCCGGTCGGAGCCGGATTGAAGGCCGGCGCGTCGAAGGTCGGCGCGGTCAGAAAGAAGCCCAGATACATCAGCCCGAGCCCGCCGACCAGGAGCAGGGAGTTCAGGAAGTCCCGCGCCTGGAGGAGCAGCCAGACCGGCAGCACGCTGGCCAGCCAGGCGTAGGCCATGAGCAGCAGGATCCAGGAGTCCGGCGAAGGCCAGGCGGAGCGATCGGTGACCCCCAGGGTCGGGTAGCGGTGACCGAGCCAGATCAGGACCAAGAGCAGGGCGAAGCCGCCGGCGGCCACCGGCAGCAACGGCTTCCGGCGGACGTAGAGCAGCCAACCCGCCCCGAGGGCGACGATCATCAGGCCGCCGGAGGGGAGCGCCACCTCGGGGAAGGAGGTCTTGGCGGCGGCCAGCGCCGCCGGGTCGAAGTCGGCCCCCCAGGAGAAGAGGATCGAGATCACAAAGACGAAGACCCCCATCGCCAGGGCGATGCCGAAGAAGATCAGGGCCAGGAACAGGCCCTTGGCCAGCGGCCCGAGGATGTCCTCGCAGAGGGCGCCGATGCTCTGCCCGCCGTGCCGGGCACTCAGGACCAGGGCCGAGAAGTCATGGACGCAGCCGACGAAGACCGCGCCGAGGACCACCCAGACCAGCGCCGGCAGCCAACCCCAGAACACCGCCACCGCCGGGCCAAGCATCGGCGCCAGGCCGGAGATCGAGGCGTAGTGGTGGCCGAAGAGCACGACCGGCCGGGTCGGTACGAAGTCGACGCCGTCGGCCCGGGAATGGGCCGGCGTGACCGCCGCCGGGTCGAGCCGGAAGACCCGGCGCGCCAGCCAGCCGCTGTAGAACCGGTAGCCGGCGGCGTAGGCCAGGAAGGCGAGGGTGGCGGCGAGGACCGGCGACACCGCGGCCGGGTCAGCGCGGGCGCTGCGGCAGGACCCGCAGCCGCTCGATCTCGAGCACCTTCAGGCCCGGTCGGGACGAGGGCCGGTAGCGGCCGCGGACGGCCACCTCGCGGTCGGCGAACTCCTGGAGCCGGTAGCGCCCCTCGAGCGCCAGCACCGGCTGCTCACGCCCACCGGCGACGATGACCCAGGGGGCCGCCGAGTAGACCCGCGGCCGGTACTCCAGCCAGCCGATCAGGGTGAAGCGATCGGCCGGAGCCTTCGGCTGGGCGGGACCGCTCTCCAGGCGCGCGGCGGCCGCCTCGGCCGCCACCGCCTCGCGGGCGTGCTTCATCTTCTCCGCCTCGACCTTCTCGGCCAGGGCCGCGGCCGCCCGGAGGGTCTCGAGCCGGTCCAGCCCGATCCGGGCCCGATCGACCCGGACGACGTCGTCGCTGGACCAGAGAACCGCGCCGAGGACCGCTTCGACCTCGTCCGCCAGCGCGGAGTCCCAGGGACCGGCGGCGAGCCGGGCCAGCTTCGCCTCGGCCTGGTCGAGGGCGGCGGCGTCCGGTTCCGGGGCCGGAGCCGCGGCCTCGGCGGCGACCGGTGCCAGCAGGGTGCGGCGGGCGGCGGCCCACTGGTCGGCCCAGCCGCTCGGTTCCGCGCCCAAGACCTCGAGGTCGGCCAAGCGGATCCAGCCGCCGAGGCGCTCCGGCGCCCGAACCTGGAGCCAGTCCCCCTTCTCGCCCAGGATGGCCACCTCATCCCCCTTCGCGAACTGGCCGACCGGGTAGCTCTCCGGGCCGGTCGAGGGTAACGGCCGCGCCCGGACGTGATCCGTGGTCAAGACGCCGCGGGCGCCCCGCCGTTCGACGTAGGTGCCGTACACCCAGACGACCAGCCCCCCGGGCACCTGGACCCGCGCCCAGGGTTCCCGCCGGGCGGTGATCCGGACCGGGGTTCCGGCCGGAAGCTCGGCCACCACCGGCATGCTCGGGTGGTGGAAGGAGCGGATGACCCCCTTTTCGGCGGCGATCCGGGCTGCCTCGACCGGCGGCGCGGCGGCGGGCTCCTGGGCCGGGAGGAGGGCGGGGAGACTCAGAGCGAGGAGGGTGAACATGACGGACGGGCCCGCACCGGGCACCTCTAGTCTGCCGCTCCGGTCGCGGCGGATCAACGGGGAGCCCTTGTCTCGTCCTGCGTCGGCCAACGAAGCTGCCGCAGCCGCACGACCACCTCGGGGTGGAGGGGCTGTCCGCTCACGCCGTAAGCGGCGTAGCGGAGGCGCGGACCGCCCTCGACCCCGAACTCGAAGCGGAGCAGGCCGAAATTCTCCTGCTGGACCAGGGTGCCCGGGACGCGGGCCGGCAGCTCGGCCGGGGGCGGGGTGCCGATCCCGGCCGCCAGCGGGCTGGAGCAGAACTCGTACAGCGGGTAACCGAGATCGCGGCCGACCAGCACCTCGCCGATGTGCCGGTCGCCGCTCAACAGGACCAGGCCGTCGATCCGCTGCCGCCGGACCAGGTCGAAGAGCCGCCGGCGGTCGCCCGGATAGGCCCACCAGCCCTCGAAGGAGTGATAGTCGGCCAGCACCTGGACCGGCGAGCAGAGCACCTTGAAGTCGGCGTCGCTCGCGGCCAGCACCTCCTCCAGCCAACGCCACTGGACCTCCCCGAACTGGGTCTTGAACCGGTCCGGCTCCTGTGCGGCCGGGTCGCGGTGGGAGCGCGAGTCGAGCAGGAAGAACTCGACCCGGCCGCGCCGGAAGCGGAACCAGACTCCGGGCTCGCCGCCGGTGCCGTAGCCGGGGTTGGCCCAGTAGCGGGTGAAGAGGCCGAGCGCGACGTCGCGGCCGCGCCAGGTCTTGTCGGCGTCGTTCGGGCCGTAGTCGTGGTCGTCCCAGACCGCGTAGTGCGCGGTGTGAGCGAGCAGCGGCTGCAGCGCGGGCAGCGCCCGCTGCAGCCGCCAACGGCGGGCCATCGCGGCCGGATCGAGCCACTCCTTCTCCGCCAGGGAGAAGTAGACGTCGTCGCCCAACCAGAGGAAGAGGTCCGGCCGCAAGCCATCCACCGCCTTCCAAATCGGCTGCGACGGATCCTCGCCCCAGTCGCCGGCGCAGGACCCGAAGGCCACCACCAGATCCTCGGCCCGGCCCGGCGGCGGCGGGGTCCGGAAGGCCTGTTCGTGAACGACCGGCACCGGGCCCTCGGGGCGGACGATCCGGTACTCGTACCGCCGCCCCGGCGCCAGGCCGGGGACCTCGAGCACCCCGGCCAGGTCCTCCTCCGGCACCAGGACCGTGCGAGCCGGCCGCCCGTCGTGCCAGCGGGCCCGCACCCACTCGCCGCCTTCTTCCCGCACCTCGACCCATGCCCAGCCCGGAGTCCGGGCCTGAACCCAGATCCGGGCCCGGTCCGGGCCGACGTGGCCGACCATCGGGCCGGCCGCCAGCGGCGCGACCGGGGCCGCCGCCGGCTGCTGGACCGGAGACGACCAGAAGAGCGGAAGGAGGAGGACGGGGAGGGGCGCCACCCCTCTATTCTTTCAGCGCGCCCGGCCGCCGCTCTGCCGCCACCAGGTCGCCAGCCGGTCAGGCCAGCCCGCGCCGAGGGCGGCGGCGGCGATCTCGGCGGTCCGTTCCGGCGAGGGCGCGTAGCGGCCGCCCAGGCCCTGGCGGGCCCGGGCGGAATCCGCCGCCAGGGCCTCGAGCAGGGCCCGGAAGGCGGCTGGCTCGGCCACCAGCCCCCAGCGGGCGAAGGCGAAGGCGTCCAGGGCCGGCCCGTCCTGCCAGGGCCGGGCGGAATAGGCGAAGAGGGGCTCCGGGTCGGCCGCCAGGGCGGCGACCCGAGCCGCCGCCGCCGGCCGCCAGGCGGCGTGGGAGGCCGAGGCGACGAAACCCTCCCGATACCAGGGCGCCCAGACCTCGCCCCGGACTTCGTCCTCGACCGCGCAGGCGATGCCTTCGGCCAGCCAGAGCGGGAGCTGGTCGTAGCGGCGGGCGAGTTCGAGGTGGGACAGGTTGTGGAGCAGGGCGTGGTCGGCCCGGGCCTCCTTCTGGATCCGGCGGTCGTGGCGATAGACGGTAAGGAGCGGCCGGTAGAGGGTGAACCCGGTCCCGGGGCGGATCCCTTCGATCCAATCGGCCCGTGCGGGATCGGCGGCGGCGACCCGGTCGCAGAGTCTTTCCCAGTTTCGGTCCTTGCGCAGGAGGACGGCCGGCAGGACGGCCGTCGTCGGCTCGACCGGCGGACCCAGGACGCGGTCGAGCAGGGCCAAGCCCTTCTCCGCCGCCGCCAGGGCCTTGCCCGCCTCCCGGCTCGAAAAGTCGGTGTAGAGCACGATCCGTCCGTGGGCTCCCTCCCGGCGCTTGAGCCGGGACGGTCCGTCGAGCCAAGCGGTCAGCTCGGCCTCGAGGCGGGCGGCCGCCGCCGCCACCGCTTCGTCCACGGTCGGCGCGGCCGGTTCCTGGACCGGAGCCGGGAGGAGCAGGGGCAGGAGGAGGAGCATGGCGGCGCCCGAGAAATACCCGGACCGCCGGCCGGCGTTGCCCGAAATCCGCGCCGCTAGCCCCCCATCGCCTCGCGGAGGCGGGCCTCGATCTCGGCGGAGCGGCGGTGGATCTCCTCCAGGTCGGCCTCCGCTTCGGCGCCGGCGCCGGCCGCCGCCTCGGCCTCGAGCAGCCGCAACCGGCGCGCCTCCTCGAGCAGGTTCGAGATCGGGTCCTCCGCCTCCCGGGTCGGGATCAGCGCCCGGGTCCGCTCGATCAGGTCGCGCAGCTCCAGCACCTGCGGATCAGCCGGCAGCTCCCGCGCCAGCCGGGCGGCCTCCTCCCGCAGTCGGTCGAAGGAATCCCCGCGCGCCCAGAAGCTCCGGCGCAGGACCTCGGCGAACTGGGCCGCGACCAGGGCCAGGCGCAGCCGCGGCGGCGCCATCTCGAAGCGGCTCCAGCCCTGGGACCGCCGCAGTTCCCCCGCCAGCTCGACCGCTCGGTCGCTCCCGTCCGGAAGCCAGCGCAGCCGGACCCGGGCCAGCCAGGGGTCGCCGGCCGCCTCGGACCGGGCCTCGATCTCGTACAGCGCGACCACCTCCTGGCCGGCGCCGATCTCGCCGGCGTCGGCGGCGTCGTTGCGGAAGTCGGTCCCGGCCGGGGCGCGGTTCTCGTAGCCGAGCTGGCGCCAGGTGCGGACCGCTTCCGGGTTGAACTCGACCTGCACCTTCACCTCGCGGGCGATCGTCGGCAGGACTCCGGTGAAGCCCTCGACCAGGACGCGCTCGGCCTCGGCGAAGTCGTCGACGTAGTGGCAGGAACCGTCCCCTTCGTCGGCCAGGCGCTCGAGGAAGACGTCGTTGTGGTCGCCGACGCCGACGGCGATGGCGGTCAGGTCGATGTCCCGCGCGGCACCGGTACGGATCCGGGCCAGGATCCGGCTCTGGTCGGTCCCGCCGGTGTTGGCGACCCCGTCCGAGCAGAGGACGACCCGGTTCACCGCGCCCGCCCGATAGGCGCGCTCGGCCAGCTCGTAGCCGAGCAGCAGGCCGGCTTCGGCGAGGGTCGAGCCGCCGGTCTCCAGGCTCCGGAGCGCCTCGCGGATCCGCCGGCGCTCGGAGCCGGGGGTCGGCTCGAGGACGAGAGGGGCGCGCTCCTCGAAGGCGACCACGCCGACGGTGTCGTCGTCGCGGAGCTGGTCGACGAGCCGTTCGAGAGCGCGGCGGACCAGCTCGATCCGGCCGCCGTCGGCCATCGGGCCCCTGCGGTCGATCACGAACACCAGGTTGAGCGGCCTGCGGGCCGGCGGCGAAACCTCGCGCGCCTTGAGGCCGACCCGGAGCATCGTCCGATCGCCGCCGCTGAAGGGCGACGGGGTCAGGGCCAGGTCCAGCGCGAAATCCCCCTCGCTCGGGGGCGCCAGGCCGTGACGGAAGGAGTTGACGAACTCTTCGGTCCGCACCGCCTCCTTCGGCGGCAGGAAGCCGTCGAGCAGGTAGCCTCGACAGAGGCCGTAGCCGGCGGTGTCGACGTCGGCGGCGAAGCTGCTGACCGGTTCCTCGGCCGCGGCCACGGCCGGGTTGTCGCCATAGAAGCGGAAGAACAGGTCGCGCGGCCGCTCGTCCGGCAGCCGCCGGAGGTAGTGGCGGAAGACCGCCTCGCCGGTCCAGCGGCGGCCATAGCCGTCGACCACGCTCAACCGGCCGAGGCGGTCGGCGGCCGTTCCGGCCGCCGCCGGGCGGAGCGCTTCCGGCTGGGCCGCGGCCGCCGCCTCGGCGCCGCCGCCGGAGGCGAAGGACCGCGGTCGGGCGGCAGCCTGCCGGTGGCTCTTCCGGTCGGCGACGACCGCCTCCCGACGTCCGCGCCGGGTCTCGGCCGGCGGCGGCGGCGGCACCGAGTCGCCGGGCCGCAGGAACCGGGCGCCGGCCGCCGGGGAGCGATCCCGATCCGGCGTCGGCGCCGCCGGCGCCGCGACCGCAGCCTCTTCGCCGGACGCGGCCGCCGGCCCACGGAGGGCCCGGTCGCCCGCCCACCAGGAGGCGCCGGCCACCGCGGCCAGCGCCGCCGCCCACTTCAGGGCCGCCGGCAACCGGAGGAGGCCGCCGCGCCGGCGGCCGCCGACGGCCGCCGCCCGGCGGAGTTCAGCCCGGCGCTCGGCGCCCAGCCGGGGAGCGCCCGAGGTGGAGGCGCGGAGGGCCGTGATCACGGCCTCGAGTTCGGCCCGACGGTTCTGCAGAGCCGGGTCGGCCGCCACCGCGCGGTCGATCTCCGCCGCCTCGTCCGGGGTCAGCTCGCCGAGCAGGCGGGCGGTCAGGCGGGCCTCGAGCCCGGTCGGCGGCAGGCGGTGCGGATCTTCGGATCGGGTCATCGTTCAGCCCTCCAGGGCCTCCGCCGCCCGCAGACGGTCGCAGAGCCGTCCGAGCGCCTGATGGATCAACCAGCCGACGGTGCCGGCGGCGAGTCCGGTGACCTCGGCGATCTGTCGGTAACTCAGGCCCTCGCCCACCTTGAGGAGCAGGATCTCGCGCTCGCGCAGCGGCAGGCGTCCGAGTTCGCGGTCGACCAGGTCCGCCAGCTCGCCGGCTTCGACCCGGTCCGCCGGGCCGGGAGCCGCCGCCGGAGGGCTCAGCCTCTCCCGCCGCCGATTCTCGCGTGCGTCCGTCTTCATCGCGTCGAGACAGAGGTTGCGGCAGACTCGGAACAACCAGGGGCCGAGGTCCCCGTCGCTGCCGATCTCCGGGGGCCGCCGGATGAGACGCAGGAAGCACTCCTGGACCACGTCCTCGGCCGCCACCGCGGACCGCAGCAGCGACCCGGAGAAGCGGAGCAGGGGTCCCTGCCAGCGCTCGACCAGGTCCGCGAAGGCCGCCGCTTCGCCGCCTTGGAACCGGGCCAGCAGGCGGCCGTCCGGGTCGGCGGAAGCGCCGGTCCTGCCTCTCATGTCCGGAAGACGACGCCGGGCGGCCGTTCTTGGCGGAAGATCACCGCCGCCGGCGGGACGCCTTCCCCGGCGACAGTCCGTGGCGGGCGTAGACCGCGTCCCGGTAGTCCAGGATCCGCCGGACGTAGGCGCGCTTCTCCAGGTACGGGCCGGGGAAAAAGCTGCGCTTGAAACCGTAGACCAGCAGGTCGGCGAGCTGGTGCGGGTCGAGCCGGAAGGCCGCCACCGCCTTGGCGATCTCGGCGCTGACGGTGGTCCGGCTGACCAGTCGGTTGTCGGTGCAAATGGTCGCCGACAGCCGGTTGCGGACCATCTCCCGGAAGGGGTGGCGGCGCAGCTCGCCGAGCCGGGGGATCGTCTGCTGGTTCGAGGTCAGGCAGACCTCGATCGTGATCCGGCGCTCGGCGATGTACTGGACCAGCCGCTCGACGTAGGCGGCCCGGTCGCGGATCGAGCGGTCCTGGATCCGGCCGCGCGAGAACAGCCAGGTGCCGTGGCCGATCCGGTCGGCGTGGCAGTCGGTGATCGCCTGGAAGATCGATTCCGGCCCGTAGTCCTCGCCGGCGTGGACGGTCTTGCCGAGGAAGGCCTGGTGGGCGAGTTGATAGGCGCGGCGGTGGTCCTCGGCCGGGTAGCCGCGCTCCTGGCCGGCCAGGTCGACGCCGACCACCGGCACCCCGTGCTCGTCCCGGGCGCGCAGGCTGGCGCGGACGAGCGCCTCCGAGGCGATCCCGAACACCTGCTCGCGCGGCAGGTCCGACAGGGCCTCGAGCAGGTCGGAGTAGGTCCGGGAGAAGCCGGCGGCGAAGAAGCGCAGGGCGCAGACGACGATGCCGGCGCGGAACGACGGCTCGTCGCCGGTGCGGACCTCGCGCCGCCGGTTGAACTCGCGCTCGCCGCGCTCGAGGCCGCGCGCCACCGCCTTGAGTACCTCGACCAGCCCGAAACCGGGCCGCGAGTGCAGCTGGGGCGCGAAGCGAACCTCGATGTAGCGCACCCCTTCGGCCTGGTTGTCCAGGCACAGCTCGTAGGCCGCCCGCTCCAGGCTCTCGCCGTCCTGGAGCACGGCGCAGGTCAGGGCGAAGCCGCGCAGGTACTCGGGCAGGTCGGCGTAGCGTTCCTTGAAGACCGTCCGCATCAGGCCGCGCTCGCTCCGGGCCGGCAGGCGGACACCCCGCTCGGCCGCCAGTTCGAGCAGGGTGGCGGGCCGCAGCGAGCCGTCCAGGTGCAGGTGGAGGTCGGACTTGGGCAGTTCGCGCAGCAGGTCGGGAGTGAGCCACATGCGCCACCACTCTAGACTGGCCGCCCCCAGCGAGGATGGCCGCCGACCTCCACCGCCGCGTCGAGGAGCTCCAGGATCCCTGGCTGCTCCCGTTCCGCTTCGTCGATCTCACTCCGGAACTGTCGCGGGCGCACTGGGCTGTGGTCGAGGAGGACGGCACCCTGAGCCGCCCGAGCGGCGCCTACGGCGCGGCCGAACGGGAGGTCGCGGCCGCCGGACCGCCGCCGGGCCGGCGGTTCGCCTGGGCGGTCGCGGCCCGGGTGCGCGGCCGCGAGCACCTGCTGGCCACCGACTCCTTCGCCGAGGAGCCGGCCCGCCGTTGGCTGGCCGGCGCCGCCGGGGACGACGCCGGCTGGCTGCTGCGGATCGAGCGGCGTTCGGATACGGTCGAGGTCCGGCTCCGGCGCGGCCCCGAGCCCGTCCTGCCCCGCCCGCCGATGCCGGCGGCGGTCGACCTGCTCTGCGATCTCGGGATGGTCCTCTGCCGCTTCGAGCGCGCCGCCTTCGCCCGCCACTTCCGGGTCGTCTACGGCCGGGAGCTGCCCGCCGCCGCCGCGGCCTGGATCGCCGAGCGGCGCCCCGCCTTCGAGGCCGGCGATCTGGACGAGGACGCCTTCGCCGCCGGGCTCCTGCCCCGCCTCGGCCTGGCGCCGCCCGACCGACCGGCGATCGAGCGCCTCTGGGGCTCGATCTTCAGCCCCAAGCGCTCCACCGTGGCCTTCCTTCGCGCCCTCGCCGCCCACCCCGGGGTGGAACTCGTCGTGGTCAGCAACACCGACCCGTGGGCGCTGCGCGGCTGCCGGGAACTCCTCGGCCTTGAGGACCTACTCGAGGGAGCGGCCGCCTCCTTCCAGCCCGGGGTGCGGCCGAAAGGCGAGGGCGACTCCCTCTGGCGCCGCGCCCGGGCGGTGGCCGCCGCCCGCCGGGGCGCCGCGGCCGACCTGGTGGTGGCGGTCGACGACGTCCGCAGCTACCTGCACCAAGCCCGCCGGGGCGGCGCCGCCGACGCCGTCGTCCACTACCGCGGCTACCCGCAGCTCCGCTTCGAGCTGGAACGGCTCGGCCTCCGGACCGGCTAGGCGGAGCCGGCGCCGCCGGCCGCCTGCCCCTCCGCCGCCGGCATCTCGAAGTGGTCGATCGTGTGGCAGGGGTATTCCTGCGGCTGGCCGTCGATCCGGAGCCGGAAGACGTAGCGGCCGAACTCCTCGAACGGCATGCCGGTGAGCCGGACCACCGCCCGCTGCTTGGCGCGCCGATCAGGCAGATGGAGCGGCGGCAGATCCATGTCGATCACCTTGCCGGACGGGGTGACGACCTGAAGGCCGACCTGGTACTCGCCTTCGCCGTCGGTGATGCCGAGAGCGGCGGCCATCGTCGGCAGCCGGCCGGGCAGCTGACGGGAATGGAGGGCGTCGAACAAGCCGATCAGGCACAGCTTGCCGCTCTCGTCTCGGAAGGCGTGGTCACACACGTGAATCCACTCGACGGTGGGGATGGGCTTGCCCATGCCTGCACTCTAGCGCCGCGGCGGTCAGCGGCCGCCGCCCATCATGCCCTCGGCCGGCACCGAGTCCATGTCGGTGTAGCGGTGGAGACTGCTCTGCGAGGCCGGCAGGTGGCCGAAGAGCTGGAACGTGATGTAGATCGAGAGACCGCCGAAGAGCAGGATCCACATCCCCTTCTCGCCCCGCCAGCCGGCGACGTAGCGGAGGTGGAGATAGACGACGTAGAAGACCCAGGAGATCAGGGCCGACACTTCTTTCGAGTCCCAGCCCCAGTAGAGCGCCCAGGCTTCCTGGGCCCAAAGCGCGCCCTGGATCAGGCCGGCGGTCAGGAACGGGAAGCCGACCGCGAAGATCAGGAAGGTGAACCGGTCGGAGCCGGCCTCCCAGCCGTCGAACCAGCTCATGCCTCCCGGCAGCCGTCGGCTGACCGCCGCGATCAGGCCGGTCAGGGCGAGGACGCCCGGCCCCATCAACAAGCCCTGGGTGCCGAACGGCACCACGATCAGCGCCGCCAGCGCCGTCATCGCCAGGGTGCCGCGGCCGAGAGGATGCTCGGCCGGCTCGAGGATGCCCCGCCAGAAACGGAAACAGAAGTGCAGCCAGGCCCCCAGGGTGGCGATGAACAGGGTGAAGTACCCGAACATGTACGCCGAGATGTGGGTGCTGAACCAGTACGACTGGAGCGCCGGCGGCAGCGCCCGGCCGGTCGGGTCGAGGCCGAGCACGTAGTTCAGGGTGAGGGCCGCGCCGAGGAAGAGGAGGCCGACGAAGAGGTCGCCGAAACCGCGCGCGACCCCGCGCCGCCGGTGCAGACCGAGGACGAAATAGAGGATCAGGACCGACAGGAAGCCGGAGGTGGTTCCGAGCGGAATGACCTCGTACATCGTCTGGGCCGGCCAGTGCTGGACCTCGACGTAGCGGGCGAACTGGGCGCCCAGGTTGACCGCGAAACTGGCCGCGCACAGCACCGGCAGCAGCCAGGAGGCGAAGCGAAGCACCGCCGGCGGCCCGGTCGGGGCGGCGGCCACCTCGACCTCGCCGGCGCCGGCCAGCGCCGCCCGGCGGCGACCGAACAGCGGGGCCAGGAACCAACCGAGGGCGGTGCACAGACCGAGGACCGCCCCGCTCCAGGCGAGGTAGGAGGTCAGGTAGAGCAGGGAGCGGTAGCTGAAGGTTTCCATCTAGATCCCGCGGTGGCGCTTCGTGACCAGTGGATTGACGATGAACACGATGAAGGTGCCGACGGCGACCAAGTAGAGGCCGAGCAGCACCGTCTCGATCCCGGGGTCGTAGACGACCCCGATCCCGGAGTAGGTCGGATCCTCCTTCTTCCAGTTGGTCTGGAAGAAGCGGTAGCCCCGGTAGTACTCGTAGTCGTTGACCCGGATGTGCCCGGTCCGCTCCGGCTCCGACGGGTAGTGGATGCGGCCGTCGGCGCCGTACTCGCCGGGGAAGAAAGACAGTCGCGACTGCCATTCGAGGGGCATGTCGTTCGTATCCTCGGCGAAGACCAGGCGGACCAGGCGCGGCGCTCCGCCCGGCCCCGGGTACTCGACCCACTCGCCGTCCAGGGCGGTGCTCATGACCGCCTCGCGGCTGCCGGCCGGGGTGGTGATCCGAACCCGGATCGCGCCCGGCGCGGGGTGGAAGAAGTCGGCGCCGGCGACCGGTTCGATCTCGGTCCGCAGGCGGCCGCGGGGCCGGTACTCGGCCACGACCAGGGCGTGACCGGCCGCGAGCGGCAGTTCGTCGCCGGGGCCGAGGCGGCGCAGCGAGCCGGGATCGCCGGGGCTGCCGCCGTAGAGGGCCGGCCCGGCTTCCTCCGGCACGAGCAGGAGGAGCAGGCGGCGGGCGGCCGGCGCCCGCCAGGCGTCCCACTCGAAATCGAGGTCGAGGTCGGTGAAGCGGACGCCGAAGGCGTGGAAGTCGCTCTGGAAGACCCAGCGCTCCTCGCTCTCGCCGTCCGGGGCGGTGATCCGGAGCAGGACCGCGGGATTGAGCGGCTCCTGGTACTCGACCGGGACCTCGGCCGGCACGTGGACCCAGCGACCGTCGTCGTCCTGGCGGAGGCGGGGCAGCGGCAGCGCCTCGAGCACCTCGACCCGGTAGGTGCGACCGGCCGCCTCGAGCCGGAACTCGGAGCCGGGCGTGACCTCCTCGCGGGCGAGCACACCGCGGCCGCCGGCGTCCCGCTGGACCACGGTGCCGTAGACCGGATCGACCGCTCGGGCCAGGAGTTCGCGGGCGGCCGCGACCGAGTCCACCTGGCGGAGCAGGATGCGGCTGCCGGTGCCGGCGTGGGCGAGCGGGCCGGCCTCGGGGCCGGACAGGATCTCGTCGAGGTCCGTCCCCCCTTCCGGGTTGCGGATCCGCAGGCGGAGCTGCGGCCGGGCGCCGGCCTCGTCCGGCCCGGCCGCCTCGATCACCGGCCGGATCAGGGCCTGCGGCAGGTACTCGAGCACCTCTAGGCGGAGATGCGGGACCTCGTCCGGATCGCGCGACTCGCCGAGGAAGGATGGATCGCCGGGACCGTAGTCGAAGTACAGCTTCTGGCCGGCGTAGACCCGGAACTTGGGGGGCTGTAGATCCGGGAACTCGAGGTCGAGCCGGCCGGCCTCGTCGCGCCGGGCGTAGACCACGTGCAGGACATCGTGGTAGTCGGCTCGGAAGGCGTCGAGCCGGACCTTGAACGGCGGGCCAACGTCCTGCCCGAACAGGTTCTTCGGCGTGAAGGGCGTCACCTCGCCCGAATAGCGGACGAAGCGGTCGCTGGACCGACCGATGTTCAGCTCGAGGAGGCCGCGGACCTCGAGGTGGCTCCAGAAGCCGCCGAGGACGACGACCACCACCCCGGTGTGGGTCATCAGGAACCCCCACTTGCGCGGCCGCAACAGCCGCCGCCAGCCGCCGCGGAAGGTGTTCGAGACCACACCGAGGAGGAGGATGCCCCACAGCGCCGCGAACCAGTCCGACTTGTAGACGCGGAGGAAGTCGAGTTCGTCGGCGTAGTGGAAGAGGGTCCACCAGCAGTCGTCCCAGGCCCGTTCGAAAGCGGCGATCTCGGCCTTCTCGGCCTGGACCCGAAGCCCGGTCTCGCTCTGCGCCTCGAGAGCGACCGTGAACTCCTCCCCGAACCGTTCCCGGACTCCCTGCTCGGTCAGGTTCTGCTCGAGGGTGGCCAACTTGCGCCGGTTGTCCTCGGCCCGGGCCGCGAGCAGGCAGTCGCCGTCCACCCCCGGCAGCCGGTGGAAGAGCCAGCCGGAGGTGCCGTGCAGCAGCTTGTAGGTGAAATAGGCGTGGGCCTGGCGGAACTTCTGGTAGTGCTGGTAGCGCTGCGGCGTCACCTCGACCAGGTCGCCGGCCTCGGTCTGCGGCGCGATCGGGAAGTTGGGGTCCTCCTGGTAGAACAGGACCCCGGCGATCGAGGCCAGGCCGATGAAGATCAGGTTGACCACCCCGACCTTGACCGAGCGGAAGAAGCCGAAGCAGGAGCGCCAGCCGTAGATCACCCAGGCCGCCACCGGCAGCAGGGCAAGAAAGAAGCCGATCCGGGCGGCGAGGCCGCCGTCGCCGCGGGCCGCCTCGGCCAGGGCGAGGACCAGCTCCAGCCACAGGGCCAGGGCCAGGACGACGACGGCGCCGGACCGGAAGCCCCAGCGGAAACCCGAGCGGGCGCCGGCGGAGGGCGGCGAGGCGCTCACCGCCGGCGGGTGCCGAGGAAGCGGGTCAGCTCGAGGAGGGCCTCCCGAGCTGGGTGGGCGGGCAGCGGCGCCAGGGCGCCGGCGGCTTCGTCAAGGAGACGCATGGCTTCGCTCTTGGTGGCTTCGATCTCTTCCCGGAGAGGATCGGCGAACTCGCCGCGGAACAGGACGGAACGGTCGGCACCGGAACCGAAGGCCTGCCCGAGGCGCCGCCGTTCCGGACCCGTAAGACGGTCCCGCAGCCGGATCAAGGGCAGGGTCATCTTCCCCCGCGCCCAATCCGTGCCGAGCGACTTCCCGGTCCGCTCCTCGTCGCCCTCGAGATCGAGGACGTCGTCGATGATCTGAAAGGCCCGGCCGGCGAGGAGACCGTGCCGGCCGGCGGCGGCCGCGAGGTCGCCGCCGGCGCCGGCGTAGTGGGCCGCGAGGAAGCCGCCGGCCTGGTAGAGGGCGGCGGTCTTGCCGTCGATCTGGGCCAGGTAGTCCTCCTCGGTCAGCTCGAAGTCGCCGCGGGTGAGGTTCTGGTGGATCTCGCCGCGGCAGACCCGCCCGGTGGCCCGGGCCAGGACCCGGGAGCAGGTCGGGTCGTCCAGCTCGGTGCTGCGCTGGAAGGCCCGGGCGTAGATCCAATCCCCGAGCAGGACGGCGGTGTGGCTCCCCCACTCCAGGTGGACGCAGGCCAGGCCGCGACGCTGCTCGGCCTCGTCCAGGAGGTCGTCGTGGACCAGGGTGGCGGCGTGGATCATCTCGATGATCCCGGCCACGGCGATGTGGGCCTCGGTCAGGCCGCCGCAGGCGCTGCCGACCAGAAGAACCTGGGCGGCGCGGATCCGCTTGCCGCGGAAGCGGGCGGCGTGGGCCAGCAGCGGGGCGAGGGCCGGGTGGTCCGGCTCGAACTGGCGGTCGAGCCATCGATCCACCCGGGCCAGCTCAGGCCGGATCCTGCTCAGGATGGACTCCAGGGTCGGGCTGGGGGTCTCGGGCAAGGTCGGGGTCGTCCGGGCCGGGAAGGGGCGAGCCGGTCAGACCGCGCCAGTCCGCCGGTTCGTTCAGGTTGCGCAGCGCCGCGCGCATCTTAGCCTCGTCCGGCAGCGGCCAGGCCCGGTGCGGGATCTCGGCCAGGATCCGCTGCAGAGCCCGCTGGCCGGAGCGCAGCCGAGCGGCCAACTCCTCGGCCAGGGCCGCCGGCCAGACCGCAGCCAGCGGCTCCAGGCCGCGCGGACCGCGCGGGACGCAGGGACGGTCCGGATCGACCAGGGCGGCCCGCTGGAGCCAGCGGATGAAGGCCTCGTCCATGCCGGGCAGGTCCCCGGCCAGGACGACGACCGGGCCCTCGCCGGCCGCGGCCAGCGCCGCCGCCAGGCCGGCCAGCGGCCCGGCCCCGGGCATCAGGTCGGCGATGACCTGGAAGCCGGGCAGCCCGAGATCCGGGCCGGCGCAGAGCAAGCGGTCGCAGGTCGCCGCCAGGGCCGCCGCCGGCGCGTCCACCACCCGCCGTCCGCGCCAGGGCAGGAGCAGCTTGTTCCGGCCCATCCGGCGGGAGGCGCCGCCGGCGATCAGGGCGCCGCACCAGCGCCGGACGCCGGCGTCCGGCGGCCTCACTCGTCGCCGCCGGCGGGAATCTCCTTCTTCTTCGCCGCCTCCTCCTCGTCGTCCTTCTCGCCTTCGCGCAGCCCTTTCTTGAACTCGCTGATTCCCGAACCCATGCCGCGCATGAGCTCGGGCAGCTTGCGGCCTCCGAACAGCAGCAGCAGGACGGCGGCGATGATCAGGATCTCCGGCCCGCCGAACCCGCCGGTGACGCAGGCAGGCAGGAGGAGCGCGACGAGCAGAGCGATCAGGAGCGGGGAACGGGGCGACATGGCGGATCCAGGACGGCATTATGCCGTGGCGGCGGCCGGGGACGGCGGTGGAAGCGGAGGCGGCCCGGCGAGGACCGCCCGCAGGTGGTCCTTCCGCCCGGCTCGCCGGCGACGTTCGACCCGCCAGCCGGCTTCGGCCAGCCGGTCGCGGACGACGCGGGCGCAGGTGTAGGTGGTCAACACCGCCCCCGGAGCGGCCGCCCGGGCCAGGGCCGGCGCGAGGCCCGGCCGCCAGTCCTCGGGGTGGGCGCCGGGGGAGAAGAGATCGAGGAAGATCCAGTCGGCGCCGAAGCCCGGCGGCAGCCCCTCCGGGGCCGCCGCCGGCCGCACCTCGCCGCTCCAGGGCCGGTCGGGCAGCCGCCAGGGCCCGGGCGGCCGCCCCCACCAGGGCGCCGGCAGCTCCGCCGGCCGTTCCGGCCAAGGGACGAGCAGGCCGGGGTTCGGCTCGAGGCCGAGGGCCTGGACCTCGCCGGCGAAGCCGGCGCGGGCGAGCTCGGCCAGGGCGCAGGCGGTGTTCAAGCCGCGGCCGAAGCCGACCTCCAGGATGCGCAGCCGCTCCCGGCCGGCGGCCGGACGGGCCTCGGCGGCCGGCCGCACGAACACCTCCCGGGCCTCCGCCAGCGGATCGCGGACGTCGTGCGCCCACTCCCCGCTCCGCGGGTGCCGGTAGCTGAGCGGATGGCCGGTCAGAGGCCGCGTTCGGCCCGCAGCTCGACCAGGGTCCGGCCGAGGGCGGAGGGGTTGGGGGCGATGCGGACCCCGGCTTCCTCGAGCGCGGCGATCTTGGCGTCGGCCGTGCCGCTGCCGCCGGAGATGATCGCGCCGGCGTGCCCCATGCGCTTGCCGGGCGGGGCGGTGCGGCCGGCGATGAAGCCGACCACCGGCTTGCGGACGTGTTCCTTGATGAAAGCCGCCGCCTGCTCCTCGGCCGAGCCGCCGATCTCGCCGATCATCACGATCGAGTCGGTCTCCGGATCCTCCTCGAAGGCGCGCAGGACGTCGAGGAAGTTCGTGCCCGGCAACGGGTCGCCGCCGATCCCGACGCAGGTGGACTGGCCGAGGCCCTCGTTCGTGACCTGCCAGACCGCCTCGTAGGTGAGCGTGCCCGAGCGGCTGACGATGCCGACGCTGCCCTTCCGATGGATGTAGGCCGGCATGATGCCGATCTTGCAGCCCTTGCCGTCGGCGCCCGGGGTGATCACCCCCGGACAGTTCGGCCCGACCACCCGGGTCCCGGTGCCGCGCAGGGCTTGATGGACCCGGGCCATGTCCAGGACCGGGATGCCCTCGGTGATGCAGACGACCGTGCGCAGACCGGCGTCGGCCGCTTCGAGGATGCCGTCGGCGGCGAAGGGGGCCGGCACGTAGATCACCGAGGCCTCGGCCCCGGTCGCCTCGACCGCCTCGGCGACGGTGTCGAAGACCGGCAGGCCGAGGTGGGTGGTGCCGCCCTTGCCGGGAGTGACGCCGCCGACGATCCGAGTGCCGTAGGCCAGGGCCTGCTCGCTGTGGAAGGTGCCGTTGCGGCCGGTGAAGCCCTGGACCAGGACCTTGGTGTCCTCGTGGATGAAGATGGCCATCTCTCGATTCTCCTCGCGCTTCAGACGGCGGCGGCGACCGCCTCACAGACCAGTCGGGCGCCCTCGTCGAGGGAGGACGCCGGGGTGATGGCGAGGCCGCTCTCCGCCAGCAGGCGGCGCCCCTCCTCGACGTTGGTTCCCTCCAGCCGCACGACCAGCGGCAGGTCGATCTCGACCGTACGGGCGGCGTTGACGACGCCGCGGGCGATGACGTCGCACTTCATGATGCCGCCGAAGATGTTGACCAGGATCCCCTTGACGTTCCGATCGGAGAGGATGATCCGGAAGGCCTCGGTGATCGCCTCCTCGCTGGCGCCGCCGCCGACGTCGAGGAAGTTGGCCGGCTCGCCGCCGTGCAGCTTGATCGTGTCCATGGTCGCCATGGCCAGGCCGGCGCCGTTGACCATGCAACCGATCGAGCCGTCGAGGGCGATGTAGTTCAGGCCGAAGCGGGAGGCCTCGACCTCCTTCGGATCCTCTTCGTGCTCGTCCCGCATGGCCGCGATCTCAGGGTGACGGAAGAGCGCGTTCGAGTCGAAGTTCATCTTGGCGTCGAGCGCCACCAGTTCGCCCTGGTCGGTGAGGACGAGGGGATTGATCTCGGCCAGCTCGCAGTCGAGCTCGAGGTAGGCTCGGGCCAGGCCGGTCAGGAAGGCGACCCCCTTCTTCACCTCGTCGCCGCGCAGGCCGAGGAAGAAGGCGGCCCGCCGGGCCTGGAAGGCCTCGAGGCCGCGGAGCGGGTCGATCGGCAGCTTGAGCAGCGCTTCCGGCCGCTCCCGGGCGATGGTCTCGATCTCCACCCCACCCTCGGAGCTGGCCATGAGCACCGGGCAGCCGCGCTGCCGGTCGAGGGCGATGCCGACGTAGTACTCGCGGGCCAGATCCAACCCCTCGGCGACGAAGACCTTTCGGACCTTCTGGCCCTCGGGCCCGGTCTGATGGGTCTTCAGCATCATGCCGAGCATGGCCGCGGCGGTTTCCCGGGCCTCCTTCCGGCTCCGGACCAGCTTGACGCCGCCGCCCTTGCCGCGGCCGCCGGCGTGGATCTGGGCCTTGATCACCGCCAGCTCGACGCCGAGCCGGTCCCAGGCCGCGGCGGCCTCCTCGGCCGTCTCGGCGACGATGCCCCGCTGGGTCCGAACGCCGTACCCCTCGAGGATCTCCTTGGCTTGGTATTCGTGGATCTTCATCGGTTCTGCCGGCCGCGGCCGGATCCCCCAGGATAGATTCCTCCCCAGGCCGCGGAAAGGGTGGCATACTGGAGATTCCTGGGAACCCCTCCGGTCCGCCGGCCGTCATCCCCCTCAGGAAGCATCCCCATGGAGTTCGCCTCCGCCCCCGTCCGACCCGGTTTCGTCCTCCTCTGGATCGCAGCCGTCACCGGCTCCTCTTTCTTCGTCCTCGACTGGATGTGCCCGGACCGACCCGCCCGGGAGGCGAACGCGGTGCCGGGCCGCGAGGCGGGCGCGGCCCCGACTTCGACCCTGCGACCGGCCGACGCCTCGCCGGTGCTCGGCACCGTCGCGCCACTGACCTCCGGCGATCCGCTCGCGGACGTCGCCCGCGCCGCCCCGGCGGCCGAGGAGGTCGAGGCCGACCCGGTTTCCGCCGAGCCGCCGCCGGCCGAGCCGACCGGAACGGCGGCCGAGCCCGTACCGGCGCCGTTCCTCCACTCCTTCCGCGCCGGCGGCGACCTCTTCCTGCTTCCCTCCGCCACGCCGATCCGGACCGGCGCGCCGATTCTCAGTGCCTCGGTCGGCGACGAGGACGCCGACGAGGACGAACTCAGCCGGCTCGAGGTCTCGCGGCTCGAACGCGGCCGTTACCTGCTCCGCCTTCTCTTGGCCCGCCTCGGCTCCCTGGCACCGGGCGAGGTGCCGGCCGAGCTGGCCGACCTGCTGCCGGAGTCGGTCAAACACCGCCTGGCTCGGGCCGGCCACACCCATTCGTTCGGCGGCGGCGAACCCGGCACCGGCGAGAGCCTGAGCGGCGGCGCCGGCCGCGGTCTCCGCCAACACCTGCGGCGGCGCGGCGACCGGAGCGACCTCGTCGGGCGGGGTCGCCGGAAGCTGGAGGTTCTGCTCGACGAAGAGGAGTTCCACCAGCTCCGGGCCCGGCTCTTGCGTGCGGCCCGGAACCGCAGCCGCGGCTGATTCGCTCGGGGCCTCCGCCCTCGCGGCCGAGGCCGGGTGCTTCCGCGCCGCTCAGCCGACCACGAACTTGCCGTGCTTCCGCCGCTTGTTGCGGATGATGCGGCGGCCGGCCGCCGTCTTGGAGCGGGTGCGGAAGCCGCTCAGGCGGACCTTGCGGTTCGAGTTGCGGATCTTCTTCTTGCGGCCTTTCACGGTTCTCTGCGCTGGCCGCCGCCGGCCCCGGCGAGTTCGTCGAGGCGCAGCAGGCGGAGGGTGTTCGTGGCGCCGGTGCGGCTGAAGGCGCCGGTGAGCGCGGCCACCAGGTCGCCCGGACGGAGCCAGGAGGCGCGCGCGAGGGCTTCCGCCGCGTGCCGGTGCATCTGCCGGACGGTTCGGAAGCGGCGGATCAGGGCCGGACGGACCCCCCAGTAGAGGGCCATCCGGTGGAAGGAGCGTTCGTCCGCGGTGAGGCCGACCAGGGGCCGGCCGCTGCGGAAGGAACTGGCCAGTCTAGCGGTGCGCCCGGTCTCGGTAAAGGCGAGGATCGCCCGCGCCCCGGCCTCGCGGGCGGCGGCGATGGCAGCGTGGACCGTCGCCGCCTCGATCGGACTGGAGGACAGGGCCGCCCGGCCGGGCCGCGGCGGCGGCTCCCGGCGGCCTCGGAACAGCCGGGCCTCCGTCCGCCGAACGATCCGGTCCATGGTCCGCGCCGCCCGCACCGGGTCGACCCCGACCGCGGTCTCGCCGCTGAGCATGACCGCGTCGGCGCCGTCGAGCACCGCGTTGGCGACGTCGGAGACCTCGGCCCGGGTCGGCTGCAGGGAATCGACCATGCTCTCGAGCATCTGGGTGGCGATGACCACCGGCACGGCGTGGTCCCGGCAGATCCGGATCAGATCCTTCTGGACCAGCGGCACCGCCTCGTGCCCGAGTTCGACCGCCAGGTCTCCCCGCGCCACCATGACCGCGTCGGCGGCGGCGACGATCGCCTCCGGGTGGCGCAGCGCTTCCGGAGTCTCGATCTTGGCCATCACCGGCGCCTCGAGGCCGGCCCGAGCCGCAGCCCGACGCAGCAGGTCGAGGTCGGCGGCGCGGCGGACGAAGCTGAGCGCCAGCCAGTCCACCCCGGCCGCGGCCGCCCAGGCCAGGTCCCGCCGGTCCCGGGCCGACAGGACCGGGGCTCGGATCTCGCTGTCCGGCAGATTGACGCCCTGGTGGGAGTCGATCGTGTCGCCGCGGACGACCCGACAGCGGAGGGCGCGGTCGCCCCGCTCCAGCACCTTCAGTTCGACCCGCCCGTCGCGCAGCAGCACCCGCTGGCCCGGGCACAGATCCCGAAGCAGGCCGCGGTAGTCCACCGGCAGCGCGCCGCCGGCCGCGGCTCGGCCCGGCCGCAGCTCGACCCGTTCCCCCCGCCGGAGCCGCCGCGGTTCCGGCAGCCGGCCGAGCCGGATCCGCGGGCCGCGCAGATCGGCGAGGATCGCCACCGGCCGCTCCAGCCGACGGCGGACGCGCCGGATCCGCCGGACCCAGCGGCTCCGCTCGGCCGGATCGCCGTGGCTCAGGTTGAGCCGGAAGGCGTCCACCCCGGCCCGGACCAGTTCCTCGATCCGGCGCTCGGACCCGCTGGCCGGGCCGAGGGTGGCGAGGATCCGGGTCCGGGCGGGGTGGCGTTCGAGCATCGGCCCGGCGGGCCGGAGGTCAGAGCAGGCCCTTCTCGCGCAGGGTCTCGAGGTCCTTGCGGACCGCGGCCGCCGAGCGCTGGAGGGACGCGGAGTCGGCCTCGGACAGCTCGAGCTCGACGACCCGCTCGACCCCGTTGGCGCCGAGCACGCAGGGCACGCCCATGAAGATGTCCTCGAGCCCGTACTGGCCCTGCAGGTAGGCGGCGCAAGGGATCAGCCGCTTCTCGTCGCGCAGGATCGCCTTGGCCATCGCCACGGCGCCGGCCGACGGCGCGTAGAAGGCGGAGCCGGTCTTGAGCAGAGCGACGATCTCGCCGCCGCCCTTCTTGGTGCGCTCGTTGATCGCGGTGATCTTCTCTTCCGACAGCAGCGCGGTGACCGAGACCCCGTTCAGGGTCGAGAAGGCCGGCATCGGCACCATCGAGTCGCCGTGGCCGCCGAGCACCATGCAGCGGGCGTCGGCGACGCCGCCGCCGAGCTGTTCGCTGATGAAGAAGCTCATCCGGGCCGAGTCGAGCGCGCCGGCCATCCCGACGACCCGGTTCTTCGCGAAGCCGAGCCGGGCCGCCATCAGGTAGACCATCGTGTCGAGCGGGTTGGAGACCACGATCACCCGCGCCTCGGGCGAGCCTTCGGCGACGTAGCCGGCGACCGCGTTGACGATCTTGCCGTTCACCTCGAGCAGATCGCTCCGGTCCATGCCCGGCTTGCGCGGCATGCCCGCGGTCATGATCACGAGGTCCGAGCCGTGGGTGTCGGCGGGATCGTTGGTGCCGACCACCCGGGCCTGGTAGCCCTCGATGGCGGCGGCCTCGTTCAGGTCGAGGGCGAGGCCCTGCGGCCGACCCTCGATGACGTCGATCAGGACGATCTCCTCGGCCAGTTCCTTCTCGGCGAGGCGCTGGGCGCAGGTCATGCCGACGAATCCGGCGCCGACCACGGTGACTCGTGTCATGGTTCTCTCTCCAGGCGGGTTCAGATCGGGGAGACCGGCCGTTCCTGGGCCGCAGGACGGGGCCGGAAGCTGCGGCGGGGCGGCAGATCCTAGCCCCTCCCGCCGCCCGCGGCCAGGGTTTCAGCCGGCCAGGAAGGCGGCGCCGTTGGCCTCCCACCAGCTCTTCCACTGGCGATAGGCGGCCTCGCGGGCGGCCCGGGCCTGCTCCCCCTCCCCGTCGTGCTGGTAGCCGAAGTTCTGGCCGGTGATCCTGCGCAGGGAACGCACGGCCGCCTCCCGGACGAAGGCCACCTCGTCGAGCAGGGCCTCGATCAGGTGCGGCACGGCCGGCCGGGCGTCCCATTCGCCGAAGGTGTGGGCGGCGAGGAAGCGGGTGAACTCGTAGGGGTCGGCCAACAGCGGATAGAGATGAGGCAGCAGTCGCTCGTCCGGGATCGACGACAACTTTTCCAGAGCGCCGTAGCGGACCTCGGGATCCTCGTCCTGGAGCTTGCGGAGCAGGGCGGAGACCTCGCCGGAGAAGGTCTCCTCCTCGGCCGGGGGCGCGGCCGCGGCGAGGGCGGCGGTGGCGGCCTCGAGGGCCTGGATCCGGTCGCGCAGGCCGTCCAGGTTGGCGCGGTTGGAGCGCTGACGGTCCTCGACCACGGACAAGGTGGCCTCGACCCGACCGAAGCGCTGGGCCAGCTCGTCTTGGGCCGCAGCCAGGGGCGCCAAGGCCTCGAGGCCGGACTGGAGCCGGGCGAAGCCGCCCTCGACCGTTGCCGCCAGGTCCTCCTGCGCCCGGCGCAAGGTCAGGACCTCCTCCCGGACCAGGGACAGATCTTCGGCCAGCGCGGCGTCTCCGGCCGCGGCCCGCTCGCCGGCCTCGGCCACCGCCCGGTCGAGCTCGCCGCGGGCCAAGTTCAAGCTCCCCTCCAGCTCGTCGCCGCTGACCTGGAGCTGCCACCACAGGAGCGCCGCCGCCGCCCAGCCGAGCAGCGCGGCGACCAGGGCGGCCCAGGCCAGGCCGCCGCCGGCGCGGCCGAGGCCGGCGCGGCCCAAGAGTTCCAGACAGTCCGGGCAGAGCAGCCGTTCCCCGGAGCGGGCGCAGGAGCCGTCCTGGACTTCCGCCAGGGGCACGGAGCGGTCGCAGAGGTTGCAGAAATGGACTTCGGCCATCGCCGGAGAATAGCGGGCCCCGAGCGGTCGGACACGGACTCCGGGATCAGGAATCCCCGATCCGCCGGAGGCCGCGACCGAGGGCCAGGACGGCGGCGAGGAGGGCGGCCGCCAGCGCCGGCCGCCGGATCGGCCGGGGCCGCGGCAGCCGGGCCTGGGCCGCCAGCCAGCGGCGC
>RFGR01000052.1 GCA_003696625.1 Planctomycetota bacterium
CCGGCTCGAGGCCGCGGGCGCCGGCCGGGCCGGGCTCGAAGGAGGCCTCCAGCACCGTCCGGTGGACCAGCCGGCGGAGCCGGCCGTAGCCTCCCTCCTCCGGCTCAATCTCGACCACGACTGGATGGCCGCTGGCTCGGGCGCGGTCGCGGCTGGAGGCGAAGAAGGCCGCGGCGGCGGCGCGCAGGCCGGTCGGGCCGGGGTCGAAGCGTCCGGCCAGGACCATCGCGCTGCCGAGGATCACACCCAGCACGAACAGGACCAGCAGCAGCTCGAGCAGGGTGAAGCCGCGCATCAGCGCCCGAAACTGGTCACGTCGTCCTCGCTGCCGAAGAGGCCGTCGGGGCCGGCGCTGATCAGCTGGAAGCCCCCGGCCGCCTCCCAGCCGCCGGTGGTCGGGTGGCGGACGGCGACGACCCGCTGCTCCGCCAGCTCCCCCTCCGGGCCGGCCAGGTAGGTGACCTCCGCGCCGTAGTGGAGGGAGTCGAAGTAGGCGACCGGATTGCCCCAGGGGTCGCCGAGTTCGAACAGCTGCCGGGTCGGCAGCATCGTGAGCTGCTTGCGGGTCTCGTCGCCGTCGGTGTCGACCAGCCACTCCTGGTCCGGGCGCGAGCCGGCGTACTCGGGATGGAAGAGGGCCAGGAACAAGGCCTCGGAGCCGGCGTTGATCTCGTTCATCGCCGCCCCGCTCGGCAGCCGGTCGTCGGGGTACTGGCCCTCGGCGGCGCGGAAGGCCTCGATCGCGCCGGCCAGGACCTGCAGCCGCTGCTTGCACTCCTTGACCTTGGCCTGGCCGAAGACGTTGCCGCCGGTGAAGGCGAGGTAGGCCATCAGAATGCCGAGGATGACCATCACGATCATCAGCTCGAGCAGGGTGAAGCCGCGGGCGGATGAGGCGCTCATCGGGGCAGGGCGTAGACCAGCTCGACCCGTTCGAGGGCGGTGTCGACCGGCAGCGCGTTGAGGGTGCGGGCGTAGAGGCTGATCGCGAGCTGGCCGGAAGGGGAACGCAGCGCGGTCACCCCGTCCGAGAAGAGGGTCTCACCGGCAGCGGTGACGGTCAGCACCGGCGGGGTCTGCTCGCGGTCGAGGACGAAGGAGACCTCGATCGGCTGGCCGGCGGCTGCGCCGACGGCGGCCTCCCCGCGCAGCGGCTCGGCGGTGCCGCTCCGGGTCAGCCAGCGCAGGCGGCCCTCGGGTCCGCGGTAGACCCGGAACTGCCAGGTGGCGCGGCCGCGGCTGTTCTCGAGCGAGAGCATCAAGCCGCCTTCGCCCCGCTGCTCGGGCCCGACGACGAAGACGGCGTCGAGCGAGCGGAAGTCGAGCGCCCGGACCGTGCGCAGGGCGCGGGTCATGCTCTCGCCGGTGGCGCGGTGGGTGCCGCGGATGACCAGCCGCCCGCCTTCCAACCGCGGTTCGACCCCGGCCCGGGCCTGGCTGCGTACGTCCCACTGCGGCCGCGGCTTCTCGCCCTCGAACTCGTCGGTCCAGCGGACCAGGCGGGCGTGCTCGGCGATCCGCGCCTGCCAGGTGCGGGCGTGGACCGCCTGCGGGTCGTCCTCCCGGTCGGCCAGGGCGTCGAGCAGGAGGGCGTACTCGGCCACCGCCCCGGCGACGTCGCCCTCCAGATAGGCCGCCCAGGCGGCGACGTTCCGGACCGCCGCCGCCGGCGCGCCGCCCTCGGCCGCGGCCAGGGCCTCGCGGGCCTCCTCCGGCCGGCCGAAGGCGAGCAGGTTGATCGCCCGCCGGAGGGCGATTCCGGCCCACTCCGGTGCCTCGGTCTGGGCCCGCCGGAGGGCGACCTCGGCCACCGCGTGGCGGCCCTCCTCGTGGAGCAGCCAGCCCAGTTCGCCGAGGGCGGCGGCGCAGTGGGAGCTGAGCCCGACCAGGGCCCGGAAGTCGGCGCGGGCGGTCTCGAACTCGCCGGCCTGGCGGGCCCAGCGGCCGCGCAAGTAGCGGGCGTAGGGCAGCTCCGGATCCTGCTCGAGGGCCTCGGCCAGCCGCAGCCGGGCCTCGTCGGCGTGGCCGAGCCGGTCGAGCCAGAAGGCCTCGGCGGCCAGGGCCGGAGCCGACTCGAGGACCGGCGCCGCCGCCGCCGCCGCCCGCAGGTCGCGGATCACCTCGGCCGCCGGCGCCGCGACGGCGCCGCCGCAGATCCCGCGCAGGTAGAGCAGGCGCCAGTCGCCGGCGAAGGTCTGCACCCCCTCCACGGCGGCGGCGTAGGCGCGCTCGAAGTCCCCCTGCAGATAGAGGGCCGCGACCTCGCCGCAGCGCCCGAGGGCGGCGCCGGCGGCGCCGCCGCCGGCGCTCTGGACGTCGCGGTAGTCGGCCAGGGCGCCGGCGAAGTCGCCGCTGCGGAGCCGGGCCAGGCCGAGGGCGGCGCCGTGGCGGAGAGCCGCCGCCGAGCTGCGACTGGCGTGGAAAGAGAGCGACCGCTCGAGGATCGGCGCCGCCTCCTCGGGCCGGCCGAGGGCGATCAGGGCCTCGCCCAGCGCCAGCGGCGCCGAGGGATCGCCGTCGGCCAGATCGACCGCCTGCCGGTAGCGCTCGACCGCCTCCTCGCGCAGGCCGAGGCGCTCGAGGATCCGGCCGAGCCGCACCAGCGGCGCCGCCCGCCGCCGGAAGGCGCCGACCGGCACCTCGAGGCCGAGGTCGGGCAGCGGTCCGGCGGCCTCGATCCCGCTCAGCCGGGTGTAGAGGGCGAAGGCCTCGTCGAAGCGGAAGGTGCGCTCCCAGACCTCGCCCAGGGCCATCCAGGTGGCGACGTCGTTCGGGGCCAGCGCCACCCCGGCGCGGGCGACCTCCTCGGCCCGGACGAAGGCCAGCGGCTCGCGCAGGCCCTGGTCGAGCAGCCAGCGGACGAACTCGAGCCGCTCCTTGATCGCTCCGGCCGAGGGGCTGAGGGCCCGGGTCCGGAGTTCGATTCGATTGCGCAGGGTGTCGGCGAAGGCGAAGGCCTGGTAGCGGTCGGGGCCGTACTCCTGGACGCCGAAGCGCTCCTCACCGGTGCGGGGATCGACCTCCTGGAAGAGGACGGTGTCGCGGCCGGGGACGAGGTCGTAACGGTTTTCGTTCAGGATCCGCCCCCAGAGGACCGTCCGGGCGTCGAGCCGGAGCTGGTCGTACTGGGCCTCGTACCCCTCGCCGGCGGCGGCGAAGGACTCCGGCTCCGCCGGGTCGAGACCGGCCTCGTCGGCCCCCTCCTCCTCGCCACTGTCGATCAGCTCGTCGATGCCGCCGGGCGGCAGCGGCGGCTGGACCAGCAGGTGGCGGCTCCACCAGGCCGGCCCGGCGTCCGGAACCGGCGGCGGCAGCAAGGCGGCCAGCGGACCGAGCGGCGGCGGCGGCAGCTCGAGCGGCGGCAGCGGCTCGACCTCGCGGGGTTCGCGGAACGGATCGCGGATCCGGTCACCGGCGCCGAGCGAGACGACCGGGTCGAGCGGCCCCGCTTCCGGCAGCTCGAGGGCGCGCGAGCGCGGCCGGACCTTGCGCGGCGCCTCGGTGTCGCCGACCAACCCCCAGCCGAGCAGGGCCAGGAACAGGACGGTCAGCAGCAGCAGGATCTGTTCGCGCTTCACGCCTCTTCCTCCTCCTCGGCGACGGCGGGCAGCGGCGCCGCCTCGAAGCGGAGCGCGACCCGCCGCTCCCCGGTCTTGCGGTCGGCCGGCAGGACTTCGAAACCGATCAGTCCGAGCGGCGGCTCGGCGCCGACCAGCGCCGACAGGAAGGGGTCGAGGGCCTCACCCGGCAGGACCACGTCCAGCGACACCGGGGTCAGGTCCAGGACCTGGTCCCGGCGCTTCTTCCGGCGGGTCTCGATCCGGATGTCTTCGATCCGACGGGCGCCGGCGCCGATCGCCGCCCGCACCACCCGGTCGACGACGTAGAAGCCGCGCAGGACCCGGGCGATCGCCTGGGCCTGGGTCGGCGACTCGGCCGGCAGGCCGAGCGAGTCGTCGAGGTCGACGTCGTTGAGCAGGGCCAGGCCGGTGAGTTCGCTCCGGCGGCGGCCGGTGAATTCGATGTAGTGCCGGCTCGGCGACTGGCCGGGGGCAGGGGCGAAGTCGGCGAAGGCCGGATCACCGGCCGACGGCGGCAGCGACAGCTCCGCCAGCTCCCGCGCCCGCTGTTCCAGGTCGGCCAGGACCCGCTCGGCCCGGGCGACCTCGTTGGCCGGCACGTGGGCCTTGCTCAAGGCGTTGCTCGAGGCCCGGATCGACCGCTCGTGGGCCGCGATGTCGGCGCCGGCCGTCCGCGAGACCACCGCCCGCCCGATCAGGAACAGGAGCAGACCGACGGCGACGCCGGTCAGGAACCGGCGGTTGTTCTGCCAGAAGGCGTCGAAGTTCATCGCTCCTCCTCCGGCGCCTCGTCCGCGCCCGCCGGCGCTGCCAACAGGTTGGCGGTCAAGGTCCACTCGAAGGAGCCGGATCGGGGCGCGGAACTCATCCGCACCGCGTTCTCGCCGTCGGCGAGGCGGCTCTTGATCCGCTCGGCGAAACTGGTGAAGGAGGTCTCGGCGTAGAGCTCGGAGTCCATGCCGCGGCCGCGGGCCTGGACCACCGGCACCACCCCCGAATCGACGCCCCAGTCCTTGCCCGGCTGGAGTTCGACCAGCATCGAGTCCACCCAGAGGTTGGGCGGCAGGTCCGCCTCGAGGACGGCCAGGAACTCCTCCGCGCTCCGCCGCAGGGCGAAGCGGGAGGAGAGGTCCTCGACCACCGCGAGCTGGCGCTCGATGTCGGCCTGCAGCCGTTCGGCCCGCTGGTCGTTCCGCTCGGCGGCGGCCAGGTCGCGCTTGAGGCGGGCGGCGTGGCGGCCCAAGTCTTCGGCGTGGGCCGAGGTGAGGACGAAGTCGGCGACCAGGAAACCGGCCGCCAGCACCCCGGCGGCGACCGAGTAGATCCCGCGCTGGCGGAAGTCGCGCCGGCGCCGGGCGGCGGCGGGCAGGATCTCGAGCGCGTAGAGGTCGGGATCGGCGGCGCTCAGGGCCAGTCCCAGGACCACCGCGGCCCCCGGGCCGTCGGCCTCGAGTCGCTCGAACTGGTCCTCGGGCAGGGCGGAGGCGTCCACCATCGCCACCGGGTTCCAGACCTCGACCGGCAGCCCGAGGCGGTCGCCGAGGAAGTCGGTCAGCCCGTTGGCGGCGGCGCCGCCGCCGGTCAGGAGCACCCGCTCGAGGCGCAGGTCGCGCAGGCGGGCCTGGGCCTTGCAGAGCGAGATCACCCCGCCGAGGAGGGTCGGCAGCGGATCGTAGAGGGCGAGCACCGGCCGGGTCACCCGCTCGGCGTCGACCCCGAGGCGGGCGCCCAGCCCGGCCCGCAGGTCGAGGTGCCGGTGGATCAACCGCTCGGCCCGGCCCGGATCGGTGCCGAGCCGCTCGGCCAGGGTCCGGTCCCGCTTCTCGAGCGAAGTCGTGACCGAGCGGGCGAAGAACAGCTCGGTGCCGCGGACCAGGGCGAGGTCGAGGGTGCCGGCGCCGACGTTGGCGATCAGCGTGGTCTCGGGCGCGTGGTCGCCGAGGGTCAGGTAGGCGTTGTAGAGGGCGATCGAGTTCGGGCTGAAAGCCTGGACCGGCAGCCGACCGAGGGCGTCGATCCACTCGTCCAACACCTCCTCCTTGATCAGGGCGAGCAGGATGGTGTCGTCTTCGTCCAGCTCCTTGGGGACCGGCAGCAGGTTGTAGCTGACGGCCATCGCCTGGCCGGAGCGGGATTCGATCTCCCGCACCTCGAACTCCATCAGCCGCTCCAGCCGCCAGTCCTCAACCTGCGGCACCGGCAGGTACTTCATCATCACCTCCGAGCCGGTCAGACCGACCCGGACCGGGGCCGACTTGAGACGGGCGGCGCCGAAGGCGTCGGCGGCGACCTCGAGCGGGGAGTCCCCCGGCGCCACCGGCACGGAGTGGTAGCGGCCGAGGGCGATCTCGCCGTGGCGGCGGCGGATCTCGGCGAAGCGGACGCGGCTGCGCCCGGGATCGAGGCCAGCTCCTCGGCTCATCTCAGCTCTCCAGCCAGGCCGCGAGGGCGGGGTAGGCGCGACGGAGCGCGCTCAGGAGTCGGGACCGGTAGGCGGCGGCGCGCTCGCGGCGGTCTTCGCCGAGGCGGTCGGCCTCGCTGCCGAGGACGGCGGCCATCTCCTGCGCCTCGCGCTCGAGGTCGGTGCCCGGAAAGCGGGCGGCCAGCTCGGCGGCGGTCCGTTGCAGGCGCCGCATCTCCCCCTCGGCGGCCAGGAAGATCGCCTCGGCGACCTCTTGCTCGAGCCGGGCGAACTCCTCCCGGCCGGCGGCGATGGCCGCGTCGCGGGCGGCCTCGGCCGCCGCCACCTCCTGCTCGTCCACCGGCCAGGCGAAGAGCAGTTCGCGGGCGGCGGCGAGCAACCCGGCGGTGTCGCCTTCCTGCGCCGCCCGGCGCACGGCCCGATCGAGCCGCGCCGCCTCGGCCAGGGCCTCGTCCAGCCGCCAGGTGAAGCGGAAAGACGGCGGATCCGGGAAGAACAGGCCGTCCGGCCCGGAGAAGGCGGCCGCCGGCTGCTCGAAACGGGCCCAGAGGCGGGTGCTGCCGCGGAGCAGGAGGCCGGTGACGGCGGGCAGTTCGCCGCCGGCCCGGGCCTCCACCGGCGGTCCGCCCTCGACCAGGGCCAGGAGGGTCTGGTCCGGTCCGGGCGCCAACCGCAGCCAGTCGCCGCCGGCCTGGAAGGACAGACCGTCCGGCGAGGCCCTCCAGTCGCCGGCGGCGCCGGCGGCGTCGAACAGCCGCTCTCCCTGCCGATTCAGGATCAGGTTGGCGCCGGCGGCGACGACCTCCCAGCCGACCTGGGGCCGTTCGGCGGCCGCCTTCGCCTCGCCCTCCTCGACCCGAAGGGCGCGCACCGTGGCGCCCGGCTCGAGGCGGAGGCCGACTCGGCACCAGCCGGCCCGGTCGCAGGGCAGGGTGATCGAGGAGGCGGCCGCGCCGAGGTCCGGGCCCGACCAGACCGCGGCGGCCCGGTCCCCGTCCTCGGGCCCGAACTCGACCAGCGGCCAGACCCGGCCGCCGCCGGTCTCGGCCTGGAAGACCAGGGTGCAGGCGGCCGGCTCGATCCGGGTGGCCAGCACCGCCCGAGCCGGCGCCGGCCCGGCCGCGCGCAGGGCGCCGTCGGCGATGGACAGGCCGGGGCCGAGCTGCCAGGAGGCGGCCGACTCCGAGTCGAAGGCGCCGAGCCCGCCGAGGAGGTCGTTCGGACCGGCGGCCGGACCGCCGCCGGCCGGCGCCGCCGGGGCCGCCGCCGACTCGGCGCCGGCGCCGTCGTCCAGGCGCGGCAGGAGGAACCAGGTCGCGGCCGCGATCGCAGCCAGCAGGAGGACGAAGACCAGCGGCCCGCCGCGGCGCCGGCCGCTCAGGGCCTCCCGCACCGCCCGTTCGTGCAGGTCCCGGTCGGCCGCCGCGGCCGCCGGCTCCCCGCCGCCGGCTTCGGGCGGGGCCGCGTCGGCCGGGTCGAGCAGCCGGAGGCGGATGTCCCCCAGCCGAAGTTCGGTGCCCGGGAACCACTCGCCCTCCTGGACCTTGAGACCGCCGGACCAGGTGCCGTTCGTGGAGCCGAGGTCCCGGAACCGGACTCGGCCGTCCTCGCCGATCACGAGTTCGAGGTGACGGCCGGACACCGCCGCCCCCGACAGGACCAGGTCGGCCGAGGAGTGGCGGCCGACGAGGAAGGTGCCGGCGCCGAACTCAGCGACCCGGCCTTCCTCGGGGCCGTTGAGGACTTGGAAGCGGTTCATGCAGAGCGGGGGGAATCCTCCGAACCTCCGATCGGGCCGGCAGTCTAGAGGGCCGCCCGGAGCCGGGCAAAAGGACCGGCGCCCCGGGGCCGACCGGATTCCGCCTCCTATCCGCCGCCCGGCCGGGAGTTACGATTCCCGACCGTGCGGCGCTTCTTCTTCCTCGAACCGCCGCCGGACCCGGAGGCCCGTCGCTGGCCGGCGCCGCCGGATCTCCTCCGGCATCTGCGCGCCCTCCGGATCGGCCCGGCGGAGGAGTTCCTGCTGCTCGCGCCCGGCGCCGCCGCCGCCCGCCCGGCCCATTGGAGCGGCGGGCGCGAACTCGAGCTGGGTCCGGAGGTACCGATGTCGGCGCCGGCCTTTCGGCCGGTGCTCCTGGCCACCGCCTGGCCGAAGGGAGCCCGCGCCGACCAACTCGTCGTCCGCGCCGCGGAGACCGCGGTGGAGCGGATCCTGCCGCTCCGTTGCGCCCGCAGCGTGGCCGGCCGGGAGCCCCTCCGACCGGCCCGCCTCGCGCGCTGGCGGCGCCTGGCCTGGGAGGCCTGCCAGCAGTGCCGCAACCCGCGGCCGCCGGTCCTCGAGGCGGAACCCCTCCCGCTGGCCGAAGCGGTCGCGACCGCCGCCGGCCGCCGGTGCTTCCTGCTCGACCCCGCCGGCCCGCCGCTCCTGGACCTCCTGGCGGACACGAACGCCGAACCGGTGGCCCTGTTCTGCGGCCCCGAGGGCGGCTTCGCGCCGGCCGAGCGGGAGGAGGCGGCCTCCCTCGGCCTGGAGCCGGCCGGCCTCGGCCCGACCCTGCTCCGGATCGAGGCGGCCGGACCGCTCGCCGCGGCCCTCTGTCAACACCGGGTGGCCGCCGCTCACAACCAGCCCTGCTCGAGGAAGGAGACGTAACGGCCGCGGCCGCAGACCAGGTGGTCGAGCAGCTCGACCCCGAGCAGCCGGCCGGCGCGGACCAGGCGGCGGGTGGTCGCCCGATCCTCCGCGGAGGGCTCCGGATCTCCGGAGGGGTGGTTGTGGGCCACGACCAGCGCCGCCGCGCGATGAACCAGGGCCGGCCCGAAGACCTCCCGCGGGTGGACCAGGGAGGCGGTCAGGGTGCCCTGGCTGATCTCCTCCTCGCTCAGCAGGCGGCCCTTGGCGTCGAGGTAGAGGGCGCGGAAGCACTCGACCCGCAGCCCGGCGAAGCGCGGCGCCAGGTAGCGGAAGACGTCGCCGCCGCCGCGGATCGGCTCGGGCAGTTCGCCGGCGCCGGCCACCGCCCGCCGCCCGAGTTCGAGCGCGGCCTCGAGCCGGCGGGCGGGACCGGGCGGCAGGTCCAGCCGCTCGCGCAGTTCGGCCGCCGGCAGGCCGAGCAGGGCGGCGCCGCGCCCGGACCGGTGCCAGGCCGCGGCCAGCGCGGCCGGATCGGGGGAGGAACGGCCGAGGAGGCGGGCGAGCAGGGCGAGGTCGTCGGTCTCCAGGCGGGTGGCCACGCCTGGAAGACGGACCGGCCGGCCGGAGGTGACGCCCCTCCCCCGCTCAGCCGCCGCGGATCGCGGCCCGATGAGCCTCGTCCACCACCGCCGGTTCCTGCCCGAAGGTGGCCCGGAAGGCCGCGTCGAAACCGGTTCGGCGCAGGTTTTCGAACAGGAGTGGGAAGGCGGTCGGGCCGTACTCCTCGGCCAAGAACCGGCACAGCGAGAGTGCGTAGGCGTAGGCACGGGTGACTCGGTCCCGGTCCCGCCACTCGCTCCAGCCGCCGGCGAGTTCCGAGGCGTGCGGCAGCTCCCCCGCCGCCAGCAGCCGGCGAGCCGCCGCCACCGAACGGTCCTCGACCAGCTCGGCCAGGCCCTCCTGGAACCAGGTCGGCAGCTCCGGGCCGAGCCGGGACAGGGCGGCGTGAACGAATTCGTGCCGCATCGCGGGCAGCAGCCGCTCCCGCTCGGCGGCGTAGTCGCCGACCGCGAGCCGGATGCGGCCGTCGTAGAGACCCGCCGACCACTCCGGGGCGCCCTGCCGGTAGCGCTCCCGGTCGAGCACCAAGACGAGGACCCGGTCGCTCGGCGCCAGGCCGTAGTCCCGCGCCACCCGCTGCCAGGCCTGCTCGAGGTCCTCGAGGATCCGCGGCACGGCGGCGACCAGCTCCGGCCGGCCCGGGTCGTAGCGCAGGTCGAAGTGGGCGCTGCGGTCGGTCAGGAAGCCGCGCTGGGCCTCGCGCTCGGCCTCGAGCTGAGCCAGGCGCCGACGGAGGGCGGCGCCGCGACCGGGGTCCTCGGGCAGGGCCGCGCGCAGCACCTCGACCGCGCCGTCCAGTTCCCCGGCCACCGCCCGCAGGTCGGCGGCCAGCAGGACCGCCGCCTCGTTGTCCGGGAAGTCGCGCCGAACCCGGTCCACCGCCGCCCGCGCCTCCTGGCGCCGGCCCTGGCGAACAAGGACGCGGGCGGCGAGCACCTCGTTGTCGCCGCCGTCCCGGTCCACCGCCGACCCGGCGCGGAAGGCCGCGAGGGCCTCCGACAGCCGGCCGGCCGCGGCCAGGTCGGCGCCGAGGTGGCCGTAGGCCCGGGCCAGGTTGCGGGCCACGACCTCGTCCGCCGGCGCCCGCTCGCGGGCGGCGCGGAAGGCCTCCACCGCCCCCTCCGCGTCCCCCGCCTCCAACCGCTCGAGGCCGACCCGGTTCCAGTCGGCCGCCGTCCGCGGCTCCTCCTCCTGTCCGACCAGGGGGCCGGCGGCCAGGGCGAGGACCGGGGCGAGGAAGAGGAGCCTCATCGGGCTTCCGGCCCTTCCGGTCCCTCCGAGCCCTTCGGCCCGGCCGGGTCGAGGATCTCGAGGCCGGGGCAGACCGCAGCCGCCCGGCGCAAGCCCTCGCCGCCGGCCAGGATCGACGGCCAGAAGGGAAAGGTGCGGCACTGCTCCGGGCGCGCCCGGTAGATCGTGCAGTCGTTCAGCCCCTCGAGCAGCGAGCAGCGCCCGTCCGGACGCTCGCGCAGCGACCAGCGCCCCTCGACCCGGACGACGTGGCGGCCGGCGAAGGCCTCGGCGGTCATCCCGGCGGCGGCCGCCATCGCCGGCAGCTCCTCGGGCTCGAACCAGACCCGACCGCGGCCGACCCGGCAGCAGCGGCCGGAGCGGCGGCAGGCGAATCGGAACGGAGGGCCGGCGGCGGTCACAGTTCGCTCCGGGTCATCGCCTCGATGTCCGCCACCAGCTCGGCGGCGTTGGCGTAGCGGACCTCGCGGTCCTTGGCCATCATCTTCTCGATCAGGAAGTGCAGCCGCGGCGAGACGCGGCCGCCCTTCAGGGCCTTGCCGCTGAGCCCGGACAGGACCTGCTGGCGCAGGACCTCCTCGTCGGTCTCGCCGGAGAAGGGCAGCTCGCCGACGACCAGGTGGTAGAGGGTGGCGCCGAGCGAGTAGATGTCGGCCCGGGCGTCGAGGCCGGCCTCGCCGCGGGCCTGCTCCGGCGCCAGGTAGGCGGGGGTACCGAGGGTGGTGCCGTCGCCGCCGCCCTCCCCGCCGGGGCCGGCGAAGCCGAGGTCGATCAACACCACCCGGCCGTCGGCACGCATCATCAGGTTGCCGGGTTTGAGATCGCGGTGGACGACGCCGGCGGCGCGCAAGGCCTCGAGCGCCCGGGCCACCTGGAGGACGATCGCGAGCGCCTCCTGCTCGGTGAAGATCGCCCCGTCGTCCAGCATCTCGAGCAGGGTCTTGCCGGAGATGTAGTCCATCTCCAGGACGTAGGTGCCGGCGAAGCGGAACACCCGCCGGCCCTTGACGATCCCCGGATGGTCGAGCCGCTCGAGCAGCCGGGCCTCGGCCAAGAAGCGCCGAACCGCCTCCCGGTCGCGGGCCAGGGCCGGCAGCAGGATCTTCAGGGCCACCTTGCGCCCGTCTCGGGCCCGGGCCGCGAAGACCTCGGCGGTGCCGCCGACACCGACCCGGCGTTCGACCCGGTAGCCGGGTATCTCCGGTCGTCGCAGGCCGCCGGTCCGGCGGAGGTAGGCGATCCGGGCTTCGTCCCAGCCCAGAGCCTCGCCCAGGGCGGCGTCCAGGCCGGCCTCCTCGGTCCGCCGCAGGACCCGGACGGCGAGGGCGTGATCGAGGAAGCCCCGATGGACGAGGACGGCGAGGAACTCCTGGTCGGCGTCGCTGACGGTCATCGGCGGTCCGGCGCGAGGCCCGGAGCGGGTCCGGTACCGGGGCCGACATCCTAAAGGAGTCGCCGCCGATGGGCCGAATGAGGAGGGCCCACGTCCCCCATCCCCTTTGTGGAGCGATCTCCTCGTGCTGAACGAAAGCAGCCTGGTGTACAAATACTTCGACCTCATCGACGGGTTCATCCGGGTTCGGATCCTGTCGAACGAGGAGCAGCTCCCGATGCCGGTGGACGACGAGGGCCGGCCCCTCGACCGCCGCGAGTACCGCCGGCTGGTGGTCCGGGCCTGCGTCGTGGACGTGGAAGAGAGCGTCCTGCCGCGGGTGCGCCAGATCTACCCCGAGGACAGCGCCGCGGCCGAGGACCTGCTCTACCAGATCTGCGTCGACGTCAATCCTCGGCTCGAGATCCACACCGTCGCCCTGCCGGCCCGGGCCGGCGGCGCCGACGGCGCCGCGGAGGACCCCGCGACCGAGTTGCGCCGCCGGGCGGCGGTCCTCGAGAGCCGGCTGCGCGAGGAGATCGTCGGCCAGGACGACCACGTCGCCACGGTCGCCCGGGCGGTGCGGAAGGCGGCCGCCGGCTTGAACGACCCGCGCCGGCCGATGGCCAGCTTCCTGATGGTCGGCCGGACCGGGGTCGGCAAGACCGAGCTGGCCAAGGCCCTCGCCCGCCACCTCTACGGCGAGGACAGCCTGGTCCGGATCGACTGCAGCGAGTACGCCCTGCCGCACGAGACGGCCAAGCTGATCGGCGCCCCGCCGGGCTACGTCGGCCACAACGAGGGCGGCACCCTGACCGAGGCGCTGATGAACGATCCGCGCGCGGTGGTGTTGTTCGACGAGGTCGAGAAGGGGCACGAGAAGCTGCACAACATGCTGCTTCAAATCCTCGACGACGGCCGCCTGACCGACTCCAAGGGCAACACGGTCAGCTTCCGGGACACGGTCGTCCTGCTGACCTCGAACGTCGGCACCGCCGACTACCGCGAAGCCGCCAACCGGGTCGGCTTCGGCCGGACCGGCGCCCTGGCCGAGGCCGACTTCGTCCAGCTCACGCACGAGGCGATCCGGCGCAACTTCAAGCCGGAGCTGATCAACCGGCTGGACCAGGTCCTCGTCTTCCACCCCCTCGACCGACGTTCCTGCGCCCGCATCGCCGAGATGAAGCTGCGCGAGGTGGCCGAGCGCCTCGAGCGGATCGGGGTCGAGCTGAGCTGGACCCCGCGCGCGGTCACCGCCCTGGCCGACGCCGGCTACAGCGAGGACTACGGCGCCCGCGAGGTGCGAAGGACGGTCGCCCGCCTGGTCGAGGAGCCGCTCTCCAACCAGGTCCTGGACGGCGAGATCGGCTGCGGCGCCCGGATCGTGGTCCGCTGGCGCGGTGGCGAGGTCCTGCTCGACCGGGCGGCCGAGCCGCCGCGGCGGCGTTCGGCCTGACTATCCTGGGCGGCCCATGTTCGGCGCCGCCCTCCTCCTCCTCGCCGCCCAGGATCCGGCCCCGGCCGCCGAGCCGACGGCGGCCGAGCCGCTGCCGCCCGGGATCGTCGCCCGCTGGAACGACGGCGAGATCACGGCCGAGGACTTCGAACGCTTCCTCGGCCGCAGCTTCCACCGCAAGCCGCTCGGCCAGGAAGCGCTGCGCCACCTGCTCCAGATCCAGCTCGTCGAGCGCGAGGCCGCGGCCGCCGGGCTCCGCATCGACGACGCCGAAGTCGCCGACCGCCTGAGCGAGATCCGGCGCCAGGCCGAGGCCGAGGGTTTCGACCTCGACTCGGCCCTGCGCAGCCGCGGCCTGGACCCGGAGGAGTTCCGCCGCCTGCTCCGCGACTCCCTGCTGCACGAGGAGCTGGTCCGCCGCGACCTCGGTCTCGGCCCGGACCAGACTCCCACGCCGGAGCAGCAGGAGAAGTGGACGAACGACCGGATCGAGGAACTCCTGGCCGCCTCGGCCGCGGCGCCGGTCGGCTACGCCCTGGACGAGCCGCCGTTCCGGATCACCTTGCTCGAACTCGGGGCCGCGATCCGGGCGGCGCTGCCGCCCTCCCGCCAGCGGGAGTACCTGGAGCAGCTCGTCCTCCAGCGCCACCTGGCCGCCTGGGCTCGGAAGGAGGGTGTGGTGCTTCGGGACGAGATCCTCGAGCAGGAGATCGAGTGGCGGCGTCGGCACGTGGCCGAGAGCCCGGCCTACGGCGGCATGAGCTACGACCAGATCCTGGCCTCCCAGGGCAGCAGCCTGGCGGGCGTGCGCGGCTCCGACGAACTGCGCACCGCCGGCTACCTGCGCCTGCTGGCCCGCCGGCGCTGGCCGGACTCCTGGTTCGAATCCCTGTCCCCGGAGGAGCGCCGGACGCTGGAGGGCCAGGCCGGCGAAGCCCGGCTGGTCCGCTGGATCCTGCTTCGGGCCAAGGAGGAGAAGACCGATCCCCTCGACCTCGACTTCGCCGAGGCGCGGCAGGAGCTGGCCGACCTGGCCGCCGAGGCGACCGACGAGGCCGCCTTCGCCCGCCTGGCCGGCGAGGTCTCCGAGGACGACGCCAGCCGGCGCCGCGGCGGTCTCCTCGGCTGGGTCCACCGCCTGGACCCCGCCGGCGCCGACCCGGCGGTGGTCGAGGCGGCCTTCGCCCTCGAACCCGGCCGGGTCTCGGAACCGATCCGGGTCGCCGGCGGCATGGCCCTGGTCTGGCTGTCCGAGATCCGGCCCCGGCCGGAGGAGGCGGAGTTCCGGGAAGAGGTCCGCCGCAGCCGCCACCAGCAGCTCCGGCGCGAGATCCTCGACTCGATCGGCCTCCGGACCGGCTAGCCGGCGGCTCAGCGCAGGCCGCAGGCCCGACGGGCCCGTTCGAGCGTCCGCAGCGCCCGCTCGCGGGCCCGCTCGGCCCCGGCCGCGAGCACCCGGTCGACCTCGGCCGGGTCGGCGAGCAGTTGCCGCCGCCGCTCCCGGGCCGGAGCGAAGTAGGCCTCCATCGCCTCCCGGATCACGCCCTTGAGCCGGCCGTAGCCCGGAGCACCCTCGCCGCCGCGGCGGACCCGTTCCTTCCACTCGGCCACCTCGGCCTCGGGCAGGAACAGGGCCATCAGGTCGAACAGGAACAGGCCGTCGGGATCCTTCGGCTCCTCGGGCGGGCGCGAGTCGGTGACGATCCGGTTGATCGTCTTCTTCAGCTTCCCGCCCTCCTCGAAGATCCAGATCGTGTTGCCGTAGGACTTCGACATCTTCTGGCCGTCGAGGCCCGGCACCTTCTGCATCGCCTCGGCCTCGGCCAGCAACGGCTCGGGCCGCCGGAACACTTCCTGCCCGTAGGCGTGGTTGAAGGAAGTGGCCATGTCCTGGGTCATCTCCAGGTGTTGGACCTGGTCCTTGCCCACCGGCACCCGGGTCGAGTCGAAGGCGAGGATGTCGGCCGCCATGAGCACCGGATAGGTGAAGAGGCCGACGTTCGGCTTCAGGCCCTTGGCGATCTTGTCCTTGTAGGAATGGGCCCGCTCGAGCAGGCCCATGCCGGTGACCGTGCCGAGCAGCCAGGCCAGCTCGAGGACCTCCGGTACCTCGGACTGCCGCCACAGCACCGAGCGCTCCGGATCGAGGCCGAGGGCCAGGTAGGTGACCGCCACCTCGCGCACGTATTCGCGCAGCCGCTCGGGATCCCGCAAGGAGGTCAGGGCGTGGAAGTCGGCGATGAAGTAGAAGTGCTCGCCCGGTTGGTCCTGCAGCGCGATGTGCTGGCGGATGGCGCCGAAGTAGTTGCCGAGGTGAAGCAGGCCGCTCGGCTGGATTCCGCTCAGGTAGGTCTCGGCCATCTCTCCCCTCTCAGCACTCGAGGACGAAAGGTTCGCGCGCGGCCCGTTCGGCCCGGATCCGTTCGGCCCGCTCCTCGTGGCCGGGGCAGCCCATCAGGGCCAGCGCGGCCAGCTTGCCGGCCTCGACCCCGGGCTGGTCGTAGGGGTCGATCCCGAGCAGCCCGCCGGCCAGGGCGGTGGCCTCCTCGAAGAAGGCGAAGTACTGGCCGACGTGGAAGGCGTCCAGCTTGCACAGGGTCAAGGTGCAGAGCGGCCGGCCGGCGGCGAGCAAGGCGGCCTCGGTCCCCTCCCGCTCGGCCTGGATCAGCTCGTTCAGGCTGCGGCGGCGCAGGTGGGCGAAGGCGGGGGAATCGGCGAAGGGCTCGGGCAGCGGCAGCTCGCGGCCGTGGCGCTCGAGGCGGACGAAGGTATAGACCTTGTCGTCCGGCCCCTCGGCGTAGAGCTGGCACTGGCTGTGTTGGTCCGTCGGGCCGACCGCCTTGACCGGGGTCGGACCGACCTGGACCTCCTCACCGGCGAGGTCGAGCCGCTTGCCGAGAGACTCGGCCCAGAGCTGGAGGAACCAGTCGGCGAGCAGGCGCAGCCGGTGGCCGTAGGGGAAGTGGACGTGGATCGGCCGCCCGGCCTCCATGTGCAGGACGTGGGCCAGAGCCCAGGCCAGGGCGGGATCCTCCTCGGGCGCGGCGGCGGCGGTGCGGGCGAAGGTTCGGGCGGCGCCGGCCAGGAGCCCCTCGGCGTCCAGGCCGCCGAGGACGGCCGGAAACAGGCCGACCGGGGACAGGACCGAGAACCGTCCCCCCACCCCCGGCGGCACCTCGAGGGTGGCGAAACCCAGTTCGTCGGCCAGCCGTCGGAAGTGGCCGCCGGCCGGGTCGGTGGTGATCGTGAAGCGGCGCCGGGCGGCCGCGTCGTCGCCGCAGGCGGCCCGAACCGCGTCCCAGGCGACCAGGAACTGGGCCGAGGTCTCGATCGTGCCGCCCGACTTCGAGATCACGTTGAAGTGGCAGCGGTCGGCCGGGATCCGCTCGAACACCTCGCCGACCCAGTCCGGATCGATGCTGTCGAGGACGATCACCCGCGGCGGCCCGTCGCCGCTCCACTCGGGATGGACCGGGCCGAGGGCGGCGAACAGGGCCGAGGCGCCGAGGGCGGAGCCGCCGATGCCGAGGACCACGACCAGCTCGGGCCGCTCGGCCAGGACCTCCTCGGCCCGGGCGCGGCAGGCGGCCAGGTGCCGGCCTTCCTCCGGCAGCCGCCGCCAGGCCGGGGGCGCGGCGAGATGGGCGTCGCGGACCTCGGCGCCGCGCGGCAGGGCGGCGGCGAAGGTCTCCCGGCAAGGCGCGCCGCCGCTGCCGGGCGGCGCCAGGAGTCCGGTCAGGTCGAGCTTCAGGGCCATCGGGGCCGGACATCATAGGCCGGCCCGACCGGGCCCCGGTCAGCGCCGGTTGCCGCCGAAGACCGCGGCCGCGAACCAGAGGAGCTGGACCACCCCGGTCAGGGCGGCGACGACGTAGGTCATCGCGGCGGCGTTCAGCACCTTGCGCACGCCCTCGGCCTCCTCGCCGCCGGCGACCAGCCCCGTCCGGGCCAGGGCGGCCTCGGCCCGGCGAGAGGCGTCGAACTCCACCGGCAGGGTGATGAGCTGGAACAGCACCACCGCGGCGAAGAGGACCAGGCCGAACACCGCCAGGTGCAGGCTGTGCAGGATCAGGCCGAGGAAGATCAGCGGAAAGCCGAGGCTGGAGCCGAGCGAGGCGGTGGGCACGGCGGCCGAGCGCAGCCGCAGGGGCAGATAGCCGTGGGCGTGCTGGATCGCGTGGCCGGCCTCGTGGGCGGCGACCCCGAGGGCGGCGACGCTGCGGCCGCCGAGGACCTCCGGCGACAGCCGCAGCGTGCGGGTGCGGGGATCGTAGTGGTCCCCGAAGCGCCCCCGGGCCGGCTCGATCCGGACGCCGTCCACGCCGCCCTGGCGCAGGACCCAGGCGGCCGCCTCGGCTCCGGTCAGGCCGCTGCGGGCCGGCAGGCGGGAATAGCGGCGGAAGGCGGCCTGGAAGCCGTTCTGGGCGGCGGCGGCGAGGCCGCCGAGGACGAGCAGCAACAGGAGGTAGCCCATGAATCTTCCTCTCTTTACGACCGGCGACGGCAGAATTCCGGCAAGATTCTCCCGGCATCCGCCGACGAAAAGAAAACCCTCGGCTTTCGCGCTCCCGTCATGCCCGGCCAACGCGGCTCCCTCCGCCTTCCCCTGCTCCTGCTCGGCGTCCTGCTGGTCGCCGCGGTGATCTATCTGCTCGCGTCCGGCCCGGCTCCCGAGCCCGCCCCCACCCCGGAACCGGAGCCGGCCGCCGGCGCCGCGGAGGAGCCGCCGGCGCCGGCCGAGGCGAGCCCGGCCGAGGCCGTCCCGGTCGCCCGCGAGCCCGACCTCGGCGGCCGGCGCACCGAGCTGGCCCCGAGCGAGAAGACCTCGGGCACGATCTTCGGCCTGGTGATGACCGAGGGCAACGCCCCGGTGGCCGGGGCCAAGGTGGTCTTCCGGCGCATCCTGCCTCCCTCCGAGGCCTTCTTCGCCGCCGCCCAGGGCGAGATGGAGACCTTCACCCGAACCACGAACCGGGACGGCCGCTACTGGTTCGAGAACCTGCCTCTCCACCACGACTACGAGGTCTGGGTCAGCCACCCGGACTACGCCGGCGCCTACGGCCAGCCGGTCACCGTCCTCGAGGAGGACCAGACGATCCAGCCGGTGATCCTGAAGCCCGGCTACATCCTGTCCGGCCGGGTGACCGACACCGGCGGCAACCCGCTCGCGGCCGAGATCATCCTCCGCCAGCGCGGGGGGCGGGCCGAGGTCCGGGAGGACCGCGAACAGGAGCTGGCCGAGGGCCGGCGGATCGAGGCCCGGGCCGCCCAGGACGGCGCCTTCGAGGTCCACCACCTGGCGACCGGGATCTGGAGCCTGACCGTCCGCCACGAGGGCTACGCCGACCACGTCGAGCCGAGCCTGGTCGTCCAGGGCGAGGAGCGGATCTGGCGGGAGATCCAGCTCGACAGCGAACACACGATCTCCGGCCGGGTGGTGAACGACCGCCTCGAGCCCGTGGCCGGCGCCACGGTCTACGTCTCGCGCTCGCGACCGCGGCCGCTGTTCTCGGCCCAGGCGGAAAGCAGCGAGGACGGTTCCTTCCTCCTCCGCGGCCTGCCGGAGGGGATCTACACCGTCACCGCCGAGGCGCCCGGCTACTCGCGCGCCTCGCTGGCCCGGATCGAGGCCGACAGCGAGGGGCTGGAGGTGGTGCTGCACGTCCGCGGCTCGGTCTCCGGCCGGGTCACCGACGCCGCCGGCGCCCCGGTCGGCCGATTCGCGCTCGAACTCTTCCTGGTCAACCGCGGCACCGCCGCCTTCAACAAGCTCGGCAACCGGCGCGAGTACCGCTCCCCGGACGGCAGCTACCGCTTCGCGGACATCGAGCCGGGCACCTACCGCCTGCTCGCGACCGCGCCCGGTTTCGCCCCGACCTACTCGCCGGGTTTCACGGTCGAGCGGGAGGAGGTCCAGGGAGTGGACATCCAGCTCGGCCGCGGCGGCCGGGTGATCGGCCGCATCACCGACCCGGCGGGCGAGCCCCTGGCCGGCGCCTTCGTCCGCGTCCATGGCCGGGACTGGAGCGAGCAGAACCAATACGGCCTGTTCGGCGGCAAGGCGCCGGATCCGAACAACGTCCCCGAGCAGGTCGCCGAGACCGGCGCCGACGGTCGCTTCTCGCTCGACAACGCCTTTCCCGGCACGATTCGGCTCGAGTTCGGCCACCCGGCCTTCCTGAGCCAGACGCAAGTGGTCGAGATCGTCGAGGGCGGAGTCGAGGACGTCGGCACGATCGGCCTCCGCCGCGGCGGCACCATCACCGGGGTCGGCCTGAAGCCGGACGGCTCGCCCCTGGCCGGCGGCAACGCCTTCCTGACCCGCCAGGAGCAGAGCGGTTTCGGCTGGTTCTCGCGCAACGCCCGCCTCGACAGCCAGGGCCGGTTCCGTTTCGCCGGCCTGCCGGCCGGCACCTACCGGGTGGTCGTCACCCCGGCCGAGGGCGGCGGTTTCTCGCTGTTCCCGGAGACCGAGTCGAACTCGCGCACCCTGTTCGTCGCCGAGGGCCAGGAGGTCGAGCTTCGATTGACCGCCCAATAACGGCGGCGGCGGCGCGTAGGAGCGGAACCCGCTACCCTCCGCCCGCCATGACGCCGCTGCTGCTCCCGCTCCTGCTCACGCCCCAGGTCCCGCCCCCGGCCCAGGACCCGGCCACCGCCATCCGCGCCGCCGACCTCGAGGCCCGGATCGGCTTCCTGGCCTCCGACGCCCTCGAGGGCCGGGAATCGGGCCGCACCGGCGGCCGCGCCGCCGCCCAGTACTTCGCCCGCGAGTGGCAGCGGCTGGGACTGAAACCGATCGGCCCGGAAGGGTCCTACCTGCTGCCGTTCCGGATCGATCGCGAGCTGACCGGCTTCAACACCGCCGGGCTGCTGCCCGGCACCGACCCCGGGCTGGCCGACCAGGTCCTGGTCATCGGCGGCCACCACGACCACTGCGGCATCGGCGGCCCGGGCGCGATGGGTTTCCCGGGCGAGATCCACAACGGCGCCGACGACAACGCCTCCGGCTCGGCCGGGGTCGCCGAGCTGGCCGAGTGGTTCGTCGCCCATCCGATCCGGCGCCCGATCCTGTTCATGACCTTCGACGCCGAGGAGCGCGGCCTGCTCGGCAGCGCCGCCTTCGTCCGCTCCGGCCCGCTGGCCCGGGATCGGATCTGGGCGATGATCAACATGGACATGATCGGCCGCAGCGGCGACGGCTACCTGTTCGTCGGCGGCCTGGGCACCGCTGAGGAGTTCCACGAGCTGCTCGATCCGGTGCTCGCCCGCTCCGGCCTGAGGCTGGAGAGCAAGGACCCGGGCGAGGCGCCGAGCGACAACAGCTCCTTCTTCCTGGCCGGCATCCCGTCGCTGTTCTTTTTCACGAACGTCCACGAGGACTACCACATGCCGAGCGACGACGCCGACAAGATCGACTATCCGGGCGAGGTGAAGATCCTCGAACTGATCCGCGACTGCGTCCTCGCCCTGGACCGCCGGGACGGGCCGCTCACCTTCCGCGACGAACGCGGCATGGCGATGCCGGACGACTTCTGGAAGCGGAACAACGAGCACATGCGACGGGTGTTCGAGCGGCAGCGCCGACGCGGCCGGCTCGGCCTGAGCGTGGCCGAGGCCGAGGACGGCGAGGATCTCGGCGGTCTCCGGATCACCCGGGTGCGGGAGGACTCCGGCGCCGCCGCCGCCGGCCTCGCCGCCGGCGAGATCCTGGTCGAGGTCGCCGGCCGGCCGGTGGCCAGTCGGAACGACCTCCGGCGCGCCCTCGGCGGCCGGCTGAAGGGCGAAAAGGTCGAGGTCGCGGTTCGCGGCGCCGACGGCGCCCTGCGCCGGGTCGAGGTGGAACTCGGCTAGGTGCCCTCCCCGGCGACGACCTCCGCCGTCGCCAGCACGGTCACCGGCCGGGGGCCGGCCGGAGCCACCGCCGGCACCTCCAGCCGGTACCAGGGGCTCCATTCCGGCGCCGGGAAACGCGCGAAGGCCGGCCGGTGGCGCAGTTCGATCCGCGTGCCGGCCGCGACCGGCTCGAGCCAGGCGATCCGGAGCAGGGGGTCGTCGGGGTCGGAGCGGACCGCGGCCAGCCGGCTCCCTCCGCCGGCGAGGCGCCATTCCACCGCCGGCCCGATCGGACGGCTGGAGCGGATCCGGACCGCGGCCCAGCCCGGTCCCCACTCGACCTCACCGGGATGCTCCCACGGGGCCGGGCCGAGCCGGAGTTCGCCCCGCTCGGGATCCAGGACGAGCCGCCGCGAGCCTGGACCCGGGCACTCCAGCGCCGCGGTGAAGACGACGCCGGCCGGACTCGGGGCCGGCCGGCCGCGCTCGTCGAGCACCCGGCCGGCCCGGTCGCGGAGCAGGAAGGCGCCGCCGGCGACCGCCGCCTCGGCCGCCGCGAAGGGCAGGCGGAGGTCGGCGAGCGGACGGAGGAAGGGATCGAATGTGCGAATGCGACGGCCGCCCTCGCATATCACCAGGACGCGGCCGTCCGCCGGCCGCCAGACGACCGCGCGCGGATCGGCGAGCGGTTCGTCCGGACCGCCGCCGCAGGCCACCAGGCCGGCGATCGCGAGCAGCATCGCCCTAGCATAGACCGACCCTTGCGCGCCTCCCACGTCGCCCTCCTCCTGCTCCTGCTCTTGGCGGTGCCGGCCCTGCTCTTCCTCTGGCCCGGCCAAGACCGGGACGGCTCGGGCGAGGGCGCCGGCGCGCCGGCGGCCACGGCGGCCGAGGACGAGGCCCGGGCCGCGCCGGTCGCGGCCGGGGCCGCCGAGGCTCCGGCCGCCGCCGGCGCACCCGCCGCCCCGATCGAGACGGCCGGACGGCAGACCGAGGGGCTGGTCGTGCGCGTGTTGGGGCCCGCCGGCCGGCCGGCCGGCGACGTCCTCTTCCTGCTCGCCGAGGGGGACGACGAGCCTCGCCGGCTCGAGCGGCCGGACGGCCGCCTGGTCCTGCCCCGGGCGGGAGGGGCCTTCCGGGTCTCGGCTCGGGCCGGCGGCGCCTGGTCGCCGCCGCGGGAGGTCTCGGCGGCCGAGCGCCGCGGTGCCCAGGAGATCCTGCTGCGGGCGGAACTCGCCGCCGCCACCCTGGTGCTCCGGGTCACCGGCCCGGACGGTCGGCCGGCCGCCTTCACCGGCGAAGCGAGCTGGACGCCGGCCCCCGCCGGCCCCGGCGGTCCGCTCCTGCTCCGGCGGAGCGAACCCCGGCCGCTCGCCGGCGCCGGCGAACTGGTCCTGGACGGCCTCCAGCCCGGGATGTGGTTCCTCCGCCTCGAGGCGGAGGGCTGCGTGCCGCGGCCGACCCAGGTCGAACTCCCCCCCGGTCGCCGCGAGACGCTCGCCGTCACCCTGGTCGCCGGCGGTCGGGTGGCCGGCCGAGTGACCGACGAGGCCGGCGGCGGCCTGGCCGAGGCCACGGTGGCGCTGGTGCCCGAGAACCTGAGCCGGGTACTCACCTTCGTCCCGGCCGGCAAGATCGGCGAGCTGGCGCCGCCCGGCGGCCGGGGCCGGACCGGCTCCGACGGCTCCTTCCTGCTCGGTCCGGTCGCCCCCGGTCGCTACCTGATCCGGGCGGAGGCCCCGGGACGCCTCGCCGGCGGCCCCGCGCAGCCGATCGAGGTCAGGGCCGGCACGACGGCCGAGGCCGGCTCCTTCCCGCTCGCCGCCGCCCGCGGCCTGCGCCTGATCGTGGTCCGGTCCGAGGACGACGAGGCGGTGGCCGGCGCCCGGGTGCGTTGGATCGTCGGCGGCGCGGACGAGAGCTTCCTGAGCAGCCTCGTGCCCTGGAACGAGGCCGACGCCCGGACCGGCGCCGACGGCCGCCTCGACCTGGCGGAAGCGCCCCTCGGCCGGCTCACCCTCCAGGTCGACGCGGCCGGCTTCGGCTCGCGGGTGGTCGAGGTGCCGGCCGACTTCCCGCGCGAGCGCCTCTTCCGGGTCGAGCTGGAGCCGGGCCTGGAGTTGCGCGGCCGGGTCCTCGACGCCGCCACCGCGCAGCCGGTGGCCGACGCGGTGGTCCGGGCGGTGCCGCCGGCCGCCGGCCTGGCCTCCCTGCTCGGCGGTCTCGACCCGGGCGGCCGCATGGCCTCCACCCGAAGCGACGAGCAGGGACGCTTCCGGCTCGACGGCCTCGCCGCCGGCACCTGGACCCTGGCCGCCGAGCACGAGGATTACGCCCCCGGCCGCAGCGATCCGATCGAGCTGGCCGCCGGCCGGCCTGCCGGCGAGGTCGAGATCCGCCTCGGCCGCGGCGCCACGCTGACGGTGAGGGTGCTCGGCGACGACGGTGCGCCGCGCCCGGACACTCTGGTCACGCTCACCGGCATGGACGGCTCGACCCGCCCGGACGCCGGCCAGACCGACGCCGCCGGCGAGGTCGTCTTCGCCCACCTGCCGCCGGCCGGCTACCAAGTCCAGGCGATCGCAACCGACCTCGCCGACCTGGCCGGGATGGCCGGCGGCGAGCTGGCCGGCCTGCGCACGGTGGCCGGCTTCGTCGAACTCGAGGAGGGCGAGGAGGCCGAACTCGTCCTCGGCGGCCGCACCGAGACCTGCACGGTCCAGGGCTACCTGGTCTGCGGCGACGAGCCGGCCGCCGACCTGAGCGTGATGCTCGTCTCCCCGGCCGGCACCCGCGTCGCCACCGCGGACGAGGTCGGCTTCTACCGCTTCGAGCAGGTCCGGTCCGGCGACTACCTGCTCATGGTCGGCCGGATCGGCCTCGGCAGCGGCGCCGGCTACACCGAGGGTTTCCACGTCTCCGGCACCGGGATCCTCCAACACGACGTCGAGCTGCCGCTGACCCGCGTCGAGGTCGAGGTGCGCCGGTCCGGCGACGACGAACCCCTGCGCGGGGTGGCGGTGTTGCTGCGCCGGGAGGACGGCGTCCAGGGCGGCGGCTTCGAACTGACCGACGCCGACGGGCTGGCGGTCTTCCGCTACCTCCCGGCCGGCCGCTACGTCGCCTCGGTCGGGCGGGCGGCGATGCCGATCTTCGGCGGCGGCGGCGAGTACGGATCCCGGGTGCTGGAGACGATCGACCTGCGGCCGGGGCCGCCGGTCCGGCTGGTGGTTCGCCTCGAGCCGGCCGCCCGGGCCCGGGTCCGGGTGCTCGACTCTTCCGGTACGCCGGTGGCCGGGGCCGGGGTCTTCGTCCTCGACGACCATGGGCGGCCCCTGACCCTCTTCACGATGAAGACCACCGGCGGCGACGGCGTGGTCGAACTCGGCTCGCTGCCGGCCGGCCGGGTCCGGCTGCTCGCACGCCATCCGCGCTTCGGCCAGGTCGAGCAGGAGGCCTGGCTCGAGGCGGGCCGAACCACCGAGGCCGACCTCGTGCTCGAGCCGGGCTGCTTGCTGCGGATCCGGATCCTCGACGAGAACGGGGAGCCCCGACCCGGCATCCAGGCGATCTGTCTCGACCGGCGCGGAACCCCGCACTCGCTGATGATGATGGGCGCCGACGCGATGTCGGCTGGCCTTTCCTTCCTCGGCGGCGGCGAGCAGCGGGTCGGACCGCTGGCTCCGGGCCCCTATCGGGTGATCCTGAGCGACCTCGGCGGCAGGATGGTGGAGCACGAGGTCGTGGTCGAACCCGGCGTGCCCGAGCTTCGCCTCGACCTCCCCTTCCCCGACTGACCCCCGTCGCCGCAGCTCCCGTCCAGGCTTCCGCCGCGCCGTTCGCCGGCGCCGGCGAAGCCGCCGCCCTCGCCGCCGCCCTGTCCTGGGGCGTCGCCACGGTGGGCTTCACCCTGGCCCTGCGCCGAGGGCACGCCGGCGACGCAACCCTGTTCAAGAACCTGGTCGGCCTGGCCCTGCTCGGCGCCGCGGCCCTGGTCCTCCGCGGCGGACTCGGCGGCCCCGGCCGGCTCGAGGACCTGCCCTGGCTGCTCGGCTCCGGTGCCCTCGGCCTGGCCCTGGGCGACTGGCTCTACTTCGTCGCCCTCGGCCACATCGGCGTCGGCCGCACACTGATCCTGACCCAGCTCACTCCGGTGACGACCGCGCTGGCGGCCGCGGCGGTCCTCGGCGAGGAGCTGGCGCCGGCTCAGTGGGCCGGGGCCCTGCTGGTCGTGGCCGGCGGCGGGCTGGCCGAGTCCCGGCGGCTCGGGCGCGGCCGCCGCACGACGGCCGACGCGGTCGGGGTGGCCGCCGCCCTGGCCGCGGTGGCGGTCTGGACCCTCGGCAACCTCGGCCTGCACTGGGGGCTCGACACCACCCCGGCCCTGACCGGGGCGGCGGTCCGCCTGGCCGGGGGCAGTCTGGGCATGGTCCTGGTGCTGGCTGCCGCCGGCCGCGCCGGCCCGGCCCTGCGCGGGGCGGTCGCGGCCGAGACCCGGCGGCTCTTCCTCTGGCCGTCGGTGGTCGGCACCGCCCTCGGCATGGGCCTGCTCTCGGCCGGTTTCAAGTGGGCGCCGCAGGGGGTGGCCTCGGCCCTGGCGGCGGCGGTGCCCCTGGTCTCGGTGCCGCTGGCGGTCGCGGTCCTCGGCGAGCGACCGGGGTGGCGCGGCTGGGGCGGGTTGCTCCTGGTCGTCGCCGGGGTGGCGGCGATGGGGCTGGCGGTGGGTTGAGGCTATCCTCTGCGGCGATGCCCTTCGTCCTGCTCGCCCCCCTGCCGCTCCACGAGGGCCACGGCAATCCGGCCCTGGCCCACACCCTCCTGCACTGGCTGGTCGAGCCGGTCCACCTGCCGCTCACCCTGGCGGTCGCGGCGGTCCTGGCCCTGGCCGCGCGCGGTCTGCGCCGACGGCGGGCGGCCCGGGCGGAGGACGCGCGCTCTACAGGACGGTCCGAATGATCACGTTCGTCACCTGCCCGGACTCGGCGGCCTGGAAGTAGAGGGTCCGGCCGGCGGCTCCGGCCGGCACGGTGCCGGTCCAGCCGATGGTCCCAGCCGGATCGGCCGGGCCGCTGCGCAGCAACCGTGGCTGCCCCAGCGCCAGGTCCACCCCCAGGGCCGGCACGCCGGTCACCCCCAGGCCGAACCGGCTCATCACCAGATACTGGGTCGCGCCGGGGCTGCCGCCCAGGACGCTGGCGGAGCCGACCTGGCCGCCGGCCAGGGAGGACATCTCCAGCCGGTAGGAGCGCGGCGTGAAGGCGATGCCGGTGACGTCGACGCGGCCGACGTTGTCGTCGAACCAGCCCGGCAGGCCCTGGAAGGAGCGGCTGTCGGCGAAGCCGAGGAAGAGACGGGTGGCCCCCGGCGGCACGTGGAAGAGCTGGAGGCCGGTGGAGTTGCTGCCGTCGCCGATGAAGAACGGCTGGCGCAGCTCCGGCCGGAGTTCGGCGAAGTCGATCGAGACGAAGCTGAGACCGGGCGGGGTCGGATCCCGGGGCTCGTCCGGCCCGACGAAGACGCCGACCAGGGCCATCTGCCGACCGGTCATGGCGATGCCGGCGATCCCGTCCCAGCCCAGGATGCTGGTGTCGTAGCTGGCGCCGCCGTCCGGCGGGTTCATCGGACCGTTCGGACCGCAGCAGCCGACCATGCCCGAGGCCGACAGGGTGAGGATGCCGGCGGTCTCCGGCACGGCGATCTCCACCGGCGGCAGGCCCGGTCCGCCGCCGCCCGGGTCCGGCGGCACGGCGTGGCCGGCGCCGAAGATGTTGCAGCGGCCGTCGACCGGAATCTGGGCCGGCAGGGGCACGGCGGCCAGGAGGGCGAGGGCGAGGGTCGTGGCGGGGAGAGCGAAACGGAGGTGCATGATGCGAGTGTATCAGAAACAATCGACCCAAACCTGGGCGGAATCGGCTCCGACCGCTCCCGGCTACCCTGTTCCGATCCGCCCCTCCCCGCCCTTGCGCGCCCTCCCCGCCCTCGCCCTGTTCCTGGCCGCCTTCCTCGCCGTCCGCGCGGCGGTCGCGGACCGGCTTCCGGAGCGGCTGAAGGTGGAGTACCTGGCGGCGAGGGCGGACCGGACCGAGGTCGTCTTCATCGGCTCTTCCCGCGTCTGGCGCGAAATCGACCCGGAGGTCTTCGACGCCCGCTGCGCGGCCGCCGGGCGGCCGCTGCGAAGCCTGAACCTGGGCATGCAGGGGATGCGGTTCCCGGAGACCGTCGCCCTGGCCCGCCGGGCCCTCGCCCTGCCCGGCTCCCGGCTGCGCTGGCTGGTCCTCGAACTCTCGCCGTACGAGACCGCGATCGAGCCGGACAACCGGCTGACCGCGCGGGTGGTCTCCTGGCACGACACCCGGACCACCCTCGAACTGGTCGAGGCCGTCCTCCGGCAGGAACTGCCGATCGGCGAGAAGTTGTCTCGAATCGGCGACCATCTGCTCCACTGGGGCTACCGGACCGGCAACATCGGTCGCGGCCCGGAGGCGCTGGAACGGCTCCTCCATCCGGCGCCGCCCGACTTCGCCGGCCGCCGAGCGCTCGGGCCGGCCGGCAACGGGTTCCTGCCGCTGGACCTCGAGCGGGGCGCGAACTTCCAGGCCCGACGGCGGTTGTTCCTGGAAGACCTACCCCGCTTCCAGGAGGCGCGCGATACCTTGCGCGGCCCGGACCCGCCGGACGCCGTCCCCGACCCGATCCTGGACCGGGTGCTGCACCGCCTGCAGGCCCGCTGCGCCGAGCGCGGCGTCGGCCTGGTCCTCGTGATCCTGCCGGTGATCGAGCGCCGACCCGAACTCCACGCCCTGGCGGCGGCGGCGCCGGGCCGGATCCTGATCCGGTTCGACGATCCGGACGCCTGGCCGGAGTTCTATCGGGCCCGCAACCGATTCGACATCCATCACCTGAACGCCGCCGGCGCCCGCCTGCTGAGCGAGGCCCTGGCCGACGAGTTCCTGCGCCGGACCGCACCGGCGGACTGAGCGGTGCTCTTCACCGAGCTGCGCTTCCTGCCCTTCTTCCTGCTCGTGCTGGCCGGGCACTGGCTGGTCCGGCACCAGGGCTGGCGCAAGCTGTGGCTGCTGGCGGCGAGCTACGCCTTCTACGCCGCCTGGGACTGGCGCTTCCTGTCCCTGATCCTGGCCTCGACCGGCGCCGACCTGATCGCCGGCCACCGCATCCACGCCGCCCGCGCCGCCGGCCGCCGGGGCCGCCCCTGGCTGCTCTTCAGCCTGGTCGTCAACCTCGGCCTGCTCGGCTTCTTCAAGTACTTCCACTTCTTCGTCGACTCCGGCGTGGCGCTGCTCGGCTGGCTCGGGATCCCCGCCGGCGCGCCGGCGCTCTCGATCGTGCTGCCGGTCGGGATCAGCTTCTACACCTTCCAGACGATGTCCTACACCCTGGACATCTGGCGCGGCCGGCTCGCGCCGGCGCGCAGTCCGCTCGACCTGGCGCTCTTCGTCGCCTTCTTCCCCCAGCTCGTGGCCGGGCCGATCGTGCGCGCGGCCGACTTCCTGCCCCAGCTCGAGCGGCCGCGGCGCTGGGCCGAGGTGGCGGTGCGGCCGGCGCTGCTCCTGTTCCTGGCCGGCTACCTGAAGAAGGCCTGCATCTCGGACAACCTCGCCCCGTGGGTGGACGCCTACTTCGCCGACCCCGCCGCCTACGGGGCCGCCGCCGCCTGGCAGGCCACGGTCGGCTACGCGGTACAGATCTACTGCGACTTCAGCGGCTACTCGGACATGGCGATCGCCTGCGCGGCGCTGCTCGGTTACCGCCTGGGCCGGAACTTCGACTTCCCCTACTTCGCGGTCTCGATCCGCGACTTCTGGCGCCGCTGGCACATCAGCCTGTCGACCTGGCTGCGGGACTACCTCTACATCCCGCTCGGCGGCAACCGCGGCTCGCGCTGGTTTCAGGCCCGCAACCTGATGGTGACCATGCTGCTCGGCGGCCTCTGGCACGGCGCCGCCTGGACCTTCGTCGTCTGGGGCGGCCTGCACGGGCTGGCACTGGTCGCGCACCGGGTCTGGGAGCGGGCCGGACTGCGCCTGCCCGCGGTCGCCGGCTGGCTGCTGACCTTCTGGTTCGCCTGCGTCTGCTGGATCTTCTTCCGCGCCGCCAGCTTCGCCGACGCCTGGACCGCGCTCGGCTCCTTCGTGCTGTTCCGCGCGCCGGGCGACGGCACGCTGGCCGGCCCCGGACTCCCGCTCCTGGCGGCGCTGCTCGCGGCGCACGGCGCGGCCCGCTTCACTTCCGCCGCCGAGGCCCTCCGCCGGTTGCCGGCGCCGCTCTTCGGGGCGCTGCTCGGCGCCGCCGCGGCGCTGGCGCTGGCCTTCACCCCGGTGGACTACCACCCGTTCATCTATTTCCAGTTCTGAGGGCGATCCGCTGCAGCCGGCGTGCGGTTCCGCTCATCTGGAACCGGGATTCCGTGCCAGCGGCCTGGCACGCTCCTTGCCCCAACCCTGACATGTGCACCTTGCTCCTTCACTTCCTCCTCTCCTGCCCCTGGCCGCTCGCGCAGAGTGCCGGCGGCGGCTGGGTGGTCCAGGAGCAGCTTCCTGCGGCCAACGGCCTGCTGATCTCGGTCGGCTGCGTCGGCGACCTCGACGGTGACGGCCGGCCCGACCTCGCCCAGACGGTCCAGAACCCAGCCGGGATTCCCTACCGCCTGGAGATCATCGGCTCCGACGGCGGGCACCGGCTCTGGTCCCGGCCCCTCGGTTGGGGTCCGACCCGGCTGGGCGACGCCGGGGATCTCGACGGAGACGGGATCCCCGACCTCGCCGCCGCCGCTCCGAACACCAGCCCGGCACCGTTCCTGCCGGCCGCCGGCCTGCTGGTCTTCTTCTCGGGTGCCGACGGCCACGAGATCGACCGGCTCGAGGGGCGTCACGCTTGGGATCGGTTCGGCTCGGCCTTCGCCCGCCTCGACGACCTCGACGGCGACGCGGTTCCCGAGTTCGCCGTCGGCCTCAGCGGCGAGGGTTCCCTGGCCACGCCGCGAGGAGCCGTCGAAATCCGCTCCGGCTCCAACCGCCGGCTCCTGCTCCGGATCGTGGGGCAGTCGCCTGGATCCTCCTTCGGCTTCGCCCTGGCCGCCGTCCTCGACGCCGACGGCGACGGCCACCGGGATCTCGTCGTCGGCGCCCCGGCCTGGGGTTGGGAACGGGGCCGGGCGGCGGTCTACTCGACGGCGACCGGCCGCGAATTGACGGCGGTCACCGGCCGGATTCCGGGCGGGCGTCTGGGCCACGCGGTGGCGCCGCCTCCCTTCCCGACCTACGGCGGCTTCGACTTCTTGGCCGGGGAGCCCGGCGACGGCGCCGGTGCGGTCCACGCCTTCGACCTGAGCGGCCGAACCCAGTGGACGGTTCGCGGCGTCGAACCCGATCAGCGCTTCGGGGCCGCGATCCTGGCCGGGGGCTCCCTGGACGAGGACATGGTCCCGGACCACGTCTTCGTCGCCGCCGCGCCGGACGCTCTGGACGTCTGGGTGAGCGCCGAACTCTGGCTCAGCCGCCCCGGCGGTCCGGAGCGACGCTGGGTCCTGCCGTTGGGCGGCTCCGGGCCCGCTTCCCTGACCGTGGTCGGGGATTGGAACGGCGACGGCCTCGACGAACTCGTCCGAACCGCCGGATTCCACGGCGAACGGATCGGCTGGAGTCCGTTCCTCGAGGCCACCCGCAGCGGATTCTCGGCGGCGGCGGGAGCGGGTTGGCGCTACCTGCTGCGATTCCCGGCCGAACTCGGCGGCGAGCGCTACGCCCTGCTGCTCTCCCTGGCCGGGGTCGGTCCGACCACGATCCAGGGCCTGGCCATTCCGCTCGGGGCCGACCCGCTCTTCTTCGACACCCTCGCCGGCTGGGTACCGCCCGGTTTCGCCGGCGCCCACGGCCGGCTCGACCCGGACGGCCGCGGCCGGGTCGAGGTTCAAGCCCTGCCGGGACAGTGGTCGGCCCTGGCCGGCCGGACCCTGCAGGCGGCCGCGGTGACCTACCGCACCAGCGCCGAGCCGCTCCTGGCCTCGGCGGCGGCCGGGGTGGAGATCCGCCGCTGACCGCGAACGACCCCCGCCGCGTCGACCTCGGCGGCCGGCGCGGCCGGGCTATCCTGGGCGGCCATGTTCCACCGCGTCTTCATCGCCAATCGCGGCGAGGTGGCGGCCCGGATCGTCCGGGCCTGCCGCGAACTCGGCGTCGAACCGGTCTGCGGCGCCTCGGCGGCCGACCTCGAGGCCGGCTTTCCCTATCTCGAGGAGGCGGCGGCCACGGTCCGCCTCGGCCCCGGCCCGGCGGCGGACTCCTACCTGAGGATGGAGACGGTGATCCAGGCCGCGAAGCAGACCGGCTGCTCCGCCGTCCACCCGGGCTGGGGCTTCCTAGCCGAGAATCCGGTGTTCGCCGCCCTCTGCCGCCAGCACGGTCTGGTCTTCATCGGCCCGGACCCGGCGGTGATGGACCGGATGGGCCGCAAGGTTCCGGCCCGGCGCGCCGCCCGCGCCGCCGGTCTGCCGGTCGTGCCCGGCTCGGAAGGGATCCTGCGCGACGCCGACGAGGCGGTCCGCGCCGCCGAGGAGGTCGGCTACCCGGTGGCGCTGAAGGCCGACGCCGGCGGCGGCGGCCGCGGCATCCGCCGCTGCCGGGACGCGGCCGAGGTCCGGGCGGCTTTCGTCGAGGCCGCCCGCGAGGCGGCCGCCGCCTTCGGCGATCCCGCCCTCTACCTGGAGAAGTACCTGGTCGGCGGCCGGCACGTCGAGTTCCAGGTCTTCGGCGACGGCCGCGGCGCGGCCGTGCACCTCGGCGAGCGCGAGTGCTCGATCCAGCGCCGACACCAGAAACTCCTCGAGGAGGCGCCGTCGCCGGCCCTCGACCCGGAGCGGCGCGCCCGCTTCGGCCGGCTCTGCGCCGAGGCCGCGGCCCGCTGGCGCTACGCCGGCGCCGGCACCATGGAGTTCCTCCTCGACCCGGACGGGGAACTCTGGTTCCTGGAGATGAACACCCGCCTCCAGGTCGAGCACCCGGTGACCGAGCAGATCACCGGCTGCGACCTCGCCCAGGCCCAGATTCGGGTCGCCGCCGGCCAGCCGTTGCCCTGGCGGCAGGAGGAGATCCGCTTCGACGGCCACGCGATCGAGGCGCGCCTGAACGCCGAGGATCCGGACGCCGACTTCCGGCCCCAGCCCGGCCGGGTCGAACGGTTCCGGATCGGCGGGCCCGGCGTGCGGGTGGACACCCACCTCGCCGACGGCTGCCGGATCCCGCCCCACTACGACTCCCTGCTGGCCAAGGTGATCGGCCACGGGCCGAACCGGGCGGCCGCGATCGCCGCCCTGGACGGCGCTCTGGCCGCCGCCGAGATCGTGGGGGTGCCGACCACCGCCCCGCTCCACCGCCGGATCCTGGCCCACCCGGACTTCCGCGCCGGCGCTTACGACACCGCCTGGCTGGGGAAACTCCTGGAGAGCGAGCCGGCGACACCCTAGAGGCGGACCGACCCAAGCATCGAATCGACCCCATGAAGTACGCGACCCGTCTCCTCCTCGCCGCCGTCCTGCTGGCCGGCGCCCCCTTCGCCTTCCAGGCCCTGCGCGCCCAGGAACCGCAGGAACCCTCCGCCGACGAGATGACGGCGATGATGGCCGAGATGCAGAAGCTCGCCGCTCCGGGCGAGATGCACAAGCTGCTGGCCCGGATGGAGGGCGAGTGGAAGCTGGCTTTCGAGATGAACATGCCCGGCGCCCCGCCGATGAAGTCGACCGGCAGCTCGACCGTCCGCATGGTCCTGGGCGGCCGCTATCTCCAAGAGGAGCTGAAGGGTTCCTTCATGGGCATGCCGTTCGAAGGCCTGAACTTGATCGGCTACGACAACTTCCGAAAGGAATTCCACTCGACCTGGTTCGACACCTCGAGCACCTGGAAGACCACCGCCGTCGGCAGCTACGACCCCGCGACGAAGACCCTGGAGTTCCACGGCACGATGCGGGACATCGCCGACATGGAAGGGCGCCCTTACCGGATGACGACGACCGAGATCGACGCCGACCACTTCGTCTCCGAAATGTACGACACGATCCCGCCGCAGGGCGAGGTCAAGGTCATGACCATCCGCTACGAGCGGGCCGGCTAGGCCTGCCGCCGAACCGTCGAGGGCGCTAGGCTCGGGCGCATGACGCGCGCCCGGACCTGCGCCCTCTTCCTGTTGTCCTCCGCCCCCTGGCTGACCTCGGCCGGCTGCGCCGCCGCCGGCGACGAGGCCCCGCCGCGGCCGCCCAACCTGGTCCTGATCCTGGCTGACGACCTCGGCTACGGCGAACTCGGCTGTTACGGCCAGGAGAAGATCCGCACGCCGCGGATCGACGCCCTGGCCGCCGAGGGAATGCGGTTCACCAACCACTACTCCGGCAGCCCGGTCTGCGCCCCCTCGCGCTGCGTGCTCCTGACCGGCCTCCACACCGGCCACGCCTTCATCCGCGACAACGACGAGATGCCGGAGCGGGGCGACGTCTGGCACGACCCGGAGCTGGAGGGTCAGCGGCCGATCCCGGACGAGACGGTCACCCTGGCCGAGCTGCTGCGGGCCCGCGGCTACGCCACCGCCGCGATCGGCAAGTGGGGCCTGGGCTGGGTCGGCTCGAGCGGCGACCCGAACGCGCAGGGCTTCGACTTCTTCCTCGGCCACGTCTGCCAGCGCGTCGCCCACAACCACTACCCGACCCACCTGTGGCGGAACGGCGAGAAGCTGCCGCTCCACAATCCGCCGTTCTCGGCCCACCAGAAGCTGCCGGCCGACGCCGATCCGAACGACCCGACCAGCTACGTCGCCTACCGCGGGTGCGACTACGCGCCGGACCTGATGATCGAGGCGGCGTTGCGTTTCGTCCGCGACCACGCCGACCGGCCCTTCTTCCTCTACTACCCGACCCCGGTCCCGCACGTCGCCCTGCAGGTACCGGCCGACTCGCTGGCCGAGTACGAGGGCGCCTTCCCGGAGACCCCTTACCGCGGTGACCGCGGCTACCTGCCCCATCGGACGCCGCGGGCGGCCTACGCGGCGATGATCACCCGCCTCGACCGCGACGTCGGCCGCCTGCTCGACCTGCTCGACGAACTCGGCCTGCGCGACGACACCCTGGTGGTCTTCACCAGCGACAACGGCCCGACCTGGGTCGGCGGGGTCGACAAGGACTTCTTCGCCAGCCAGGGTGGCCTGCGCGGGCGCAAGGCCCAGCTCTACGAAGGCGGCATCCGGGTGCCGGCGATCGTCCGCTGGCCGGGCCGGGTGCCGGCCGGGACGACCAGTGCCCTGCTGTCCGGTTTCCAGGACTGGCTGCCGACCTTCTGCGCCGCCGCCGGGGCGCCGATCCCGCCGGGCCTGGACGGCGTCAGCCTGCTGCCCGAGCTGACCGGCCGGCCGGAGGAGCAGGAGCGGCACGAATACCTCTACTGGGAGTACGCCAAGCGGATGCAGGCGGCCCGTTTCGGCCGGTACAAGGCCTTCCGCCCCAAGCCTTCGGCACCGATCCAGATCTACGACCTGGCCGAGGATCCGGCCGAGTCGCGCGACTTGGCCGGCGAGCGGCCGGAGCTGGTCGAGCGGGCGGCGGCGATCTTCGCCGAGGCCCACACCGACTCGGAGTTCTTCCGGTTGCGTGGCTGAGCCGGCACGTGCGCCAGCAGCCAGCGGTGGATCCGCTCGAGCGTCTCGGGCGAGCGGCGGTCGAACATCAGGTCGTGGGCGGTGCCGGGCAGGATCACCGCCTGGGCGCCGACCACCCGCGCCGAGCGCAGGGAGGCGTCCAGGCGCATGAGCGCGTCGGCCGCCGGCGTCAGCCAGAGAAGCGGGGTCCGCAGCCGGCGCGGCGGCCGCCAAAACGGTGGATTGTGCTGGAGCAGGACGAGCAGCGATTCGGGCGAGAGCCGCTGGCGGAGCTGCTCCGGCGCCATCGCCGACTCGCCGTTCAGGAACATCCGGCGGACGACGGCGGCGTTGCGGATGCAGGGAGTAGCGGTGCCGGTCAAGAAGCAGGCCAGCGAGCCGGTGAAGTCGTCCCGGAAGCGGTCGAGGATGACCGAGGTCATCTCCCGAGCCAGGACCGGCGCCGCCAGCACCGCCGCCGGCAGGTCGCTTCGCTCCTTGAGCAGGCGCAGGATCAGGGCGGCGCCGAGGCTGTGGCCGAGCAGCACCGGCGGCCGCTCGAGTCGCTCCACCTCGCTGCGCAGGAAGCGCAGGTAGTAGCCCTGGGTCGCCCAGCGGGGATGGCGCCCGGGGGCCGAACCGCCGTGCCCGGGCAGGCTAAAGGCGTGGCTCTCCCAACCGCGCTCGGCGAGCTGGATCTGCCACTCGCGCCAGCACCAAGCGCCGTGCCACATCCCGTGCACGAGCAGCACCGGCGGCCGCGCCTCGACCGCGCCGCCAGCCGGCCGGCAGCGCACCCGCTCGATCCCAGCCGCCAGGGAGCGGTCGAGTTCGGGCGCACCGGGCCCGCGGGAGATCGGTAGGGAGGCACGAAGGGCCATCGTCCCCCCCTCATCGGCGTCATCCGGGCTCCGGGTTGAGGGATCAGGCCGGTCGGAGTTCGACTTCCAGGCTCAGGGTGCCGGGCTCGCTGAGTTCCAGCGGCTCCGACCAGCCGAGGAGCAGGCGGCGGCCGTCGAAGCGGAGGATTTTCAGCAGCGCCGGGCCGGGGAGGCGCTGCCAACGGATGCTGTCCGGGCGCCGGCCGGGCGGCAGCGCGAGCGCCAGGGTACGCAGGCGCAGGCGGCCGTAGCGGAGTTCGATCCGCGCCTCCAGGCGCTCCCCGTCGATCCGCTGGGCGTAGCTGCCCCAGCCTTCGGCGGTGGTGAAGGGGGCGCGGAAGTCCTCCGGCCCGAGCCGCGGGGCGAAGCCGAGGTGGCCGGCCGGACCGTCGTACTCGAAGCCGCAGAGGCCGGTCAGCACCCCCCAGGCGGCCATCGCTCGGGCGTAATGGTCGCCGCACTCGACCTCGTTCCAGGGATTCCGGCGCGCCGGGTGGTAGCGCTGGTGCACCGCGTGGCAGATCGCCAGCGCCTCGTCCACCATTCCCTCCCAGGCCAGGTGGCCGGCGACCTGGTACTCGATGCCGGTCCAGACCTCGTTGCGGTAGCGGGTCGAGCGCGGTCCCAGGTGCCGGCCCTTGGGCCAGGTGCAGGTGAAGAGCCCGGCCTCGCCCGGCTCGGCGAAGACCCGCTCGGGCGGGTGGGCGGCGTTCTGCGGTCCGACGTCGGGGGCCCAGTTGTACTTCCAGACCGCCCGCAGCGCGCTCCGCACCGCCTCGGCCGGGTAGAGGTAGCCGAGTCCGAGCTGGTGCGCCCAGCCCTGGCCGAAGAGCTGGTCGGCCAGGCAGCCGTCGGCGTACTGCCAATCCGGGTGCTCGGCCAGATCGACTTCCTGCTCGAACCACTCGCCGTTCCACAGCCGCGCCATGGTCGCGGCCGAGCCGCGTTCGAACAGGGCGCGGCAGCGGGCGGCAAAGGCCTCGTCGCCCTGGAGCCGGGCCATCTCCTCCCCTGCCCGCAGCGCGGCCAGGTAGAGCGAGCCGACCATCGTGTTGGCGCCCCAGTAGTCGATGTCGTAGGTGTTGTGCTGGAGGCCCTCGAGCAGGCCGTCGGCCTCGGCGCCGCCGTCCTGGCCGATCAGGAACTCCAGAGCCTGCCGGACCGCAGGCCAGACCCGGGTGAGAAAGGCTCCGTCCGGAGCGCACTGGTGCTCGCGCAACGCCTTGAGCACGTAGCCGGCCTGGGCGTCGCCGGCCCAGGCGCCCCAGCCCTCGCCGCGGAAGCGGATCTCGCCGGTCTCCGGGATGAAGCCGCCGTCGGGCGAGAAGTCCTGCCGCTCCCGCACGCTGCGCTCGAGTTCGGGGAAGAGCCGGGCCGGGGCGTGGGCGTAGTTCCAGACGTGGCCGCAGGTGCCGTGGCAGCAGCCGGCGCCCTCCCAGCCCCAGAAGCGGCCGTCGCGCCAGCGCTGGCAAGTCGCGGTGGCCAGGATCGAGACCGTCGAGCCGATCCGGTCGAGCAGCCAGCGCGGCAGGGTGGAGTCATAGAAGGTGGCGTGCCAGCGGCGGGTGGCGGCCTCGAGCCGCGGTAGCTCGGCCGCGAGATGCGCCGCCACCGCGACCGCGTCGGGGAAGGCCGCGGCGTAGGAGCGGCCGACCGGGCGGCCGGCGTTGCGCAGGTTCGGGAAGTGCCAGGCGAGGACGAAGACGGTCTCGCGCTCCTCGCCGGGCGCCAGCCGCAGCGAAGCGGTGGCCCGGCCGGCGGCGGCGTCGAGCCGCGGCTCGCCCGGTCCGAGCGGAGCCAGCACGACCTGGCCGAAGTCCGGCTGCTCCGCCAGCGGGCCGCCGCCGGCCGGCGCCGGCGCGTCGCGGAACTCGATCCGATCGACGTTGATGTGCCCCCAGCCGCCGGACTCGAGGTCGACGATCTCGATCCGGGCCGAGCGGCCGCGGAACTCGGCCACGTCCCAGTTGCGGACCTCGAGGCGCTCGCGGTTCTCGCCGCGGGCGCGGCGGACGATCTCGTCCCCGACCAGCAGCCGGACCTCGGTCCGCCCCTCGTGGCCGCCGCCGCCGACCAGCAGGCTGATCCACGGCCGCTCGATCCGGAACTCGGGCGAGCGCAGCCGGCCCTGGAGGCGGTCGTCGCCGCCGAGGAAACTGTTCACCAGGCCCTGGCCGGCGTAGCCGTCGACCGGCTGCTGGTTCGGCAGCGTGCCACGGGCCGGACCGGCGCCGAAGGCCTCGCCCGAGACCTCCCAGTCGCCGTAGTCGGCGCCCTCGAAGTCGGCGAAGAGGAGCGGCGGCCGCTCCTCGGCCGCCGGCGGCGGTTCCTCGGCCCGGAACAGCAGGCCGCGCAGCCCGCGGCGGTGGAACTCCTCCTGGACCAGCCGGACGGCGCGGCCGGCGCGCGAGCGGAGCAGGACCGGGTTCTCGAGCCAGCCGGTCAACTCGACCTCGAGCGGCTCGGCGCCGTCGTTGCGCAGCCGCCAGCGCAGCACGGTGGCGGGGAACGAGGAGTCCGCGGCGCGGAGCGGGACGAAGGGCGAGAAGGCGGTCAGCTCGGCCGCCAGCGGGCAGTCGTCGTGGCGGTAGGAGACGAAGCCGAGCGGGTACTCGCCGCGGAAGCGGACGCCGGGGAAGCCCTCGCGGTCGAGGCGGCGCTCCCGCAAGGCGCCGCCGGCGCCGTCTGGGCGCCAGCGCAGCAGGAAACCCTGGTCGGGCGCGGTCCAGGGGACGAGGCGGTCGCCGCCGCGCACGGCCAAGCGGGCGCTCCGGCCGCGACGGTAGTTGACCCGGCCGTAGCCGCTGTTCGCCTCCTCGTTCGCGAGGTCCCAGCAGCCGAGGCGGCCGTCGCCGAGCAGGTAGAGCTGGCCGGCGCAGACGCCGCCGACCGGCATGCCGATCGTCTCGAGTTCGTCACCCGCGTACCAGACCGGCCGACCGCGCTCGCGCAGGCGGGCGAAGTCGGCGGTGCTGAGACCTTTGTCCTCCGGAACGTAGTGGTCGCCCCGGCGGAGAAGTTGGACCAGGTCGCGCCGGACCCGGCTCGGGGCGGCCCCGGCCGCGGCCAGGCCGGCGCCGCTCCGCTTGAGGAAGGCGCGGCGGTCGCAACAGCCGCCGCCCGCGTCACCACAGCAGCTGCTCATGGCGGCATTCTAATCCGCGATCGGAGCCGCAGGCGGATCGGCGTCGCCGCAGTCGAGGATCACCTTCCAGGCGCCGTCCTGCCAGCGCCACCAGGTCAGGTACCAGCCGCGCGGCAGGGCGGCCGGCTCGGCGGCGGGTTCGGCGGCGGCATCGGTGGCCTCCAGCCACCAGCGGCCCTGGGTGAAGCCGGTGCGGCCGTCGGCGAAGACGCCGGCCTGGGACGGCTCCCAGCGCAGCCGGGCGCCGGGCAGGGCGAAGACCGGCGCGTCGTGTTCCCGGATCGCGTCGAGGCCGCGGGTGACCGCGCCGGGGGTGACCGCGCCGGTCAGGTCCACCACCGGCAGGTCGGGCCGGGCGGCGTCGGCGGCGAACCAGCGCATCCAGCCGTCGAGGCCGTCGGCGGCGACCTCGGCGGCGAAGGCGCGGTCGGCGGCCAGGAGTTCCGCGGCGATCCGGTCGCCGGCCGGGCCGTCCCAGTGGATCGGGCGCGGGGCGGTGCAGGCGGCGGCGAGGAGGAGGAGAGGGAACAGGGAGAGGGGTTTCATCGGCAGGGGTCCGGGCGGGACGGAGGTTGGAATCGGCCCAGGGTAGCCCCCCACCCGGCCCGGCGCAGGAGGGCCGGCGCGGGCGGCCGGGCGGCGCGGAAGAGGTGGCCCGGGCAGCGGCAGTCTGAGGCGCCAAAGCCCGGCGCGACGAGTTCGAGCCCCGGCGCGGCGGCCAGCGCCGCGGCCAGGGCGTGCTCGTCCGGGCCGGGGTCGGGCCAGAACCAGACCTCCCGCGGCGCCGCCACCGCCCGCAGCCGGTCGACGTGCCAGTGCGGCCGGCCGTCGCCGCGCAGGTGGCGGCCGACCCGGGCCGCCAGCCCGCCGGGGCCGCGGGCGCTGCCGCAGTAGCCGTAGTGGCCGGCGGGGAACCGGACGCGGCCGAGGCGGCCGACCGCGAGGGTGTGCTGTGCGGTCAGCTCGAGCCAGAGCAGGTAGCTGCCCGGCGCGGCCGGGAGTTCAGCCCGCCGCGCCATGCTCCGCGCCGCGACGGCGCCGCCGCAGGAGGAGGAGTGCGAGGCCGAGCAGCGCCGCCGGCAGGCCGATCCAGAGCGCCTCGCCGGCCAGGACCACGAGTCCGCGCGGGGTGAAGAAGGCGCCGGCGGAGAGCGGCGAGACCGGCACCGGCCGCCAGGGCAGGAAGAAGCGGCGGTCGTCGAAGGGCAGCAGGAAGCCGACGCCGCGCCCGCCGTCGGTCAGGGCGTCGAGCAGACCGTGCGAGGCCGTGCAGAGGAAGAGGTAGATCCCGGCGCGCCACCGCGCCCCGTGCCAGCGGGTCCCGCGCAGGAGCAGCGCCAGGCGCCGCCGCCCCCGCCGCGGCGCCAGCCCGGGCGCCAGCGCGCCGGCGACGAAGACGTGGGCGAAGGCGGAAGCCATC
>RFGR01000053.1 GCA_003696625.1 Planctomycetota bacterium
GCCCCGGAGAGGCCGTCCGCGAAGGAGAACCGGCGCTCGGGCTCGACCTCGGCGAGCGCTTCCTCCGGCGGCCGCGCGCCGCCGACGCTGGCGCTCCGATCCTCGAGCAGCCAAAGCCGGCCGCCGCCGGCCGGCGGCAGCAGCGCCGCCGCCCAGAGGAGGACGGACAGCGCCGCCAACAGCCTGGAGACGGGCAGCAACCGGGGCGCGGAGCGGTTCACACCGGCAGCACAACGTTGGGATTCACCGCCCGTTCGATCCAGCCGCCGCCGAGCAACCGGTCGCCGCGATAGACGGCCAGGCCCTGCCCCGGGTTCACGCTCGGGGCCGGGGCCGCGAACTCGACCCGGACGCGACCGTCCGGCAGCCGCTCGGCCCGCCCGGCCACCCCGCCCGGGGTGCTCCGGTACTGGATCTCGACCTCCTCCCAGGCCTCCCCCGGCCCGAGGTCGCAGCCGTAGGTGCGGAATTCGCCGACCACCGCCTCGGTGCAGCCGGCGGCCTCGATCGGGCCCACGATCACGTCCCCGGTCTCCGGCCGGATGTCGAGCACGTAGAGCGGCCGACCGGCCGAGATTCCGAGGCCCCGCCGCTGCCCGCGGGTGAAGCCCATGTAGCCCTCGTGCCGGCCGAGTTCCCTCCCGTCCAAATCGAGGATCCGGCCGGCCCGGCCGAGCCCGCCGCGATTGCGCAGAACGTCGCGGTAGTCGCCGGTCGGCACGAAACAGATCTCCTGGCTGTCGGGCTTGCCGGCGGTGCGGAGGCCGGCCTCCTCGGCCAGGGCTCGGGTCTGGTCCTTGCTCAACGCCCCCACCGGCAGGAGGGTCCGGCCGAGCAGCTCCTCGCCGACCGCGAAGAGGACGTAGCTCTGATCCTTGACCGGGTCGGCGCCGCGCCGGAGCAGAGTGCGACCGCCCCGCCGCTCCAGCCGGGCGTAGTGGCCGGTCGCCAGCCAGCGGGCGCCGACCGCCTCGGCGATCCGGCCCAGAGCTCCGAACTTGATCGTCTGGTTGCACCGGGCGCAGGGATTCGGGGTCCGACCGGCGGCGTAGGCGGCGACGAAGTCTGCCTGGATCCGCTCGAACTCCTCGACCATGTCGATCGAGTGGAAGGGGATCCCGAGGCGGTCGGCGACCAGGGCGGCGTCGCGGGCGTCGGTCTCGGAGCAACACCCCTGCCGGGCGGCGGCGCGGCCGGCCGGAGCGGCGACCCCGTTGCGCAGGAAGGCCCCCACGACCTCGTAGCCTTGGCGCTGGAGGAGCAGCGCCGCGACCGAGGAATCCACCCCTCCGGAGAGGGCGGCCAGGACCCGGGGAGACGACATCGAAGCGCGCTAGAATACCCGGCCCGGAACCGGCCCGCCGGCCGGCGGAACGCCGATGATCGAGTCCCCCGCCTCCTTGCCGCCCCTGCTCCCCCCCGCCCTGCAGGAGCAGGGCCGCCTGCCGGCCGAGCTGAGCGGCCCGCCGGCGGCGCCGCCGCCGGCCGCCGCCGGCGCCACCACCGAAGTGCCGACCCAGAGCGGCGCTCCGGCGGCGCCGCAGGCGAACTGGGGCAGCCTCCTGCTGCCGATCGCGCTCGTCTTCGGCTTCATGTGGCTCTTCGTCCTGCGCCCGGAGCGGAAGCGGCAGAAGGAGCGGGCCGAGATGCTCCAGTCGATCCGCAAGGGCGACAAGGTCGTCACCCTCGGCGGCATGCACGGGGAGGTCGTCCGTCTGGACGAGAACACGATCACCCTGAAGGTGGACGACGGGGTCCGGCTGAAGTTCGACCGTAGCGCCGTGTCCCGGATTCCGTCCTCAGGGAAGAGCGCCCCTCCGTCCGGCCAGGGCTGAGGGCTGCAGGCCTGAGCGGCCCGGTCGGGGCCGGCCGGAGAGGGCGACGCCGCTCCGTCCATGCGCGATCCCCGTTCCGGCCGCCGGGCCGAAGCCTTCGTCGCCCGCTGGCTCGCCGACACCGGCTGGCGGCTGTTGGCCCGCAATCTGCGCACCCCCTACGGCGAGATCGACCTGCTCGCGGTCGATCCGGGCGGCGAACTCGTCGTGGTCGAGGTGAAGGCCCGCCACCCGCTGAGCTGGCTGCGGGAGGAGGACGCCCTCCGCCCCCGCCAGCGCGCCCGCCTCGGTCGGGCGCTGGAGTGGGCGGCGGCGCGGCGGCGGTGGCAGGGGGCCATGCGGGTGGACCTGGCCGCGGTCGAACTGGAGGGCGGTCGGCCCCGTGCCCTGGCCTGGTTCGAGGACGTCGAGACCCCCGCCGAATGATCAACCGTCCGCGGCCGGAGCGGCCGGCAGCGGCAGGGCCAGGAGGGCCTCCACCCCCTCGGCCGGCAGCGGCGCCAGGCCGCGGCCGGCCAGGACCCGCTCGGCCAGCGCCCGCAGCCGCCCCGGCTCGAGGCGGTCCCAGGCCCAGAAGGGCGGCAGGTCCGCTGCGGTGGCGGCCTCGATCAGCTCGCCGAGCACCCGCCGGTAGGCCGACCGGTAGCGCGGCGGGCCGGAGTGGGCGCCACGAACCAGGTCGGCCAGGGCCCAACGCGGATGGGGGCTGGCGGCGAGGGCGCGGAGGCCGGCCCGCTCCTCGAGCCAGGTCATCGGATCGCCGCTGCGCAGCCAGGAGGCCAGAGCGGCGGGAAGGGCCGGCCAGAGTCGCCGGCCGCCGTCGAGCAGCGGCAGAACCTCCGCGAGGTGGCCGGCCTCGTGCAGGAGCAAGAGCTCGAACTCGAGTTCCCGGGCGCTTCGCCCGGAATCGGCCCGGCACCGGGCGCCGAGGCGGAGGTCCAGGTCCCAGTCCTCGGGCAGACGGCCGTCCTCTTCGACCGGCTCGAGCGGCGGCGGCAGGTTCGGGACCTCCGGCAGCGGCCGGACCCGGTCGAGGCGGTCCTCGAGGGCGGCGGCGGCGGCGGCGAGGAGGTCGAGCCGAAGGTAGAACCCGCCGAAGATCGTGCCGCCGGTGGCGCCGTTCGCTCGGCTGCCCCGGCCACGGCGGGCGATCAGGATCTCGAGCGGCTCGGAACGTCCGGGCCAGCGCAGGCGGTGCCGTTCGACGCCTTCGAGCAGCAGGACCTCGAGGCCGTGGCCCCAGGCCGAACCGACCAGGAGGGTTCGGCCGGCCTCGGCCCACTCGGCCGCCGGCGGGCTGGAGCCGGCTTCCGGCCGGACCAGGGAGCCGACCGGGCCGAGTCGATAGCGCGGCGCCTCCGCCCAGCCGGAGCGGAGGCCGGCCTCCCCGCACCAGCCGTCGAGAAGAGCCAGGAACTCCGCCAGTCCCATGCCCGGCCGGGCGCGGGCCTCCGCCACCGCCCGCCGGCCGATGGTCGCCACCCGGGCGCCGAGCGGAACGTCCAAGCCGAGCGCCCGCCGTCGGACCTCGGCCTTGCCCCGCTCCTCCTCGGCCCGCAGGCCGGCGCGGGCGGCGATGCCGAGCCAGGTCTCCAGGGCGGCTCGGTCGCCGCGGACGAAGGCGTCCTCCTCGAGCCGGGCGAGGGCCGCCCGGGGCCGGTCCTCCCGCGCCAGCAGCCGGGCTTCGATCTGGCGGCGGAAGGGCGCGGCGTCGGCCCGCTCCGGCACCGCTTCGAGCAGCGACCGGACCACCCGGGGCGGAGCTCCTCCGCCCTCGACCAGGCTGGCCAATCCGAGGCCGATCCAGGGGTGGCGGGGAAAGCGCCGGGCCAGGGCGCGGAAGCGCTCCTCGGCCCGGGCCGGATCCTGGATCAGACGAGCCTCGAGGTAGGCGAGGTCGGGATCCTCGGGCGCGTCCCGACGCCAGCGCCGGACCTCGGCCACCAGCGCCGGTCGTTCGCCGCGGCGGCTGCGGAGCATCTGGCGCAGGCGCTCGCCGGCGACGCTGCCGGCCCGCTCCCAGCCGCGCTCCTCGGCCGCGGCCAGCGCCGCGTCCTCGTCGCCGCGCCACCACGGGGCCCAGACCGGCCCGAGGTCCACCGCCGGCGGCGGCGGCAGCGGCGCCGGAGCGGCGCAGCCGAGGAGAAGGAGAAGCGGCGGCAGGAAGCGGGTCGCCTTCATGCGACCGCCTCGCCCGGAGGGAGGACCAGGAAGGCCCGGCGCAGGTCCGGCCCGAGATCCCTGCGCTCCTCGTGACCGAGGCGGACGGCCGCGGCCGGAGCCGGGAAGCCTTCGCCGGCCAGGGCCGAGCGGGGACCGCCGAGCAGGATCGGAGCCTCGTAACAAACGACGGCGTCGGCCAGACCGGCGTCGAGCAGGCGGCCCTGCAGGCGGGGGCCGCCTTCGACGAACAGGCGCCGGACCCTGCGGCCCCGGCGCAGTTCGGCCAGCAGCGGAGCGAGCGGCAGCCGGCCGTCGGCGGCCGGCGGCAGGGGCAGGAGGTCGTCGCCGGCCGCGAGCAATCGGGCCAGGGCCGGTGAGGGCGTCGCCCCCTGCCGGACCACCCAGAGCCGTGGCCCGTCCGCCCGCCCGACCCGGGCGCCGTCGGCAAGATCCGCCTCCGGCAGCAGCAGGACCCGCAGCGGTTGGCGCGGCGCCGGCGCGCCGCCGGGCCGAGC
>RFGR01000054.1 GCA_003696625.1 Planctomycetota bacterium
CCCCGGTGGACCGCGAGGTGGCCCGCCCGACCCGACCGGCGCCCGCCCCCCGCCCGGCCGCCCCGGCCGCTGCCGCAGGCCAGTCGAGGCCGCGCCGGCCGAAGGACCCGGGCTCCGGATCGGAGTCCCGCCGGGAGCCGGAGGCGGCGAAGCCCCGGGATCCGAAGAAGGCGGCGGCCGTCCTCGCCCAGATCAAGGCGCGGAAGGCCGCTCGGAAGGACGGTTCCGACGACAAACACGAAGCTCTCGAACGAATCAAGGCCAAGCGGGCCTCCGCCAAGGCGGCCGAGGCTCGGCCGGCGGCCGCCGCCGGCCGCCCGGCTGCGACGACCGCAACCAGGCGGAAGCCCGCGGCCGCCGCTCCGGCCCGCTCGAGCCGTCGGCGGAAAGCCGCCGAAGAGAGCGAAGAACGCCCGAAGAAGGGACGCCGCTCCCGCCACGACCATCCGCACGTCAAGAAGGGGCCGCCGGTGGCCCTGACCGTGGTCGCCTTGGTGGCGGTGGTCGCGATCGGCTACGGCCTCTGGTGGTTCGCGACCCAGGCCGACCAGGCCACGGATCGGAACGAGGAGCAGACCGCCCAGACCCAGCCCGAGAATCCGACGGCGACCGCGCCGACCGAAGCGGCGGGCGGGCCGGAGGCCGCGGCCGCCCCCGAGGCCCGAACCGGCGGATCGGAACCGGCCGCCCCGGCGGGCGCTGATGGACCGGAGGCCGGTGCCGCCGCGACGAGCGGGGCCGCCGCCGGCGGCGCCGATGCCGCCGCCGCCAAGCCGGCGGCAGAGAAGCCCGCGACCGAGAAGCCCGTCGCCGCTGCGGAACCCGTCGGCGAGGACCCGGAATGGAGTCCGCCGGCGCCCGGCGAGACCATCGCCTACCGCGGCTATCGCTGGGCCGACTCGATCCGACTCGAGGAGGTCCCGCCACTGCCCAAGTGGGAGATGACCAGCGACGAGGACTGGGCCTCCTTTGTCGAGGACGTCGACCTCTATCTGGCCGACGAGGGCGCCTCCTCGCTTCGGGCCGGCAAACGGCTGGTCGCCGGCATGCGCGACGCCTTCCCGGCGATCGTCAACGGCATGCTCAAGACCGACTGGTCCGACAGTTACTCGATCGAGCTCTGCAACGGCCTGAACCGGATGCTGGTCGAGATGGGCAAGGGCTCGAACTTCGGCTGGAAGACGACCGAACTGCTCGAACCGGGCTCCCAGGAATGGAACGACGCCGTCCTCTTCGACAAGAAGGCGGTGATCCTCTGGTACAACACCTGGCTCACCCAGTTCTCGGTCGACGACCAGCGCTGGGAGAACTTCATCACGAAGTACGACCCGAACAAGGCCAAGAAAGGGGCCCAGAAGCCCAAGCCGGGCGCCGCTCCTCCCCCCTCCGGCCGGGACTTCGACGACTGAGCGGGCGCCCGCGGGTCGGTCCCGCCGCTCAGGGGGCGGACTGCCCTTCGGGCAGGTCTTCGATCTGGACGCCGCGTTCGGTCAGGAAGGCGATCGCTTGCGCGACGGATTCCTCCTCGCCCTCGAGTTCGAGGGTGAGGACCGCGATCTCCTCGGTGACGCTGGCGCCGCGGATGTTCGGAACGACCCCGTACCGGTCCCCGAGGGTGTAGAGGAGCGGCTCCTTGATCAAGGCCGGCGGGATCGTGCAGTAGATGCGGCGCTTCATGGACCTTGCCCGGGAGGGCGCGGACGGACCCGGCTCGCTCCCGGGCGGCAGTATAGGAGCGCCGCCAGAAGGACCAGGAGGAGCAGGTGCAGGGCCGGGAGCGGCGCGCCGGTCTCGGTCCGGGATCCCCAGGTGGCGTAGAGCGGCCCTTCTCGGAGCGGATCCCAGTCCGGGCCGGCGAGGAGGGCCCCCGGCCAGAGGCTCCAGGCAGCGCCGGGCAGCGGCGCGTTCGGTCCGGCCAGCCGCTCACAGGCCGGCGGCAGCCACCAGGGCAGCAGGAACAGGGCCAAGGCCAGCAGGGTCGGCAGGGCGGGCCCCGTCCTCCGGGCGAGCCCGGCGAGGACGGCCCCGAGCGCCGTCGCCTCGCCCAAGGCCAGGGCCACGCGCTCGAGCCCTTCGCCGCGGACCAGGGCGCCGACCGTGAAGGCGGCGGCCAGCACCGCGGCGAGGCGCGGCCGCCAGCAGGCCGCCGCTGGAACGGCCGCCAGCATCAGCAGACCAAGGATCGGCAGTGCCATCTGGACCGGACCCGCCGGCGAACCTATCATCCTTGGGCGAGAAACGGCGAGCCGGCATAGCCAAGTGGTAAGGCAAGGGATTGCAAATCCCTCACCCCCAGTTCGAATCTGGGTGCCGGCTCCAACTCCTGCCGACGCCGCGGTCCGGTGCTCCTCAGGGCGCCTTCCCCCCGAGCCAGGGCGCGCAGGCGACCAGCAGCCAGGACAGGATGTGCAGGACGCCCCCGAGCGGCGCCGTCACGGTCGCACCTTCCATCCCGGCCAGGTGCTTCAGGTAAACCGCCCCCGAGAAGAGCAGGGCGGCGAGGAGGAAGCCGGCCGCGGCCGCCCAGGAGAGGATCCCGCCGCAGCCGGCCAGGGCGAGGGCGATCAGGCCGAGGCCGGCCAGCTCCTGCTGGTGGATCGCCCGGCCCACCGCCGCCCAGGACTCGGAGTCGAGCCGGTTCCGGAGGCCGTGGGCGTGCCAGGCCTCCAAGGCGATGCCGGCGGCGACCAGGAGCGCGCCGAGCACCAGGCAGAGGCGGAAGCGCCCGTCCATGCCGGTCAGGATATCCCCGCGCGGCCGGCTATGATCGGCCCCCGGCCTCGGGGGAGTAGCCCAGCGGCAGAGGCAACGGACTTAAAATCCGTCCAGCGCGGGTTCGAATCCCGCCTCCCCTACCCCTGGCGGCCGTAGACCAGATCGGCCAGGACCTCCGGCCAGGCGCTCAAGGAGGATCCGAGGTCCCGGAGTTCCGGAACCAGGCGCTCGAGAAGGCGGACGATCAGGCGATCGAGGCGAGGGTTCATGTCGCGGAGGCAGGTTGGGCCGCCGGGGCGGCGTCCCGCAGCAATCGTTCGAAGGCTTGCCGGGCGCGCGCCCGAGCCTCGTCCCGGCCGGTCAGACGGAAGGCGCGGTGGAAGGCCAGGGCCACGCCCCAGACCTCGAAGGCGAACTGGGCCGGGTCGGTCCGGGGATCCAGGTGTCCTTCCTCGATCGCAAGCCGGACCGCCCGCTCGATCATCTCGGTGACCTCGGCCAGCCGGGCGATCAGGGCCTGGCGGACCGGGCCCGGTCGGTCGTCGAACTCAGCGGCGGCGGCGACGAAGGGACATCCGCCGCTCAGGGTGCCGGCCGACCAGTCGAGCCAGTTCCGAAACAGCGCCCGGAGTCGGGGCAGGCCCCGCGGCTCGGCCAACGCCGGCCGGAAGACCCGGTCCCGGAAGAGTTCCCCGGCGGCCTCCAGAACGGCCGTCTGGAGCTCTTCCTTGGAACCGAAGTGGGCATAGAGACCGCTCTTGGACATTCCGGAGCGCTGCGCCAGGCTCCCGATCGTGATCCCCTCCAGCCCGACGAGGCTGGCGAGGTCGAGAGCCTGGCGCAGGATCCCTTCGCGGGTTCTCTCTCCCTTCCCCACGGGGGTAGAATAGCACGACCGTTCGGTCGTTTCAAGACTTTTTCTTCGGCCCGGCTCCTGTCCCCATCAGGTCCAGCACCGCCGCGGTCATCGCCGCCACCCCACCCCGGATGGTGGGGCCCGGATCCGGGGCGAAGCGGGCCGTGTGCAGGCCCGGAACCGGCTCTCCGTCCCGGGCGGCGGCGGCCAGGCGCTCGGGCGGAGTGGTTCCGAGCCAGAAGAGGAAGCCCGGACAGCCGGCGGCCGGGGCGTAGCGGCCGAAGTCCTCCCCGCCCATCGACGGCTCGACCTCCCGCACCCGCTCCGCGCCGAGCTCCCGGCGGAGGGCCGTCACCACCCGTTTGGTCAGCGCCGGATCGTTGTAGGCGGCCGGCGTGTGCTCCTCCTCGCGGACCCGCACCTCCGGCGCCAGCTCCTCCGGGAAGCCGGCGGCGAGCGCCTCGTAGCGGGCGGTCCGGGCGATCGCGGCCAGGACCTGCTCGCGCACCTCCGGCCGGTAGCTTCGCACCGTCAGCAGCATCTCGACCCGGTCGGGGATGATGTTGTGCTTGGTCCCGCCGTGGATCGAACCGACCGTGATCACCGCGTCCTCGATCGGCTTCACCTCGCGGCTGACGATGTGCTGCAGACCGATCACGATCCGGGCGGCCAGCGCGATCGGATCGTGGGTGGTGTGGGGGGCGGAGCCGTGCCCGCCGCGGCCGCGAACGACCAGGTCCACCGAGTCGACGTTGGCCAGGGCGTAGCCGGCCCGCCAGCCGACGGTCCCGGCCGGCAGCTGCTCGGTGACGTGCAAGGCGAGGGCGGCGTCGGGCCGGGCGGTCCGCTCGTAGAGGCCGTCGGCCAGCATCATCCGGGCGCCGGCGCCCCGCTCCTCGGCCGGTTGCGCGACGAACAGCAGGGTGCCGTGCCAGAGGTCCCGATGGCGGGCGAGGAAGGTGGCGGTTCCCAGCCAGACCGTCATGTGCACGTCGTGGCCGCAGGCGTGCATGACGCCGGTCTCCTCCCCGCCCTCGTTCCGCGCCCGGACCTGGCTGGCGTAGGGCAGGCCGGTCGCCTCGACGATCGGCAGGGCGTCCATGTCGGTCCGGACCAGGACGGTCGGTCCGACTCCGTTCCGGAGCAGGCCGGCCAGGCCGTGGCCGCCGATCCCGGTCTCGACCTCGAAGCCGAGTTCGGTCAGGATCCGAGCCAGAGCGGCGGCGGTCTCCCGCTCCTGAAAGGAGAGTTCCGGGCTGCGGTGGAGGGCGGTGTAGGTCTCGACCAGCCCCGGCAGGGCCTGATCCAACCATTCCCCGGCCGCCGACCCCTCCTGGGCGGCGGCGGCCGGCGGGCACGCGAGCAGAACGATGAGGAAGGCGGCGGCGCGCATGGCGAGAGCATAGGCGCCGCCGCCGGCGACCGCCTCAGCCGCGCAGAACCTCGATCATCAGCCGAACGCCGGTGCCGCGCCCGCCGGCGCTGTAGTAGCTGGCCTCCGGGCCCTCCCAGGCGGTCGAGGCGATGTCGATGTGGACCCAGGGCAGGTCGTCGACGAAGTTCTCCAGGAAGACGCCGCCGGCGATCGTCCCCGCCCCCTGGCCGGCCGGATAGATGTTCTGCAGGTCGGCGTAGCGGCCCTTGATCAGGTCGCGGTGGACGTCCCAGATCGGGAGCTGCCAGACCCGCTCGCCGGTGGCGTCGCCGGCCCCGCGCAGGGCGTCGATCAGCTTCTGGTCGTTGCCGAGCACCGCCGCCGCGGTGTGGCCGAGGGCGATGATGCAGGCGCCGGTCAGGGTCGCGAGGTCGTAGATCCGGTCCGGCTTGATCTTCCGCGCGGCGTAGCAGAGGGCGTCGGCCAGAACCAGGCGGCCCTCGGCGTCGGTGTTCAGGACCTCGATCGTCTTGCCGTTCATGGCCTGGACGATGTCGCCGGGGTTCTGGGCGTTGCCGCCGGGCATGTTCTCGACGCAGGCCATGACGCCGTGGACCTCGTAGGGGCAGTCGAAGCCGTTGGCCAGGGCGTGGAACAGTCCGTAGACCGCCGCCGCGCCGCACATGTCGAACTTCATCTGGTCCATGTTGGCGCTCGGCTTCAGGCTGATGCCGCCGCTGTCGAAGATCAGGCCCTTGCCGACGACCGCCACCTTGCCCTTGGACCGGCCCTTCGGCATATAGCTGAGGTGGACGAGCTGGGCCTCCTTCTTCGAGCCGCGGGCGACGCCGAGCAGGCTGCCCATCTTCATGGCCGCCATCGCCTTCTCGCCGAAGACCCGGCAGCTCAGGCGCGGCTTGTTGCGGACCAGGGCCCGGGCGCGCCGGGCGAACTCCTTCGGGGTGAGGACGTTGGACGGCAGGTTGGCCACCTCCCTGGCCGCCAGGTTGGCCGCGGCGCCGAGGGCACCGAGCCGGACCTCGGCGGCGACCGCCCGGCTGCGTCCGACCCCGGCCAGGGCGATACGGCGGACCTTCGCCTTCTTCCGCTCCTTCTTCATCACGCCGGGGTCGTAGCCGGCCATGCCGGCGCCCTCGGCCGCGGCCCGCGCCAGGGCCGGGTCGTTGGCCAGGGCGGAGAGGTCGAGGCAGAGGCTCGACCGCTCAAGCCGTTCGGCCTCGAGCCGGGCCTTGCCGGCCGCTTCCCGAAGGTCGGCCGGCGCCGGTTTGCGCGGCACTCGGAGCAGCAGCCAGCGCTGGCCGCGGTTCCCGCGCAGGAGCAGGCTGGCGCCCTTCTCCTTGCCGAAGTCGGCCTTCCAGGAGGCGGGGTCCGGCGCCGTCGCCGGCAGCGACGGCCGGGCCCCTTCGGGCAGAACGACGGCGGTGAGTTCGGTGCGGCTCGGCGCCGCGGACGGGACGATGACGGTTCTCATGGAGTGTTCGGTCAGGGGGGGCGCCGGAGCGCTACATGCCGGTGTAGACCGGTCCGCCGCCTTCGGGGACGACCCAGTCGATGATCTGGTAGGGATCGGCGATGTCGCAGGTCTTGCAGTGGACGCAGTTCGAGGCGTTGATGCTCAAGCCCTCGCCGTCGTGCCACTCGTAGACCCCGGCCGGGCAGAAGTGCTGGCAGGGATTGCCGTACTCGGCCGTGCAGCGCTCCCGACAGAGGTCGGGGTCGCGCACGACGAGATGGCAGGGCTGATCCTCCTCGTGGGTGGTGTCGGAGTGGAAGACGCTCGTCAGCTTGTCGAAGGCCAGCTCGTTGTCGAAGGCCGGCTTCGGCCGCGGCGGCAGGCCGCGGCGGTAGCGGGCGTGGTCGCTCTCGGCCGGGAGCCGGCCCGGCAAGCGGCCGCCGAGCAACTGGTCGAGGCCGGCCCGGACGGCGCCGCGGAGGAAGCCGCGCTGGAAGCCCTGGCGGAAGTTCCGCGACCGCCAGAGCTCGGCGTGGCCCGGGCGGCGCCGGAAGGCTTCGTCGAAACCGGCCAGGCGGTCGGCGCCGGTGTCGCCGGCCGCCAGGGCGGCCGCCGCCGTCTCGGCGCCGGCCAGGCCGGACTCGATCGCCAGGTGGATGCCCTTCAGGCGCTGCGCGTTCATGAACCCGGCCGCGTCGCCGAGGATCAGGAAGCCGGCCCCGTGGCAGCGCGGGAGACTGAACCAGCCGCCCTCGGGGACGGTCTTGGCGCCGTAGCGCAGGAGCTTGCCGCCGACCAACAGCTCGCGCAGCAGCGGGTGAGTCTTCCAGCGCTGCATCGTCGCGTGGTAGTCGAAGCCGGGATCGCCGTGATCCATGCCGACGACGAAGCCGAGCGAGAGCCGGTTGTCCGGCAGGCCGTAGATCCAGCCGCCGCCGTACTCCGAGCGGGCCAGAGGCCAACCGGCGGTGTGCCAGACGACCCCCTCCATCCGCCCGGCGGCCGCCTCCGGCAACTGCCAAAGTTCCTTGATCCCCACCCCCCAGAGCTGGGGATTGCGACCCTCGGCCAGTCCCTCCTCGGCGATCAGCCGCTTGGTCAGCGAGCCGCGCGTGCCCTCGGCGAAAACGGTCAGATCGGCCCGGACGTCCATGCCCGGCTGGAAGTTGGCCTTCGGCTCGCCGTCCCGGCCGCGGCCCTGATCGACGGTCCGCACGCCGGCGACCCGGCCGTCCTCCCCGCGCAGGATCTCGGCCCCGGCGAAGCCGGGATAGACCTCGACCCCGAGCGCCTCGGCCTGCCCGGCCAACCACTTGACGACCTCGTTCAGCGAGACGATCCAGTTGCCGTGGTTCCGGAAGGGGGGCGGCAACAGCGCCCCGGCCAGCCGGCGGCGGCCGTTCTCCCGCAGCAGGAAGAGGGCGTCCTCCCGCACCTCGGCCTGGACCGGGAAGCCGCGCTCGCGCGCGTCCGGGAACAGGGCCAGGACGCCCCGCGGGTCCATCACCGCCCCGCTCAGGGAGTGGTGCCCGATCTCTTCGGCCTTGTCCAGAACCAGGATCGACTTCTCCTCACCGGCGTCCTGGAGGCGGCGGGCCAGGTCGATGGCGAAGGCGAGACCGGCCGGTCCGGCGCCGACGACCAGGACGTCGACTTCGAGGGTCTCCCGTTCCATGGCCGGCCAGGATAGCCGCGCGCCCCGGCGGCGGCCCCCTCAGCGGCGGACGAATGGATTGGTCGCCGCCTCGCGGCCGACCGTGGTCGCCGGCCCGTGCCCACAGTGGACGACGGTCTCGTCCGGCAGGGTGTAGATGCGGGTCCGGATCGACCGTTCGAGTTCCGCCCAGGAACCACCCGGGAAGTCCGTGCGACCGACCGAGCCGGCGAAGAGGACGTCCCCGGCCACCAAGCGGCCGCCGGCGGCGTCGTAGAAGACCACGTGCCCGGGCGTGTGGCCGGGGCAGTGCCGGACCTCGAGGACGGCGCGGCCGATCTCGATCCGGTCGCCCTCGGCCAGATCGTGCTCGCATTCCGGCACCTCGACCGGCCCCCAGCCGTACATGCGGGCCTGGTCCGGCAGGTGCTGGAGCCACATCGCGTCTCCGGAGGGATACCAGAACTCGGCACCGGTGGCGGCCTTCAGTTCGGCGGTACCGGCGACGTGGTCGAGGTGCCCGTGGGTGGCCAGGATGCGGCCGATCTCGACCCCGAGTTCTGCCGCCCGGGCCAGGACCGGGCCGGCGTCGCCGCAGTCGCAGACGGCGGCGGCGCCGGTCTCCGGGCAGACCAGGAGGGTGCAGTTCTGCTCGAACGGGGTGACCGGAATCTCGTGGATCTCGAGGGCGCACATCGTTGTGGTGGGCTCAGGAGCCGCGGCCGAGCCAGTGGCCGCCATCGCGGTAGACCTCGCGCTTCCAAATCGGCACCCGCTCCTTGAGCCGGTCCATGAAGTCGGCGGCGGCGGCGAAGGCGGCGGCGCGGTGGGCGGCGGCGACCGCCAGCACCACCGAGCACTCCCCCACCGGCACCACCCCGGTCGCGTGCTCCAGGGCGATCCGCAGCACCTCGTGGCGGCCGCCGACTTCCGCGGCGATCCGCTCGAGTTCGGCCGCGACCATGCGCGGATAGGCCTGGTACTCCAGCCGGAGCACCTCGCGCCCGCCGGCCTGACCGCGGACGGTGCCGTGGAAGAGGACGGTACAGCCGGCGTCGGTCCCGGCTACCCGCTCGCGGGCCCAGTCGCCTCGGACCGGCCCCTCGATCAGGCGATGCCGGAACGGAACGGCCATCAGCCTCCCGAGACCGGCGGTACCAGGGCGATCTCGGCGCCCGCCGGCACCGGCTCCTGCTCGGCGGCGTAGGTCGCGTCCAGGGCGACCCGGTAGACGGCGCCGGCCAGAGAGGGATGCGAACGCTCGAGTTCGTCCCGAAGCCGGGCCACCGTCGCCTCCTCCGGCAGCTCGACCTCGATCGCCTCGCGGCCGCCGAGGCGGTCCCGCAGACCGGCGAAGAGCAACACCCGGCAGCGCACGCCGATTCAGAACGGGACGTCGTCGGGGACGAAGTCCTGGCCGTCGGGGAAGGCCACATCCTGCGACGGGGCCGCGGTCGCGGCCGGGCCGACGGCCGGCCGGGCGCCGCCGCCCGCACCTTCCTCGCGGCCGCCGACGAAGTGCCACCGATCGCAGACGATCTCGACCCGGGAGCGGTTGCGGCCGGTCTCCTTGTCCTGCCACCGGTCCTGGCGCAGGCGGCCCTCGATCAGGACCGGGCGGCCCTTGCGGAACCAGCGGGCGAAGCTCTCGGCCTGACGCCCGAAGACCACGAAATCGAAGAAGTGGGCCTGGTCCCGGTAGCCGCCTTGGCCGTCCGGAACCCGCTCGTTCACGGCCAGGGCGGCCCGGACGACATAGGCGCCGGACTGGGCCTGCCGAACCTCCGGGTCCCGGGTCAGGTTCCCCATCAGGATGACCTTGTTGAAGGATGCCATGTGATTTCTCCTGCTTGCCGGGGGGCTTCCGCCCCCACCGGGACCGATTGCTCTTGGAAGGGCCCGGGATCCGTGCCATTCTAGTGCCCGGTGGCCGCCGATCCGAGCCTCCTTCCCCCAGCCCTCTCACTCCCTTGCCCAGGCCCGCCCGAGAACGCCGCCAGCACCCCCGCGTCCGCGCCCCCGAGCTGCCGCTCCTGCTCCGCCGCGGCGACGCCGCCCCCCACCGCATCCGCGACCTCTCCCGCTCCGGAGTCGCCTTCTACAGCGAGGAGCCGATCCCGGTGATGACCCAGGTCCGATTCGCGATCGAGTTCCCGACCGCCGAGGGCGACAGCGCTTTCGCCGAAGGCGACGGCGTCGTCGTCCGCTGCGAGCGGCTCGCCGGCGCCCTCGGCCACTACGAGGTGGCGGTCTTCTTCGGCGAGCTGCCGCGCGAGGCGGCCCAGCTGATCCAGAGTTACGTCGACGGCCGGCTCGACCGCGACGTCGGCCGCTGAGGCGGCGGCCCCGCGCGCTCGAACAGCACCGCCCGCTCGACGCCGCCGAGATCCCGCCGGGTCCCGACCAAGCGCAGCCCGGCGGCCCGGCCGGCGGCGGCGACCGCCGGCGCCCGCCCGGCCCCGACCTCCAGGAGCAGCCAGCCGCCGGGCCGGAGCACGCGCGGCGCCTGGGCCAGGATCCGCTCATAGCAGGCCAGCGGCCGGCCCGGGGGAGTGAACAGGGCCAGCGGCGGTTCGTGCTCCGCGACCCCGAAGCCGAGTTCCTCGCCGGGGACGACGTAGGGCGGGTTGGCGACGATCGCGTCCAGGCTCCGGTCTGCGAAGGCCTCGAGCCAGTCGCCGAGGAGCAGCCGGGCCCGGGCGGTCAGTCCGAGCCGCTCCCGGTTGCGCCGGGCCACCGCCAGAGCCTCCCGGCTGCGATCGACCCCGATCCCCCGCCCCGCCGGCAGGTGGTGGAGGAGGGTAAGCAGCAGGCAGCCGGAGCCGGTGCCGAGGTCGGCCAGCCGAAGCGGCTGCTCGGGGGCCGCCCGCTCCAGCGCCCAGTCGATCAGGCACTCGGAGTCCGGACGCGGCACCAAGACCTCCGGCCCCACCTCGAACTCAAGGTCGTAGAAACCGCACCTTCCCTCGAGATAGGCCAGCGGCTCACCGGCGGCGGCCCGGGCCACGAGCCCCTGGAAGCGTGCGAGGACCTCCGGCCGGGCGGGCTCCGACCGGCGTCGGTGGTCGGCGCGATCGCCGCCGCCGGCGATCCGCCAGAGTTCCTCCGCCAGCCAGCGCGGCGCACAGCCGCCGGCGGCGGCCGCCGCCGCCAGGCGGCGGGTGGCGGCGGCCAGCGGATCGGCGCCGCCGCGACCGGGACCGGCCGCGGCCACCGCTTTCAGTTCTTCTTCTTCCGGCGGGCGGCCCGAGCCGCCTTCCGCGCCTCGAGTTCCGCCGCCTTCCGCTCCTTGGCCATGACCGTGGCGGCCTTGGCCCCCTTGACCAGGACAGTGAGGGCGAAGATGCCGCCGGCCAGCGTCAGGAGCGGGCCGGCGCCGTACTGGAAGAACGCCTGCTCCCCCTCGCCCGGCCAGGCCGAGACGGCCAGTCCGAAAGTGTCGGGGCTGAGGACCCGGATCAGGCCGATCCCGCCGAGGATCGCCACCTCCATCGGCGCCACGAACAAAAAGATGCCGAGCTTGCCGGTCACGACCGGGAAGGTCCACAGCTTGAAGGCGCCGACCCAGGAGGCCCACATGGTCACGAGTAGGAAGATCAGGGTCAGGACCCCGAACAGGGAATCCACCCCGGCCTCGCCGCCGGAACACCAGGGCATCAGCATGCCGGTGAAGGCGAGCAGGTAGGCGCCGAAGGACTGGGTGAACTGCGGGTCCAGGGGCCGCTCCTCGACCGCGGGCAGGCCGGCGTCCTTCTTGGCGCCGAGCTTCGGCGCCGCCAGCGCCACCAGACCACCGAGCAGGGTGAACCACGGGCCGAAGGCGGAACCGCCGGCGCCGACCAGGAAGCCGGCGGCACCGGTCAGGACCAGCAGGCCGGGAAGGACCGGTTTGACCCTGCCGGAGTTGGGCTGGACCGAGGCGATGCCGCGGGTGAGGAGGTGGGCCGCCACCGAGGCGATCATCAGACCGCGCAGGATGCCGAGCTTGGCGCCGGCCTCGCCGCTCCAGCCGCCGAGGAGGCCGGCCAGGGACACCGCCAGACCGAGGCCGGTCC
>RFGR01000008.1 GCA_003696625.1 Planctomycetota bacterium
CCGGCCGGGCCGGCCGGGCCGAGCGGCGGGCGCTCCACGCCGAGCGCTCGGCCGCCTCCCTCGCCCGCCACCTGCGCCAGAATCCGCTTCCCGCCGCCGGCACGGCGGCCGCCTGAACCATGATCCAGACCTCACTCGAGATCACCCCGTTCCAGAACGAGCCCTTCACTGACTTCTCCGACGAGGCCAATGCCGCCGCCTTCCGCGCGGCCCTGGCCGAGGTCGAAGCCTCCTTCCCGGTCGTCGTCCGGAGCTGGATCGACGGCGAGGACGGCGAGGGTGGTTCCGGCACCTTCGAGTCGATCGACCCGAGCCAGACTTCGCGGGTGGTCGCCAACTCGGCCAAGTGCAGCCGCGACGACGCCGTCCGGGCCATCGTCGGGGCCAGCAAGGCCTTCGCCGACTGGTCGCGCAAGAGCCCGGAACAGCGGGCCGAGTACCTGTTCCAGGCCGCCCGCCTGATGCGGCTGCGCAAGCACCGCTTCTCGGCGATGATGGTCTACGAGGTCGGCAAGTCCTGGGCCGAGGCCGACGGCGACACCGCCGAGGCGATCGACTTCATGGAGTTCTACGCCCGCGAGGCGCTGCGCTACGGGCGGCCCCAGCCGGTGACGCCGCACCCGGTCGAGAAGAACGAGCTGGTCTACATCCCGCTCGGGGTCGGCGCCGTCATCCCGCCCTGGAACTTCCCGCTCGCCATCCTGGTCGGCATGACCACCGCCGCCTTGGTCGCCGGCAACACCGTCGTCCTCAAGCCGAGTTCGGACAGCCCCGGCATCGCCTCGATGTTCGTCGACCTGATGAAGGAGGTTGGGATCCCGCCGGGCGTGCTCCAGTTCGTCCCCGGCAGCGGCGGCGAGGTCGGCAACACGATCGTCGAGCACCCGCTGATCCGCTTCATCAGCTTCACCGGCTCGGCCGAGGTCGGCATGGGGATCTACGAGAAGGCCGGCCAGGTGGTCGAGGGCCAGATGTGGCTCAAGCGGGTCGTGGCCGAGATGGGCGGCAAGGACTTCATGTTCATCGACGAAGACGCCGATCTCGACGCCGCCGCCCAGGCGGTCCACGCCGCCGCCTTCGGCTTCCAGGGTCAGAAGTGCTCGGCCTGCTCGCGGCTGATCCTGCACGAGAAGATCCACGACGCCTTCCTGGAGAAGTTCCTGCCGCTGGTCGAGGCGACCACCCTCGGCCACCCGAGCGACCCGAAGGTCTTCCTCGGCGGCATGATCAACGAAGCCGCCCGCCGCAAGGCGCTGGACGGCATCAGCAAGGCCAAGGAGGAGGGCAACGAACTGGTCGCCGGCGGCGAGGTCGGCCCGGAGGGCGGCTGGTTCCTGCAGCCGACGGTCTTCACCGGCGTCAAGCGCGGCGACCACATCTTCCGCGAAGAGTTGTTCGCGCCCGTCCTGGCCGTGCACAAGGTGGCCAGCTTCGAGGAAGGAATCGAGGCGGCCAACGACACCGTTTACGGCCTGACCGGTTCCTACTTCGGCCGCGACGAGGAGCGGATCGAGACCGCCAAGCGGGAGCTGTACTGCGGCAACCTCTACATCAACCGCAAGTGCACCGGCGCCCTGGTCGGCGTCCATCCCTTCGGCGGCTTCAACCTGTCCGGCACCGATTCCAAGGCCGGCGGCCGCGACTACCTGCTCCTGTTCCTGCAGGCCAAGTCGATCAGCCGTCTGAAGTGAGGCGCGCGGCCGGCGGGGGGCGGCGGCTCCTCGCCGGCCCTCCCGCCGGCTAGACTCCGGGCATGGCCGAGACGCCGCTCGACCGGCGCGCCTTCTTCCGCCGCTCCGCCCGGACCCTCCTCGACGCCGTCGCCGAGTCGGTCCGGACGGCGTGCCGGGCCGACCGCGGCCGGACGGACGGGCCGCTGCGCCGGTTGCGGCCGCCCGGCGCCGTCGCCGAGGAGGATTTCCTCCGCCGCTGCACCGCCTGCGACGACTGCCTCACCGCTTGTCCGGCCGCCTGCATCGTCCGAGTGCCGCCCGGCCGTCCGGACGCCGGCACGCCGGTGATCCGGCCGGACCGGCGGGCCTGCGTCCTCTGCGCCGACTTCGCCTGCGCCGCCGCCTGCGGCGCCGGCGCCCTGCAGACCCCGACCACGCCGGCCGCGGCCGGGATCGGCACCGCCCGGCTCGAACCCGCCCTCTGCCTGTCCTGGACCGGCGCCACCTGCGACACCTGCGTCGCCGTCTGCCCGGTCGAGCCGAAGGCGGTGGAGTTCGACCTCGAGCGACATCCTGTGGTCGCGGCCGACCGCTGTCCGGGCTGCGGCCTGTGCGAGGAGCGCTGCCCGGCCCTGCCGCGGGCGATCCGGATCGAACCTCCTTTCGGGCGCCCGGTGGCATGAGTGAGACCCGTCCCGATCGGCGGATCGAACCGGTCCCGGACGACCTCGACCCGGAAGAGGTCTTCGACCCGCGCCGGGAGGCGCGGCCGGTGGCGGCCCTGTGGCTGCTCGTCGGTCCGCTGCTCTCGATCCTCGGCCTGGCCGGGTGGCTGCGGCTGGTGGCCGGGGTGCCGCGGCCGGCGCCCGCCGAACCGTCCGGCGCCGCCCTGGGCCTCGACGCCGGCCTTCTCCTCCTCTTCGTCCTCCCCCACTCCCTGCTCGCCCGCGGCAGCGGCCGCCGGCTGCTCAACCGCCCCTTCGGTCCGGCCGGCGAGAGGCCGCTCTACGTCCTGGTCGCCGGCGCCACGCTGACGATCCTGGTGGCCTGCTGGCAGACCTCCGGGCCGCTCCTGTGGAGTCTGGAAGGATTGCCGCTGGCGCTGGCGCGGACGGTGCAGGCTCTCGGCCTCCTCCTCTCCTCGTGGGCGACGCTGGTCGTCGGTGCCGCCGGCCTCCTCGGCCTGCCGCACCTGCGGGCGCTGGAGGCCGGCACCCAGCCGCCGGCGCCGGAGTTCGTCGCGCTGCCGCCCTACCGCTGGCTGCGGCAGCCGATCAACCTCGGTTTCCTGCTCCTCCTGGCCGGGATGCCCGAAGTCACCACCGACCGGCTGCTGCTCGGGCTCGGCTTCGCGACCTGGATCCTGCTCAGCGCTCCGTTCGAGGAGCGGGACAACGAGCCGACCTTCGGTCAGGTCTTCCTCCAGTATCGCCGCCGCACCCCGCGCTGGCTGCCGCGCTTCCGCCGGCCGCCCGAGGAATGAGCAGCGCCGCCGCCGCGTCCCGCCGCGGCCGGCCGCTCGCCGCCGCCCTGGCCGCCGACCTGCGCCGGATCGTCGGCCACCGCCGGGTGCTGGACGACCCGGCCTCCCTCGCCGCCTACGAGTCCGACGCCCTCACCCTCTACCGCTGCCGGCCGGGCGCGGTCGTCCTGCCCGGCGACCGGGACGAACTGGTCGCCTGCGTCCGTCTGCTGCATCGGGCCGGAATCCCCTTCGCCGCCCGCGGCGCCGGCACCGGCCTCTCCGGCGGCGCCCTCGTCCCGCCCGGCGGGGTGATTCTCGGGCTGGCGCGGATGGATCGGATCCTCGAACTGAATCCGGCGGAGCGATGGGCCCGGGTCGAACCGGGCGTGGTGAACGCCGAGCTGTCCCGCGCCGCCGCTCCGCACGGCCTGCGCTACGCCCCGGATCCAGCCAGCCAGGCGGTCTGCACCCTCGGCGGCAACCTGGCCGAAAACTCCGGCGGTCCCCAGTGCTTCCTCCACGGGATGACCGCCCAGCACGTCCTCGAGGCCGAGGTCGTCCTCGCCGACGGCCGCTGCGAGCGCTGGGGCGGCCCGACCCTCGAGAGCGACGACCTCGATCTGCGCGGCTTCCTGGTCGGCTCGGAGGGCAGCGTCGCCATCGCCAGTGAGATCCGGCTGCGCCTGGTGCCGCTGCCGGAGGCGGTCGCCACCCTGCTCGGGGCCTTCGCCGACCTCCACGCCGCCTGCGAGGCGGTGGCCGAAGTCGTCGCCGCCGGGCTGCGACCGGTGGCGATGGAGGTCATGGACCGGCGCGCGATCCGGGCGGTGGAGGCCTCGGTCTACCGCGCCGGCCTGCCGACCGACGCCGGGGCGGTCCTGATCGTCGAGGTCGAGGGGCCGGCGGCGCGGATCCCGGAGGAGGCGGCCGAGGTCGAGGAGATTCTCGAGCGGCACCGGCCGCTCCGGCTCGAGCGCGCCGCCAACCCGGCCGAGCGGGCGGCGATCTGGAAGGGCCGCAAGGGCGCCGGCGGCGCCATGGGCCAACTCGCCCCCGACAGCCTGGTGATGGACGGGGTCGTGCCGCGCTCCCGCCTGGCCGAGATCATGGATTTCGTCCTCCGGGTCGAGGAGGAGAGCGGCCTGCCGATCGCCAATCTCTTCCACGCCGGCGACGGCAACATCCACCCCCACTTCGCCTACGACGCCCGCGACCGCGAGCAGGCCCGGCGGGTCGAGGAGGCGGCGACTCGGATCCTCCGCCGCTGCCTCGACCTCGGCGGCTCGCTCAGCGGCGAACACGGCATCGGCCTGGAGAAGGAGGAACTCCTCGCCGAGCAGTTCGATCCACCGACGCTGGAACTCATGCGCCGGGTCCGGCGGGCCTTCGACCCGGCCGGCCTGCTCAACCCGGACAAGGGCCTGCCGCTGCCGCGCGGCTGCGCCGAGGCCTTCCACCGGCACCGGAGGTACCGCGATGGCCGAGCCTGAGCTGCTGGCCCCGGCGGGTTCCGAGGAGGCGGCCGACCTCGTCCGCGCCGCCGCCGCCGCAGGCCGCACGCTGCTCCCCTGTGGTCGCCGGACTCGCCTCCGCCGCCACGCCCCCGAGGCCCGACCGGAGGCCTGGCTGTCCCTGGCCGGCCTGGACCGGATCGAATCGATCGACACCGAGGACCAGACCTGTGTGGTCGGCGCCGGGGTCTCCCCCGAGGAACTCGCCGCCGCCGCCGGCGAGCGCGGACTGGAACTCGGGGCGCTCTTCCCCCCGACCGGCGGCACGCTCGGCGGCGCCTTCCTGGCGCCCGAGGTCTCGCTCTTGAGCGGTTTCTTCGGCCCGCCGCGGGACCAGGTCCTCAGCGCCGACTGGCTCCTCGCCGACGGCAGCCGGGTCCGCACCGGGGCCCGGGTGGTGAAGTCGGTCGCCGGCTACGACCTGACCCGCCTCTTCCTCGGCTCCCGCGGGCGCCTGGCCGCCTGCCTGCGGCTGGTGCTGCGCCTGCGGCCCCGGCCTCGTCGGCCGCTCTGGTGCGCCGGCCCGGAGGCCACCGCAGCCGAGCTGCCGGCGCCGCGGCTCCTGTTCCGACCGCCGAACGCCGCCGAGGCGATCGCCCTGCTCGAGGGCGTGCCCGAACCGGGAGCCGACGGCTGGCACCCGATCGAAGCCGACGTCGGCGAGGCGGCCCGGGACGCCCTGCTCGCCGCCTTCGCCGCCGCTCCCGGGCGGATCTGCCTGCCTCCCGCCCGCCTGCGCAAGACCGCCGGCCTCGATCCGACCGCCTCCGGCGCCGACCTGCTCGGCGGTCAGGCGCCGCTCGCCGCCGACCGGCTGGAGGCTTGGCGGCGCCGCCCCCCGGCCGACGCCGTCGTCCTGCCCCGCGCCCGGTCCTCGCCCTGGCTCGCCCGCCTGCAGGCCGCCTGCGCGCCGGGGGCGCCGCCGTTCGGAGGAAGCAGTCGATGACGGTCCCGGACCTGCTCGACTGCATGCACTGCGGGCTCTGTCTGCAAGTCTGCCCGACCTACCGGGTCACCGGTGCCGAGACCGACTCACCGCGCGGCCGGATCTTCCTGATGCGGGCGGTCGGGGAAGGAAGGCTGGCCGCCGCCGCCGCCGAACCGGCCCTGGCCCGCTGCCTCCAGTGCCGCGCCTGCGAAGCCGCCTGCCCGTCGCGGGTCCGCTACGGAGCGCTGTACGCGGAGAACCGCGAGGGAAGGACTCCGCCGCCGCTCCGGTTTCTCCTTCGCCACCTCCTGCCCTACCGCCGGCGCCTGGCCGCGATCGGCCTCCTTCTTCGTGGAATCCGGCGGAGCGGTCTGCTGGGCCTGTTCGAACGCCTGACCCGAAGGCGGCCGGCCGGCCGCCTGTCGGCGCTGGCCGCGGCGGTGCCGCGGCGGCCGCGGCGGTTCGTGCCGCGACCCGGCTCCGTGCTGCCGGCCCGGGGCCGCCGGCGCGGTCGGGTCGCCCTTCACCTCGGCTGCGTCCAGGCCGAACTCCTCGGCGGCGTCCTGGCCGACGTCGTCGAACTGTTTCGGGACCAGGGCTTCGAGGTGGTCGTCCCGGACCAGCCGGCCTGCTGCGGCGCCCTCCACGCCCACGCCGGCGACCGGGCCGCCGGCGACCGGCTCGCCGCCCCCACCGCCGCCGCCTTCCGGTCCGCCGGCCCCTTCGCCGCCGCCATCGTGCCCGCAGCCGGCTGCCTGGCCCACCTGGTCGAGGTCCGGCCGGAAGAGGGCTGGGCCGAACCGCTCGATTTCTTGGCCCGGGCCGGCCTCGTCCGGCAGCCGGCGCCGCTGCCGCTGCGGGTGGCCCACGATCCCCCCTGCCATCTCGAGCACGTCCTCGGCCGGCATCGGGCCACCGACGAACTGCTCGAGCGGATCCCCGGCCTGGAATCCGTCCGGCACGAGGAGGCCGGTCTCTGCTGCGGCGCCGGCGGCATCGCCTTCGCCCGGCAGCCCGGAACCACGGCCGAGGTCACCGCCCGCAAGATCGACCGGCTGCGGGCGGCCGGGCCCGCGGTCGTGGTCAGCGGCAATCCCGGCTGCTTGTTACGGCTGGAGGCGGCGGCCCGGTCCGCGAACTGGGCGGTCGAGGTCCGACATCCGGCCTCCCTCCTGCTCCAGGCCTGCCGGGGCGGCGACGCCCCCTAGGCGGCGATCGGTTCGGCGCCGAGGAACATCCAGCCGGCGCTGAGCACCGCCAGCAGGACGAGGAAGACGAAACCGCCCACCCAGGCCCGGTGGCCCCGGCGGCCGCCGCGGCCGCGGACCAGGGCGACGCCGCTGGCGACGGCGCCGGGCAGGCAGAGCAGGGCGGCGGCGGCGAAACCGAGGTGGATCCGGAGGCGGATCGGCTCGAAGCGGAAGCCGCGGCCGAACAGTTCGGCCTGCAGGATCGCCAGGGCCAGGAGGGCGACCGTGGTCCCGACCGCACGGTAGTGGGCGGGGCGCCGGCCGCGGACCCCGGTAGCCAAGGCGACGACCAGGAAGACCACGGTCAGGGCCAGGTTGAGGAGGAACAGCGGTGCCGACAAGGGGCGGCAGGATACCATCCGGACCATGCTCGCCGCACTCCTGCTCGCCCTGTCGGCGCCGGCTTTTCCCCAGCAGGAAATCGCCTCCGGTGATCTCGTCTTCTCCGGCGTCCGCCTCTGGTCGGCGACGGAAGGGCCGGGGGAACCGGTCACGGTCGTGGTCCGGGACGGTCGGCTGGAGGTCGTCGCCGACGCCGACGCCGGCCTCGCCCTCGCCCCCGCCGCCACCTTGGTCGAGGCCGAGGAGGACTGGATCCTCTACCCCGGCCTGGTCCACGCCGCCTTCCCCGCCGAGCTGGAGGAGCCCGAGGCGTCTCCCTACGCCGAGCGGGCCGCTGACCCCCGCCAAGGACCGATCCCGGAGATGGAGTACGGCGACCACCGGTCGCTTCGGACCAGCCTGCTCGCGGCCGACCACCTGCGCTGGGATCCGGCCGCCGGCGAGGACTGGCGCGGGCGGGGCTTCACCGCGGTCCAGGTCCTGCCCGGCCGCGGCGTGGTCCGCGGCCGGGCCGCGCTGCTCTCCCTGAACGGCGAGCCGCTCGGAGACGCGCTGCTCGAGCGCCGCGGCCGCCTCTGCTTCGCCCTCCGCGGCGCCGGCGGCTACCCGGCGACGCCCATGGCCGGACTGGCCTTCCTGCGCCAGGCCTTCCTTGACGCGCGCCGGCTGGCGGAAGGCCGGGCCGGCCGCTTCCAGGAGCCGGACCTCGACGGCCTCGAGCCCGGCATCTTCCTCGCCGATTCCCCGCGCGAGATCGAGAACGTGCTCGACCTGCTGCGGGATTTCGCCGAAGGCGGCCGCGGCGCCGTGATCCTCGGCGGCCACGGCGCCGACCGTCACGTCGAGCGGCTGCGCGCGCAGGGAGTCGGCGTTCTCTACCGGCTGCGCCTGGACCGACCGATCCCGGACGACGAGCAGCTCGGCCGGCGGCCCGAAACCGAGCGGCCTTGGTGGCAGGAGCCGGCGGCGCGGCTCGCCGAGCGGCGCCGGCTGGAGGCCGAACGGGTGAGCGAGTTTCGCCGCTTGCGCGAGGCCGGGGTCGCCTGTGCGCTGGTCCCCGTCGGCGGTCCGGGCGAGCTGGCGTCGGCGCTGGCCCGGCTCGAGGAGGACGGCCTGTCGACGGACGCCCTCTACGACGCCCTCGGGCCGGCGGTCTGGCGGGTCCTCGGCCTGGACCCGGACCGCTTCGCGGCCGATTTCGTCATCTCCCGCGGTCCCTTCGACTTCGCCGATCCCCGGCCGGCCTGGGTGGTGGCCGGCGGCCGGGCCTGGAAGTGGACCGACGAGGACCGGGAACGGCCGGCCGAACGCGAGGAGTCCGACGCCGACCGCGCGGCCACCCTGGCCGGCGAGTGGTCCGCCGACCTCGACACGCCGATGGGCTCCTTCTCCTTCGGGGTGGAGCTCGACCCGGCACACGGCCGGGCCCGGGTCTTCGCCGAGGACGCGCCCGGCGACCGCCAGGACGCCCGCGAGGTCCGCTTCACCGGCGACTCGGTCCGCTTCACCTTCACTCCGCCCGAGCCGGCGGTGCCGATGACGATGGAGATCCGGGCCCGCGGCGGCGGCGCCGAGGGCAGCCTCGACACTCCCTTCGGCAAGCTGCCGGTCCGGCTCGAACGGCGGCCCGGATCCGAGCGACCGGCCGCGCCCGAACCGCCGGCGGCGGCCGAGCCGAGTCCGGACCTCGGCCACCCCGAGTGGCCGGTCGAGACCCCGGCCGATCGGGTTCCGACCCACGACTTCTCCGGGTCGGTCCTGCTTCGCGGCGGCACCCTGTGGACCATGACCGGCGAGGAGCCGTTCGTCGGCGACCTGTTGATCGTGGACGGCCGGATCGAGGCCGTCGGTCCGAACCTTGCCGCCCCCGAAGGAGTGCCGGTGTTCGCCGCCGAGGGCCTCCATCTGATGCCGGGCATCATCGACCCGCACTCGCACCTGGCGCTGGACGCGATCAACGAAGGAACGGTGGCGATCTCGGCCGAGTGCCGGGTCGGCGACATGCTCCACCCGGAAGAGGTCGGGATCTGGCGCGCCGCGGCCGGCGGCACCGCCGTCGCCCAGGCGCTGCACGGCTCGGCCAATCCGATCGGCGGCCAGGCGGCGATCTGGGAGCTGGACGTCCGCCGGCCGGCGATCGCCGACCTGCTCCTGCCCGGAGCGCCGCGGCAGATCAAGTTCGCCCTCGGCGAGAACGTCAAACGCTCGAACGGGAACAGTTGGGGCCAACGCTTCCCCGGGAGTCGCGCCGGCGTCCAGGCGCTCTATCGGCGCGCCTTCGCCGCCGCGGCCGACTACGCCCGCCGCCGCGCCGCCTTCGCGCGCGGCGGGCTTCCCTCCTTCCGGCGCGACCTGCGGCTGGAGACCCTGGCCGGGGTCTTGGCCGGCGACATCCGGATCCAGTGCCACGGCTACCGGGCCGACGAGCTGCTCATGTTCTTGCGCCTGTGCCAGGACCTCGGCATCCGGCCGCCGGTCTTCCAGCACGCCCTCGAGAGCTACAAGGTCGCGCCCGAGCTGGCCGCGGCGGGTGCGATGGTCTCCACCTTCGCCGACTGGTGGGCCTACAAGCTGGAGGTGATCGACGCCATTCCCTGGAACCCGGCCCTGACCCTCGAGGCCGGGACGGTCACCTCGATCCACTCGGACAGCGACGAGATGATCCGCCGCCTGAACGCTGAGGCCGGCAAGTCTCTCCGCTACGGGCGACTGGACTGGCAACAGGCGATGAGTTTGTGCACCACCGGGCCGGCCGAACAGCTCGGCCTGGGTGACCGCCTGGGCCGGCTCGCGCCGGGCTATGACGGCACCGTCTCGGTGTTCGACGCGCCGCCGCTCTCGAGCCGGGCCTGCTGCGTCCTGACCCTGGCCCGGGGCCGAACCCTGTTCGAGCGACCGGCCGAGCTGGAGGAGCGGTGGCGACGTTACCGGGAGGCAGCCGCCGCCTTCGCCCTCACCCGCCGCCGAGCCGAGGGCGGCGATCCGGCGCCGCGGCCGCCGGCGCCGGTGGCGGCGGACTGGGAGCCCTGGATCCGGGCCGGCCGCGGCTCGGCCACCCTGATCCGGAACGCGGTCGTCCACCCGGTCTCAGCCCCTCCCTTCCTCGGCGAGGTCCTGATCCGCGACGGCCGCTTCGCCTTCGTCGGCCGACGCTGGCCGGAGGAGGTGCCGCCTGGCTGCGTCGAGATCGACGCCGGCGGTCTCCACCTCTACCCGGGCTTCCTGAACGCCGGCGACGTCACCGGGGTCTGGGAGATCGGCTCGCTGCGGGCTTCCCGCGACGACGCCGAGACCGGCGAGGACCAACCCGACCTGTCGCTGGCCACGGCCGTCCACGCCGACAGCCGCCACCTGCGGGTGACGCGGATGAACGGGATCACCCACGTCCTGGTCCGGCCGACCGCCGGTCGGATCCGCGGCCAGGCGGCGCTGATCCAGCTCGACGGGACGAGTACCGAGGAGGTCGTCGTCGTGCCCGACCTGGCCCTGGTCGTCGCGTTCCCGCGCGCCGCCGCGGGCGAGGACGGCAAGGCGCCGAAGCCTCCCGAGGAGGTCGCGGAACTGGACCGGTGGTTCGACCGCGCTCTGGCCTACGGCGAGCTTCTCGACCGCCTCGGCGGCGCCGAGCCGCCCGAACTCCGGCACGACCCCCGCCTGGCGGCCCTGCTCCCCTACGCCCGCGGCGAGAAGCCGGTGATGATCGAGGCCGAGGACGTCTGGACGATCATGGCCGCCCGCGCCTGGGCCGGCCGCCGCGGCCTGCGCGTGATCTGGGCCGGTGCCCGCGACGCCTGGAAGGTGGCCGGCTTCCTCGGGGCCGACCGGGCGGCGGTGATCGCCGGGCCGGTCCACCGGCTGCCCGCTTCGGACACCGACCCGTTCGACGCCCCCTTCCGGCTGCCCGGGCTGCTCGAGGCCGTCGGTTGCCGGGTGGCCCTGCGCACCGCCAACCCCGAGGTCACCCGCAACCTGCCCTTCCAGGCCGCCACCGCCGCCGCCCGCGGTTGGAGCGAGGACGCGGCGCTGCGGGCGATCACTCTCGGCGCCGCTGAGGTGCTCGGCGTCGACCGCTACACCGGCAGCATCGAGGAAGGCAAGGCGGCCAACTGTTTCCTGGCCGAAGGCGACCCGCTCGACTTCCCCGGCGTCGTCCGACGAATGTGGATCGGCGGCCGCGAAGTCGAACTGACCAGCCACCAGACCGAGCTGCGCGACCGCTACGCGCGGCGGATCGCCGCCCAGCGGGGCGCCGGCGGAGCGGCCGCGGGCGGGCGGTAAAATTGAGGTCGTGAGCGTGCAGACCCCTTCCCGGCTCGTCTCGATCCCCGAGGACTGCGGCGCCGAGGCGGCCGACCGCGGCTTCTCGACCATGGCGAAATCCATGGTCGGCTCCTCGATCCTGGTCATCGCCAACGAGATCCGGGACCTGCTCGCCCGCGGTGTCGAGGTCGCCAACATGACCGTCGGCGACTTCGATCCCTGCGAGTTTCCGATTCCGGAGCGGCTGCGGGAGCTGCTGCTCGAGGCGGTCGAGGAAGGAGACACGAACTACCCGCCGCCGGCCGGGCTGACCGAACTGCGCCAGGCGGTCCGCCGGCACATCGCCCGCACCCAGGGCCTCGACTATCCGCTCGACGGTATCGCCATCGTCAGCGGCGGCCGGCCTTCGCTCTACTCGACCTACCGGTTGTTGGTCGATCCCGACGACCTGGTCGTGGTGCCGGTTCCTTCCTGGAACAACCACAACTACCGCGACACCTGCCGGGTGCGGCTGCGGGTGGTCCACTGCGGGCCGGAGACCGCCTTCCAGCCGACCGCCGAACTGCTCCGCCCCCACCTCGCCGAGGCCCGATTGCTGGTCCTGAACACCCCCCAGAACCCGAGCGGCGGGGTGATGGCCCGGGAGGAGGTCGAGGCCTTCGGCCGCTTGCTGGTCGAGGAGAACGAACGCCGCCGGGCCGACGGCGACAAACCGCTCTACCTCCTCTACGACCAAATCTACCGGTCGATCGTCTTCTCCGGCCACCGCCACTGGTCGCCGGTGACCCTGGTGCCGGAGTGCGCGCCCTACGTCATCCACTCCGACGGGATCTCGAAGGGCCTGGCCGGCACCGGCCTCCGCTGCGGCTGGCTGTTCGGACCGCCGGCGATCGCCCGCAAGGTGGTGGCCCTGCTCACCCACGTCGGCGCCTGGGCGCCGAAGCCGGTCCAAGCCGCGACCGCCCGCCTCCTGGCCGACGAGCAGGCCATGGCTGCCTGGGAGGAAGAAATGATCCGCCGGGTCCAGAGCCGCCTCGACGTCCTCCGCGACGGCCTGGCGGAACTGCGCGCCGACGGTCTGCCGGTGGACTTCATCGACCCGCAGGGGGCGATCTACCTCTCGGTCCGCTTCGGCGTCGCCGGTCGACGGACGGCCGACGGTCGGGTCCTGCGCACGAACGAGGACATCCGCTCCTGGCTGCTGCGGCGGGCCGCCTTCGCGGTCGTTCCCTTCTCGGCCTTCGGGGTCGAGGAAGAGCGGGAGGACTGCTGGTCGCGGGTCAGCGTCGGCGCCGTCAGCGTCGAGCAGATCCGGCGGGCGCTGCCGCGGCTGCGCCGGGCCCTGGAAGAACTGGCCTAGACCGATCCGCGTTCGACCCGGAACGGGACCACCGCCACCTCGCGGCCGTTCAGGGCGAAGACCACCCGGCCCGGCCCGTCGAGGAGGGGTGCCGCCCGGGTGTCGAAGACCCGCTCGCTGCAGCGGACGCGCAGGGTATCCGCAGCCGGCAGACGGAGGGTCCGGCCCGAGCCGCGCCGCCGGCGCGGCCGGTCGGCGATCCGCCCGGTGGTCTCGATCGTCGGCACCAGCCGGGCCGACGCGGCCGGGCCGCGGTTGCGGAGTTCGAGTTCGAAGCGCAAGGTGGTGTTCGGCCGCACCACCTCGCCGCCGAGCAGGCGGGCGGCGACCGTCACCTCGACCGGACCAAAGCCAAGCAGTCGCAGCGCCGCCGGGTCGCCTCGTTTGACCAGGCCGCGCAGCCCCCGGTTCGCCACGTGCCGGGCCAGCGGACCGGCCGGATCCGGATGGAGCCAGTCGTGGACGAGGTCGAGGACCAGGCGGGGCCGGTCGCGGGCGATGTCATTCAGGCAGTTGCCGACCGCGTTGGCCGGAAAGCGATGCTCCTCCCGCCGATAGCGCTCGAGCAAGGGCAGCAGGAGGGCCGGCTCCGCCACCGCCCAGCGCAGGTGGCGGACCCAGACGCCGCGCGGACGAAAGGCCTCGACCGGCGCCCGGCGGACGAAGGGCGAGGGATCCTCGGCCCAGTCGTGCAGCGCCGCCAGGATCGCCGGTCCCTCGTTCTCGGCCAGCGGGCGCAGGCCGAAGGCGGCCACCGCCTCGGCCAGGCCGCGGTCCGGGATCGCCGCCAACCCGCGCAGCAGCGGCAGCAGCAGGTCGAGGCGATCCGAGAACAGGGCCGCGGCGGCGCCGGGGAGGTGGAAGAGCACGCGGCGGTCCGGAGAGGCGGCCAGCCGGCGCAGGGGGACCAACGGATCCGGCGCCTCGGCCAGGTGCTCGCCCAGGACCGCCGCGGTCAGACGCCACTGGTCGAGCAGCCCGGCCTGCCAGTACCCTGCGGCCTCCAGGTCGGGCCGCAGGCGGAGGGCGCCGGGGACCTCGGCCTCGAGGCAGGCGGCCTCGAGCAAGGGCAGCGCGGAGGTCTCCGGAGCCTCGCGAACGAGGCCCTCTCCCCCGCGGCGGCGGCGGCGCAGCCTTCCCGGCACGCCCCCAGACTAGCGGCCGTCGAATCCGGCCCGGATCCCTGGACCCCGATCCGGAACCGGAGCGTAACCACCCCCCTTCGGAATCGGGCCAGAACAGCCGCAGCGGCCGCTTCTTCCCCCACCACCGGCCCATCCGGGCCGGACCGAGTCGGCCCCCGGCCGACCAGATCGTTCGAATCGTGCTCCGGGAGAGGGGCCCCACGGCCGGGATCCCCGCCTCGATCGGATCCCGGCGGCAGGAAGGGCCGCCTACGCCCGGCTCTTCCGGGTGCGCCCGAGCGCGCCCGGCACCGTCCGCCACCCAGGAAGACGAGGGCCTTGGGCCGGGGTTACGGTTTCCCGGCGATCTGGGTCCAGCGATCCGGACCGGATTCCCGGCGAGGCCGACGAATCCTGGCCGCCTCCCTCCGGTCCGAGGTAGGATGAAGAAGTCCAGATTTCCCGCCTCGAATCCGCATGCGGTTCCAACTCCTTCCGTTCGTCCTCCCCCTCGCCCTCCCCCTCGCCCTGACCGGTTCCCTCCCCGGCCAAGGCACGATCAATCTCCAGGACGTCCTGGAGCTGCCCAGCCTGGCGACCGGGGACCTCGACCACGCTCTGGTCGTCCTGAACGACAACGGCGACGCCTTCGCCGCCTGGCAGGGCGAGGACGCCGCCACCGGCCGGCACCAGGTCGAGGGCGTGCTCATCCGCCGCGCCTCGGGTCTGACCTGGACTGTTCCGCAGCCGGCCGACGTCCTCCTGCTCGGGGATCCCTCACACGCGGTCTTCAGCAGCGGCGAGGAGTGCAACAAGCCGGACGTGGTCTCGCTCGGCCAGGACTTCGCCGTGGTCTGGGCGCGCAACGAGCCGAACACGGGCTGGTCCCAGCTCGAGGTGGCGCGCATCCTCGTCCCGCCGGCCGGGCCGCCGGTGGTCGACTCGGCCGCGCCCGGCCTCGGCTGGACCGTCGATCCGCTGGTGGTCGGCGGCGACGCCGGTCTGATGCCCGACCTCGCCGCCCGCGCCGCCGCCCCGGGCGAGGTCGCCGTGGCCTACGCCCACGAGACCTACTCGCAGGCGGCGATCCGCGAGTACGACCTGCGCGCCACCACCATCGACCTGAACGCCTCGCCGCCGCAGATCGGACCGATCGTCACCCTGGCCGGTCCGATCCCGGTCGACAACACCGCCTACGGCCCGGTCGGAGGTCGGGTCCTGCCGGACATGGTCGAGGACGACTTCGGCCACCTGGTCATCGCCTACGAGAGCTTCGAGCTGGCGGTCCACAACGGCCTCGCCGGCGACGAGGGTCACGTCCACGTCCATCGCTTCGCCGAGAGCGGCGGCATCTGGACCGAACTCGAGCACGTCGTGCTCGACGGCCAGAACCTCGGCTTCCGGCAGCGACGTCCGAACCTGGCCACTTCCCACACCGACCTCGGCAACACCGTCAGCCTGGCCTGGATCGAACAGGGGTTGCGCCTCTTCGCAGACCTCGACGTCCGCTACGGGGAACTCGAGTTTCTGGGCGGCGCCGGCCCGGGCACGGTCGCGGTCACCCACCAGCCGTTCCCGAACCTGGCCAACCGCGACCACGCCCACCCGGCGCCGATCCACGCCCGCGCCTTCCGGGCGGTGGTCTGTTGCCGCTGGTACACGCTGAAGACCGGCATCGTCGCCTTCAACGCCGCCCCGCCGATTCCGGAACGACCGCTGCCGACCAACGTGAACTGGGCTTGGCGGCCCGCCGCCGACCTGATCGAGATCGGTCAACCGGGCGCCCCGGATTCCCGCCTGATCGCGATCAGCTACGAAGGCGACAGCCTCTCCGGTTCCGGCCAGGCGATCTTCGTCCAGTTCTTCCGCCGCTAGGCCGAGTCGGACTCGGCCAGGGCCGCCGCCACCGCCTCGACCGCGAACCGAACCGCCGCGGTCGGATAGGGTCGAGGCTGGGCCTCGACCTTGACGATGCCGCCGGACCGGCGGGGAGCGATCCGGAGCAGCCAGTGCTGAGAGAAGGACTCGTCGGCGCTGACCATCCGCAACAGCCAGGAATCCTCGCCCCGCAGGCATTCTTTGACCTCGGCGACCTGTCCGGGAGCCGTGAAGCGGCGGCCGGCCAGGGCGGCGACGGCCTCGGCGACGGGCGGAGCGGGCAGGTGAACACAGTGCATGGCGGGATCCTGGATCAGACGCGGCGCCGGCGCACCGACGCGGAGACGGGCGACGAGGCGATGGATCGACCGGCCTTCGGCCAGCCACTTGCGCTCGTAGCGGGTTCGGAAGGAGCGCTCCGGATCGCGCTCGAGCGGCGGCAGTTCGAAGCGTTCGTCCCGGGCCAGGTGGTCGTGCGCCTCGACCGCGTACCACTCCTGATCGGTGACGAGTTCGAACTCGCCGCCGGGCCGGAGCACGTCGGCGAGGGTGGCGGCGAAGCGCGGTCCGCTGACCCGGTGCTTGGCGTGCCGTTCCTTCGGCCAGGGCATCGGGAACTGCATGAGGACCTTCGCCAGCGAGCCGGTGGCGAACAGCTCGCGCAGCAGGTAGCGGGCGTCGCCGCGGACCAGCCGGACGTGCTCGCGGCCGGAAGCCGCCAGCAGGGCGGCTGCGCGGGAAACACACTCCGGCGGCCGTTCCAAGCCGACCAGATTCCAGTCCGGCCGCTGGGCCGCCCAGTCGGCCAGGGCCTCGCCGCCGCCGAAGCCGACCTCGACCGCCAGCGGCGCCTCCCGGCCGAAGATCTGCGCCCAGTCCAGCGGAAAGACGGCCGAGTCCTGGGCCGGGACCAGGTAACGGGCCAGGGCGGCGGGGCGGACGCGCATGGCTCCGCCATTCTCCCGGCCCCCTCCGGCCCGCGGAAGGGCCGGAGGAGAGTCTCCTCCAGATTTCCTTGTCGTCCGCCGATTCGATCCGTAGGGTGCCGTCGATGGGCCGCCCCGCCGCAGTCCTGCTCGCCTCGCTCCTGCTGCTCGCTCCGGGCAGCGGCGTGGTGCGGGTCTCGGCCGGCCGCGCCTGCGCTCCGGGCGGCTGTTGTTGCGGCAGCGAAGCTCCGCACCCCGACGCTCCGGCCCTGGTGAAGGAGTGCCGCTGCCGGGTCGCCCCGGCCCCGCGGTTACCCGAACGCCCGGCGCCCGAACGTCTCGGTTCACCCGAGTTCGAGGTTCCGGCCCTGGCCCTCCTGCCCGTCGAAATCCAGCCCTTCCCGAGCGCTACGCCGCTGCGGGCGGTCGACGACGCGCCGCCGCCCCCGCGGCCGCCGCCGCAGCCGCTCTGGCTGCTGCACGCCTCGTTGCTCTGCTGATCGCTCCCGGTCCCGGCCCGATGCGCGGCCGTGGACCGTTCCGTCGTCCCCATTCGACCCGGAAACCATGACCCGATCCCAGCAGAACATCGATGCGACCTCTCTCCGCTGCCGCGCTCCTGGCGCTGCTTTCTGCGGCTTGTAGCGCTCCGCCTCCGCCCGTCTTCGCCGACCGCCAGGACGCCTGGGAGGCGGCCGCCGCCCGCAGCCGCCGTGCCGACGAGCCCCTGCCCGAGCGCCCCGACCTGGCCGCCCTCTGGACCTACGCCCAGGAGCACAATCCGGGCCTGCGGGCCGCCCTGCAGGACTGGCGCCAAGCTCTGGAGGTCGTTCCGGCCGCCGCCTCGCTGCCCGATCCTCGGCTGTCCCTGGCCTTCTCGCCGCGCCCGGTCGAGACCCGCAACGGCCCGGCCTGGGGCCGGCTCGGCCTGCACCAGGCCTTTCCCTGGTTCGGCAGCCTCGACGACGAAGCCGCCCGCGCCTTCGCCGCCGCCGAGGCCGCGCGCGAGGCCTGGGAGACGGCCAGGAACCGCGTCCGGGCCGAGCTGGCCGAGGCCTGGTTCGAGTACGCCTGGCTGGCCGAGGCGACCGAGATCACGCGCGGGAACCTCGATCTCCTCCGCCACCTCGAGGCCGTCAGCCGCACCCTCTACGAGACCGGCGAGGGCAGCCAGGCCGATCTGATCCGGGCCCAGGTCGAGATCGGCCGCTTGGAGGACCGGTTGAAGACGCTCGAGGACCTGCGCCGGCCGCTCTCGGCCCGAATCCGGGCCGTCCTCGGCCGTCCCGGCTCGGAGCCTCTGCCCTGGCCGACCGCCGCCCTGCCGGACGCCGCCGACCTGGGCAGGGCGGACGAACTCGCCGCCGGCCTGGCGGCGACCAATCCCGAGCTGCGGGCACTGGCTTTCCGGATCGAGGCCGCCCGCCGGGGCGTCCGCCTGGCCGAGAAGGACTTCTACCCGGACTTCGTCCTCGGCGCCGAGTGGACCTGGATCGGCCCCTCGGCCGGCGCTTCAGACTCCGGCGACGACGCCCTCGGCCTCTCCTTCGGCCTCGACCTGCCCTTCCGCCGGGCCCGCCTGCGGGCGCAGGAGGCCGGCGCCCGCGCCGGCCTGGCCGCGGCCGAGCGGCGCCTGGACGACCGGCGCAACCAACTCCAGGCCGGACTCGAGATGGCCCTCTACCGCCACCGCGACGCCGCCCGACGGGTGGCCCTCTACCGCCAAGGCCTGATCGCCAAGAGCGAGGAATCCTTCCAGTCCACCTTGGCCGCCTACCAGACCGCGCTGGCGCCGTTCGACGCCGTGATCGATGCCGCCCGCCTCCTCCTCGAGTTCCAGCTCGCCGCCGTCCGGGCCGAGGCCGACCGGGCCCAAGCCGCGGCGGAGCTGGAGCGGATCACCGGCCGCCAACTCCTCCCGTTCTGAGATGACCCCGACCCGCACCTTCCTGCTCCTCGTCCTCGCCCTCGGCGCCGGCTTCCTGCTCGGGCGCAGCCAGGATTCGCAAGCCGTCCCGGAGACCGGGCACGAAGCGGCCGCGGCGCCGGCCGCCGCCGCCGCGGCCGCGCCGACCCTCTGGACCTGCTCGATGCACCCGCAGATCCGCCTGCCCGAGCCGGGCCAGTGCCCGATCTGCTTCATGGACCTGATCCCGCTGGCGGCCGACGACCTCGGCGCCGAGACCGGCCCGGTCCTCGAGCTGAGTCCGGCCGCCGCCGCCCTGGCCGGCATCCGCACCGCCCGAGTCGAGCGCCGCCCGGTCGAGCGCGAGGTCCGGCTGGTCGGCCGCTTGGACTACGACGAAACCCGGATCCAGGAACTGGCGGCGTGGGTGCCGGGCCGGATCGAGCGGCTCTTCGTCGACTTCACCGGCACTCGGGTGCGGGCCGGCGACCACATGTTCCAAATCTACAGTCCCGAGCTCTACGCCGCCCAGCGCGAGCTGCTCGAGGCCCTGAAGACCACCGAACGGCTCGACCGGTCGCCGCTCGAACTGCTGCGGAACTCGGCCGCCGCGACCGTGGTCGCGGCCAGGCAGAAGCTGATCCTGCTCGGTCTGACCGAGCAGCAGGTCGCGGAGGTGGTGGACCGCGGCACGGCCGAGGAGCGGCTGGTCGTGAACGCTCCCAGCGGCGGCATCGTCATCCACAAGGGCGCCTTGGAGGGGATGTACGTCGAGGAAGGCACCCCGATCTACCGGATCGCCGACCTGTCGCGCCTGTGGCTGCTCCTCGACGCCTACGAGGAGGATCTGCCCTGGCTGCGCTACGGCCAAGAGGTGGAGTTCGAGGTCGCGGCCTGGCCCGGCGAGGCCTTCCGTGGACGGGTCGTCTTCCTCGACCCGGTGCTGGATCCACGGACGCGCACGGTCAAGGTCCGGGTCGAGGTCGAGAACCCGGACGGCCGGCTGCGCCCGGGGATGTTCGCCCACGCCCACGCCCACGCCCGGCTCGGCGTGCACGGCCGGGTGGTGCCGCCGGAGGTCGCTTCGTCCTGGATGTGCCCGATGCACCCCGAGGTTCTGGCCGACGGGCCGGGTGCCTGTCCCGAGTGCGGCATGGACCTGGTGCCGGCCAGCGAACTCGGCTTCGTCGCTGCGGGGCCGGCCGAGGAACCGGTGGTGGTCCCGGATACCGCGCCGCTCGTCACCGGCACCCGGGCCGTGGTCTACGTCAAAGACCCGACTGCCGCCGCCCCCACCTTCCGCGGCCGCCAGGTCGTGCTCGGGCCGCGCGCCTCGGGCTGGTACGTCGTGCGCGAGGGGCTCGAGGAGGGCGAGGAAGTCGTCGTCCAGGGGGCCTTCAAGATCGACTCCGAGCTGCAGATCCGCGCTCAGCCGAGCATGATGAGCCCGGGCGAGGAGGAGGCGACGGCCGCCGCCGGGGAGACGGGGCCGGCCGAACGCTTCGCCGCGCCGGCCGCCTTCCGCGACCAGCTCGGCGCCGCCGCCGCCGCCCTGTTGGCCTGGCAGCAGGCCCTGGCCGGGGA
>RFGR01000001.1 GCA_003696625.1 Planctomycetota bacterium
CCAGCCGTCCTGGTCCACGTCTCCGACCAGGTCGACTGCCTGTTCCCGCCAGTCGTTTCCATGGCCGCCGAGCCGGTCGCCGGCACCCTCGCCGTCGATCCGGAAGGCGAGCTGCTGGGCGGCCAGGGGCGGGGAGAGGGCGAGGAGGAGCAGAGGGAGGAGGGATCGTTCCATGCCCTTTCTTTGAGCAAACTCCGTGCCAGCAGACTGGGATTCAGGCCAGCTCGATCCCGAGTCGACGAATCCGCCGCGGGAGCGTGGCGATGAAGGCGAGCTTCCTGGCCACGCCGCGCAGGTGCCGGTAGCGATCGATCCGACCGCGGTGCCGGGTGTACACCATGACCGTTTCCGCGAAATCCTCTCCAGGCGATTCGCAGGCGTACTCGGTCAGGTACTCGTCCCAGTCGAAGAGGGGTTCCTCATTCCGATCGGTGTCGTGCGGGGCGCCGAATGCGCGATGGAAGTCGCAGTTCTGGACCAGTTGGGTATGGCAGGCGGCCAGGGCGTGGCCCATCTCGTGCCGGATGATGTCCCGCAGGGTGCAGCGTTGCCCGCCGGTGATCCTGGCCCAGATCCGATCCAGGGAGACGCACGGGATCAGGATCTGGCCGGTCTCCCGGCAGTAGCCGTAGGCCGATCCGAACGGAATGGCCACCACCTGGCATTCCTGGAGCGAGGCCGTGTTCAGGCCGCAGGCGCGGAAGTCCCGGACGGCGTCGTCGGTGGCGGACTGGATCTGGCGGAAGGTGACCATCTCTCCTCCTCCGGGAATCAGGCGAACTCCAGCCACTGGCCGGAATAGGAGGCGACCGACCGGCCCTGGGACCGGGGGATGCCGGACTCCTTGGTGAGCACCAGTTGGGGGTCGCCGGTTTCCTGGGGAACCACCATCAGATCTTGCTTCCGGTGGAGCGAGGGCGTCGATTCGTGGGCGTGGATGAGGTCGGTGACGAAGGTGTCGCTCGCCTCCGTGTGGATCGTCGTATGGTTCAGCCCCGGATAGATGACCTTAGTCAGATTGTCATAGGGTTCGTCATCGGTGGTGAAGTCGCCGAACTTGCGCGTCGTCACGACCCAATCCCTACTGCCGAGGATCTGGAGGTATCGCACGCCGGCAAGCGGCTCCATTTCCCAATCCTCGGGATTGTGAAACCACCTCCAGAGCTGGTGTGGGGTTGCCAGCGTGACCAGGCTGGCAACCTGATCCGAAAGATCATGAGCCTCCAGTGCGCACCGAGCGACTAATCCTCCCAGGCTGTGCCCGATCAGAGTAATCTCCTCCCATTCCAGGAGTCGAATCTGCCCAGCGATCTCCTGCCCAGCACCTTCGATGACGCTGGAAGGAGTCCGCAGGACTTCGAATATCATTATGAGCAGGATTTTCGATGCCGACTTGATGATCTCTATGATGATCTTTTTCCCGGCCTTGATCCTTATGTGAGAGAAACCAACAGCACCCCATTGCCCGCCAGTCCTCCCTTTGAATGCCCAGGAATCGTACCCCCACGCCGCGTCGCAGTGGCCGATCTGGACCAGGGTCTTGGCCAGGGGCTCGAACTTGGCTGCCTTGGACAGGATCCCATGCACGATCAGCGCGTGTTTCCTGCCCTTCGGATCTCCAGCGAGCAGGCGGAAGGAGGGCGGGATCGGCTTTGTCATCGAGGGCGCGGTGGATGGGTCGGAGGTTCCAGGGAGGATCGGGAGCCTCCAAGCCGGGCTGGGAGGCCATTCGCCGCTTTCCAAGCAAACGGGGTGCCGGAGAAGAACCTCGGCTCCGATGCCCAGGTCGACCCCGATCCCTCGATCTGAGAGACCGATCAGCGCGAATCTCTCGATCCGAGAGGCCGGACCTCGATTCCGGCCACGCCCAGACCGACGTCCATGTGGGGGGCAGCGCAACCGAAGCGGATCTCCCGGGTCGGGGGAGCGCCGGCCAGTCGCCGCTCCAGGAGGACCTGGTCGTCGATCTCGATCCGGCACAGATCCCCGTCCCGGGTCAGGGCCAGGTCGAACCAACCCTCCCGGGGAGGGAATTCGGCGCTGACCTCGCCGATCACGGCCGTCAGGCGGAGCGCCTGGCTCACCTTCATGGGCGGTGCGGAGAAGTTGGCGCCGTAGTCGCCGGTGCCGGTGAACGACACGCGGGCCCGCAACTGCCAGTGGTTCGAGTCGGGAAAGGGATTCGCCCGGCTGACGGCCCGCGGCACCCGCCTCCTGGTCTGCTCCACCTCGCCCGCCACCGGGAGGAGTTGGACTCCGCCCCCGGAGAAGCGGTAGGAATCCCAGGGTCCCTGGCAGGTGAAGTCGCCGACCATCTCCTCCCGCGAGCCGAAGTGGGCCACGAAACCCGCCCCGTCCGGGCCTGGATCCCGGGCGGGTACGACATCGCCCTCGGCGCCGGGGGTCAGGAGATTGAACGCCGTGCCGGGGTGCCAGCCGAGGGCGAAACCATGCGCCAGCTCTTCGGGCGGCAGATCCGGGGAGAAGGTGCGGCGCGCGTTCCGGCGCAGGAGGAGGACGAGGGGATCCCGGCTGGGCAGCCAGGCCTCGGACCAATCCCCGCCGGCTTGGAAGGTCGTCTCCGCCCGGATCGCCTGTTCGAGGGGCGCGAGGTGTTCGTGCTGCCGGAGCGGGCGGGCGCGGTCGAGGGCGGCCGCGGCCCGGGCGAGGGAGGCCCGGTTCTTGCTCCAGTGGAGGGCCTCCCAGAGATCCCACTCCGGCCCGGGGAAGGCCGTGCGGGCCGCCTTCCAGGCCTCCTCGAGGATCTCGGCGTCCTTGCCGGAGGTCTCCTTGGCCAGGACGTCGAACCGGCGCAGGAGGAGGGCGTCCGGCTGCCGGACGACGGCCCCGCTGAGGTCGTTGAGGGCTTCCGGCCACTGGTTGTAGGACAGGCGGACCCAGGCCCGCCAAGCCAGGAGCCAACCCGAAGGCGTCCCTTCCTCGGCGCGGACGAGTTCGTCCATGATCCAGGAGTAGTCGACCCCGTCCGCGCTTCGATCGGGCCGTTGCCATTCCGACCCCTGCTTCCAGGCCCGCTCCCGCCAGGTCCGGAGGGCGCGACCGACTCCTTCCCAGCCCGGCAGCCGTTCGAGCCGGCGCAAGGTCCTCAGGTTCGCCGCGGGCTCGGAGAAGGCGAGTTCGGTGAAGGCCTTCTGCAGGAGGAGCGGACAGGTCGGCCGCCAGCGGACGGCCCGGTCCAGCAGGGGCAGGGCGACGCTCGGGCGGTCGCTCCGCGCCGCCACGTGCGCCCAGTGGTGGGGCAGGCCGACCCAGGCGGCCGAGATCCCGGCCAGGGTCAGGCAGCCGGTGGCCGTCCAAGCGGCCAGCCGCCGCCGCCGCGCCGGTGGGCGCC
>RFGR01000055.1 GCA_003696625.1 Planctomycetota bacterium
GCGGCGGGGTCGGTCGGGGGGGAGGAAGAGTGGGCGACTTCCGCTTGCGGCATGTGCGTGGACTCGGGGCCGGGACCGCGAAATCAGGCCCGATATCCTAGGTCCAGGGGGTCGGAGTCGTCAAACTCGGCCGGCGATGGACTGCTTCCGGATCGAGGGGGGAAGACGGCTCGAGGGTCGGACGCGGGTCTCGGGGTCGAAGAATGCCAGCCTGCCGCTCCTGGCCGCCGCGCTCCTGGTCGACGGAACCGTTCGATTGCGGGGCGTGCCTCGTCTGCGGGACACCGACACCCTCCTCGAGCTGCTGGCCGGCCTCGGGGTCCGCTGGCGGCGTTCCGGCGCCCGCGATCTCCGACTGGAGGCGGATCCGGGCGGACCGACGGAGGCTCCCTACGCCGTGGTCCGGCGGATGCGGGCCTCGGTCTGCGTGCTCGGCCCCCTCCTCGCCCGGCGCGGCCGGGCCCGGGTGGCCCTGCCCGGCGGCTGCGTCCTCGGGCCGCGGCCGATCGACCTCCACCTGCGCGGGATGGAGGCGCTCGGGGCCGAGGTCCGGATCGAACACGGCACGATCGTCGCCGAGGCGCCCGCCGGCGGCCTGCGCGGCGCCCGGGTGCGTTTGGCCGGAGAGCGGGGGACGACGGTCTTGGGCACGATCAACGTCCTGTTCGCGGCCTGCATCGCCCGCGGCCGGACGGTGCTCGAGGCCGCCGCCCAGGAGCCGGAGGTGGTGGCGGTGGGGGAGTTCCTGAACGCCTGCGGGGCGCGGATCGAGGGCCTCGGCGGCCCGACGCTGGAGGTCGAGGGGGTCGAGGGCCTCGGCGGCGCCGAGACGGTGGTGCCCCCCGACCGGATCGAGGCCGGCACCCTGCTCCTGGCCGGCGCGATCAGCGGCGGTCGGGTCCGCGTCGAGGGCTGCCGGCCGGCGGAGTGCGGGCCGCTGCTCTCCCTCCTGGCCGCTTCCGGGGTGGAGGTCGCCGTCGGGCCGGACTGGTTCGAGTGTCGGCCCTGGCGACGGCCGCCGCGGGCCCAGGGCCTGGTTACCCGGCCCTATCCGGGCTTTCCCACCGATCTCCAGGCCCAGTGGATGGCCTTCTCCTGCCGATGCGCCGGCGTCGCCCGGATCCGGGAAGGGGTCTATCCCGAACGCTTCGTCCACGCCGCCGAACTCGTGCGGATGGGGGCCCGGATCCAGATCGGCGAGGGCGAGGCGAGGGTGGAGGGGCCGGTCCGGCTCCAGGGCGCGGAGGTGCTGGCCAGCGACTTGCGCGCCAGCGCCGCCCTGGTCCTGGCCGCCTTGGCGGCCGAGGGGACGACGGTGGTCCGCCGCGTCTACCACCTCGACCGGGGCTACGAGCGGCTGGAGGAGAAGCTGAACGCGCTCGGGGCGGCGGTGACGCGCCGGCCCGACCCGGACGCGCCCTGAAGCGTGGGAATCGTCCTTCTGCAGCGGCCGGCTGGGGCGTAGAATCCGGGACTCCCCCGGCGATCCGCGCCCCGTCGGCCGGGGGCGTCGCGGCATGCTCGAGAACCTGCAGCAGTCCCTGTCCAAGGTCCTGGACCGCTTCCGTGGTCCGGGCCGGCTGAGCGAGGAGCACATCCAGGCGGCGCTGCGCGACGTCCGCCGGGCCTTGCTCGAGGCCGACGTCCACTTCCAGGTCGCCAAGGACTTCACGCGCCGGGTCGGGGAGCGTCTGCTCGGTCAGGAGCGGCTGGCCGGGGTCAGCGGGGTCCAGCAGGCGACCGCCGCCTTCCAGACCGAACTGGCCGCGTTGATGGCCAGCGACCAGCCGGCGCTGCCCAAGAATCCGCGGCATCCGATGGTGCTGCTGCTGGCCGGCCTCCAGGGCGTCGGCAAGACCACCGCCGCGGCCAAGCTCGGCCTGTGGCTGACCCGCCGCCGGAACAAGAGGGTCCTTCTCGCCGCCTGCGACCTCCAGCGGCCGGCCGCGGTCGAGCAGCTCCGCCAGCTCGGGGAGCGGCTCGGGCTCGACGTCCACGCCGAGATGCCCGGACCGGGGGTGGATCCGCCCGGCGTCGCCGCCCGCGCCCTCGCGCAGGCCCGGAACGGCCGCTACGACGTGCTGGTGGTCGACACCGCCGGCCGTCTGCACGTCGACCAGGAGCTGATGGAGGAGATCGAGCAGGTCGGGCGGGCGATCCGGCCGGACGCCTCCTACCTGGTCCTGGACGGGATGGCCGGCCAGGTCGCGGTCGACGCCGGCAAGGCCTTCGCCGAGCGGCTCGACCTCTACGGCGTCATCCTGACCAAGATGGACGGCGACGCCCGCGGCGGCGCCGCCCTGTCGGTGCGCGAGGTCACCGGCGTTCCGGTCCGTTTCCTCGGGGTCGGGGAGAAGCCGGAGGACCTGGAGGAGTTCGACGCCGAGCGGCTGGCCGGCCGGATCCTCGATCTCGGCGACCTGGTCGGGCTGGTCGAGAAGGCCCAGGAGGCCGTCGACGAACAGGCGGCGCTGGACGACTACGTCCGCATGATGTCCGGGCGGCTGACGATGGAGGACCTCCTCCAGCAGTTCCGGATGCTCAAGAAGATGGGGTCGATGAAGAAGATCCTGGGCATGATGCCCGGAATGGGTAAGATGTCCGGCCTTCTGGACTCCGTGGACGACCGTCAGTTCGCCCGGATTGAGGCGATCGTGTTGTCCATGACCCCGAAGGAACGGCTCCACCCGGAGCTGCTCGACGGCAGCCGGCGCCTGCGTGTCGCCCGCGGCAGCGGCACCAGCGTCGGCGAGGTCAAACGGCTGCTGCGGTCCTTCCAGGACATGCAGAAGCAGATGAAGTCCCTCGGCAAGATGATGCGCGGAGGCCGCTCGAAGAAGCGGCTGCTGCGTCAGCTCGGCCAGCGGGGCGGCATCCCCAATCTTCCCGGGGGCTTCCCCGGTCTCTGACCCGAACCCAACCACCCGAATGGCAGTTGTCCTGCGACTCAAGCGGTTCGGCCGGCGCAACCGGCCGTTCTACCGCATCTGCGTGATGGATGCCCGGACCCGGCGCGACGGCCGCGTCATCGAGGAGCTGGGCCACTACGACCCGGTGAACTCCGGCGCCGACGAGCCCGCCTTCGAACTCGACACCGAGCGGGCGAGCTACTGGCTGTCGGTCGGCGCCCGTCCCTCGGAGACGGTCGCCTCCTTCCTCAAGCGCAAGGGCATCGTCCTTCCGAGCCGGTCCGAGCGGCGTCGGGCCCGCGCGGCGCGGAAGGCCGCCCGCAGCTGAGCCGCCGCGGATGCCGCAGGCCGCGGAATCGGCTGCGCTGAGGAAGATCCTGCGCCGGCTCGGCCGGGACACCTTCAAGATCCCGGCCCGGCCGCCCGGGATGCCGGTCCTCGAACGCCTCCTGGCCCTGGTCATGCAGGGCGAGGACGGTTCGTACGCCCAGGCCGACAAGGCGGTGAAGGCCCTGCGGGCGGCCTACGCCAACTGGAACGAGGTCCGGGTCGCCCGCCGGTTCGAGGTCGTGGACGTCCTCCGCCGCAAGCACATCGGCATGGCCGAGGTGCGGGCCGACCGGGCCCAGGAACTGCTGCGCCGGGTCTTCGGCCTGCAGAACCACCTGGACCTCGACTGGATGGACGACTGCACCTCCGAGCGGCGCGAGCGCACGCTGGTCGCCCTCCAGATGCTGCCGCCGGTGACCGGCCCGGTCCTCGACCTCGACGCGCGCGAGGGCGAGGAACTGCCGGTGACCACCGACCACAAGCGGCTGCTCAGCCGCCTCGGCCTGGTCCCCGCCTGCCCCAAGGAGGAGGACGTCCGTCGGCTGCTCGGCGTGGTCGGGAGCGGCGAGAAGGCGGTCGCCGCCGACCTGGCCCTGCGGGCGCACGCCCGGGCGGTCTGCGAGTCCAAGCACCCGCACTGCCGGCGATGTCCGCTCCTCGACCTGTGCCCGCACGGGCGGAAGCAGATGGGAAAGGCCTCCTTCGAGGCGGCCCTGGCCGAACTCGGCTTGAAGACGCCGCCGGCGGCCCGGAAGTCGAGCCGCAAGGCGAGCGGCGCCCGGAAGACCACCCGGCGCAAGAGCACCGCCCGCAAGAGCGGCTGAGGCGTGCCGGCCGGCACCCTGGTCCTGGCCAGCACCTCGCCGCGCCGGCGGCGCCTGCTGGCCGAGGCCGGCTTCGACTTCGAGGTGGTCGATCCCGGCCCGGACGGGCCGTCGCAGGCGGTCGATCCGGCGGCCCGGGTCCTCGACCACGCCCGCGCCAAGGCCCTGGCCGGCGCCCGACTCCGTCCCGGACGCCCGGTCCTGGCGGCCGACACCCTGGTCGTGCTGGACGGCGCCTTCCTGCCCCAGCCGAGCGGGCGGCGGGAGGCCGAGGCCATGCTCCGGCGCCTTTCCGGCCGCCGGCACGAGGTCTGGACGGGCACCGTCCTGATCCTGCCGGACGGCGGCCGCCGCGAGGCCGCCGACCGGGCCCGGGTCCGTTTCCGGACCTTGGCCCCGACCGAACTCGCCACCTACTTGGACGGCGGGGAGTGGCGGGGCAAGGCCGGCGCCTACGCGATCCAGGGCGCGGCCGGGGCCTGGGCCGAGGTCGAGGAGGGCTCCCTGGACACGGTCGTCGGCCTCTGCCTGGACACTGTCCGCCGTCTTCTCGGCGACGCCGGCGCTTGCCCGGAAGCGCCCGTCGGGTAGAATCTCCGGTCCCCTTCGCGCCGGGAGGCCGAGGAAATGAAGGAAGGCATCCATCCGAACTACGTCGAGTGCGAGGTGAAGTGCGGCTGCGGCAACACCTTCCGCACCCGGAGCACCGTCAGCGAGATCCACGTCGAGATCTGCTCGCAGTGCCATCCGTTCTTCACCGGCAAGCAGAAGTTCGTCGACGCCGCCGGCCGGGTCGACCGGTTCAAGCGCCGCTACGCGCGGAAGAACTGATCGCGCTTCCGGCATGGGCGCGGAGGGCTCGTCGTGGAGCTGACCGCCGCCCTGCGTGAACGGCTCGAGGGCTTCGCGCGGCGGCGACGCGAGCTGCAGTCGCTGGTCGCCGATCCGGAGCGGGCCGGGAAGCCGGACTATCCGGCCTTGCTCCGCGAACTGGGCGCGCTCGAGAAGGTCCTCGAACCCTGGCGCCGCTACCTCGAGGTCGAGCGCCAGCTCGCCGAAGCCGAGGAGATGGCCTCCGGCGGGGACCCCGAACTCGCCGCCCTCGCCGCCGAGGAGGCGGCCGACCTGCGCCGGGAACTCGCCCGTCTGACCGAGGCGATCCTCGACCGGGCCCTCGAGGAGGACCAGGACGGCGACCGGCCGGCGATCGTCGAGATCCGGGCCGGCGCCGGCGGCGAGGAGGCCGCCCTCTTCGCCCGCGACCTGTTCGAGATCTACCAGCGCTTCGGCGAGAGCCGTGGCTGGAAGCTGGAGATCCTCGACAGCTCGCCGTCCGACCTCGGCGGCTTCAAGGAGGTCAGCTTCAAGGTCAGCGGCGACGAGGTCTTCCGCACCCTCCGCTACGAGAGCGGCGGCCATCGGGTGCAGCGGGTGCCGAAGACCGAGGCCCAGGGCCGGATCCACACCTCGGCCGCCACGGTCGCGGTGCTGCCCGAGGTCGAGGCGGTGGATTTCGAACTCCGACCCGAGGACCTCGAGATCACCGCCATGCGCTCCTCCGGTCCGGGCGGCCAGCACGTGAACAAGACCTCGAGCGCCGTCCGGGTCGTCCATCTCCCGACCGGCGAGGCGGTCAAGTGCCAGGAGGGCAAGTCCCAGCTCCAGAACAAGGAGCGGGCGCTGGCCCTGCTCCGTTCCCGGCTTTACCAGCGGGAGAAGGCCCGGCGGGACGCCGAGCGCGCCGACTTGCGCCGCAACCAGGTCGGCTCCGGTGACCGCAGCCAGCGGATCCGGACCTACAACTGGCCCCAGAACCGGGTGACCGATCACCGCCTCGGGCGTAACTTCAGCCTCGAGCAGATCCTGGAAGGCCGCCTCGACGAGCTGGTCGAGGCCTTGGCCGCCGCAGACCGCGCCGCCCGCCTGGCGGCGCTCGAGCCCCCCAAGACATGAACGACAAGAACCAACCGATCGAGGATCTCGGCGACGACTTCGAGGTCATCGAGGATCTCGGCGACGACTTCGAGGTGATCGAGGAGGCCGGCGCGGCCTCGGAAGCGCCCGCTCCGGAACCGGTCGAGGCTTCGGCCGCGGCGCCGGAGGAAGCGCCCGCCGCGCCGCCGGCCGCGA
>RFGR01000056.1 GCA_003696625.1 Planctomycetota bacterium
CTGCTCGACCGCTTCGACCCGCGGGCGGGCGCGGAGGCGGCGGTGCGCCTGCGCGAACTCGAGCACCACGCCCGCCTGCTCGCCGGCGGCCGGGTCGAGGCCTCGGCGCCGGGGCGGCGGCGCTGGAGCTACCGGCTCGGCGCCTGCCGCGACTGCGGCCGGGGCGACCCGGAGCGGCCGGCCCCGCTCGAGCACCGCCTGGCCGGCTGGAATCGGGCCCGGCTGGAACGGGCCCCCCTGGGCGAGGCCCTGGCCCACCTGGCTGCGGCCGCGCCCGCCGGCGTCTGGACCCGGGCGGCCGATCTCCTGGCCGGAAGCTCGCTCGCGCACCGGCCCGGCTGCACCCCGATCTCGGCCCTGCGGCCGCTCGAACGTCGCCTGGCCCGGGCGGCCGGGTGGGCGCTGTTCCCGGTCGAGGGGGTGGTCCTGCTCCACGATCAACCGCTGGCCGGGCTGCCGCCGGCAACGGCGCGGCGGCTCGCCGCGGCCTTGGCGGCCGGTCGCCACCGCTGGACCGATGCCGAGGGATACGCCCGGTCCCGCCCCGAGCCGCCGCCGGACCGGGGTCGGCTGCCGGTCCAGCCCTTCTCCCTCGAGTTCGACCTCGAGGCCTGGGCCGACCCGCGGCCGGCGCCCGCCGAGGCGACGCTGCGCTCGGCTCTCGGCCTGGAGGGTCCGCTCCGGCGGCAGTACCTGGCGACCGAGGAGGCCCGGCTGCGCGGCTGGACCGACGGCGACCTCGGCGGCCGGAGGCCTAGGCGGGCCTGCCCGGCCTGCCGCGGCGCCCGCGGGCGGAGGCCGCATCCGGCCCTGCTGCTGCCCTGTCCGGCCTGCGGCGGCAGCGGCTGGGGGCCGGAATGCGCGGCGCTCGAGGTCCGCGGCCTCGCCTGGACCGAACTCGGTCGCCGTCGCCTCGAAGACCTGGCCGAGCACTTCGCCGACACGCCGGCGATCGCCCGGCCGCTCCGGATCGCCGCCTCCTTCGGCCTCGGCGGGGCGCGGCTCGACGACACCCTCGATCGGCTCCCGCTCGGAGCGGCCACCCTGGCCCCGCTGGCGGCCGAACTGGCGGCCGGCGCCGGCCTCGAGGAGTGCCGCCTGGCCCATCCGGCCGCCGGTCTGACCCCCTTGGAGGCTCGGGCGCTCCGCCGTACCATGGAGGGCTACCTTTCCGCTTCCGGCGCCCCGGAATGGAAGGAGCATCATCCGGATCTCCTGCCGCAGGCTTGAGCGACAGCGCCCCGCCCCTGATCCTCCAGAGCGATCTGACCATCGTCCTCGAGACCGCCCACCCGCGGTTCGAGGAGATGCGGGACGGCCTGCTCCCGTTCGCCGAGCTGGTCAAGTCGCCGGAGTACCTGCACACCTACCGGGTCTCGCCGATCTCGATCTGGAACGCGGCCGCCACCGGGCTGACCGCCCGCCGGGTCCTCGGTTTCCTGCGCCAAAACGCCCGCTACGGGGTACCGCCGAACTTCGAGGCCGAGATCAAGGCCTGGTTCGGCCGCTGCGGCCTGTTCCGGCTCGAGCGCGACGGCGACGACGGCCTGGTCCTCCGGTGCGGCCGGCCGCGGGTGCTCAAGGAGGTCCGGCACGACCCGGCCCTGGCCGCGCTGCTGGCCGACCCCGACCTGGACCAGGGCCTGGCCCGGGTGGCACCCGCCCACCGCGGCCTGGTCAAGGAACGGCTGGTCAAGCTCGGCTACCCGGTCGAGGACGCCGCCGGCTACGTGGACGGGGCGGCCCTGGCGATCCGCCTGCGCGAGGAACGAGCCGCCGGCGGCCCCTTCTCCCTGCGGCCCTACCAGGTCGAGGCGGTCGAGGCCTTCCACCGCGGCGGCTCCGAACTGGGCGGCAGCGGCGTCATCGTCCTGCCCTGCGGCGCCGGCAAGACGGTCGTCGGCATGGCGGCGATGGCGGCGGTCGGCGCCCACACTCTGGTCTTGACCCCGAACACGGTCGCCCTGCGCCAGTGGCGCGAGGAACTGCTCGACAAGACCGACCTCGACCCGGAGCAGATCGGCGAGTACTCGGGCGAGGCCAAGGAGATCCGACCGGTCACTCTGACCACCTATCAGATTCTCACCTACCGCCGCAGCAAGGACGAGGACTTCCTCCACTTCGACCTGTTCGCCCGCGGCGACTGGGGTCTGATCGTCTACGACGAGGTCCACCTGCTGCCGGCGCCGGTCTTCCGCGCCACCGCCGAGATCCAAGCCCGGCGCCGGCTCGGCCTGACCGCCACCCTGGTGCGCGAGGACGGCAAGGAGGACGAGGTCTTCTCGCTGATCGGGCCGAAGCGCTACGACGCGCCGTGGAAGGACCTGGAACGGCGCGGCTACATCGCCACCGTCCGCTGCGTCGAGGTGCGGGTGCCGTTCGACTCCGAACAGCGGGCCGCCTACCTGGCGCTGTCCCGGCGCAGCCGTTACCGGGCGGCGGCCGAGAACCCCCGCAAGACCCCGGCCCTGCGCCACCTGCTCGAGCGCCACGCCGGCGAGCAGATCCTGATCATCGGCCAGTACCTCGACCAACTCCACGCCCTGCAGAAGGAGCTGGGGGTGCCGTTGATCACCGGCCGCACCCCGACCGCCGAGCGGGAGCAGCTCTACCAGGCCTTCCGCGAGGGTCGGGAAAAGATCCTGCTGGTCAGCAAGGTCGGCAACTTCGCGATCGACCTGCCCGACGCCAACGTCGCCATCCAGATCTCCGGCACCTTCGGCTCCCGGCAGGAGGAGGCCCAGCGCCTCGGCCGCATCCTCCGACCGAAGGCGGACGGCAGCACCGCCTGGTTCTACAGCCTGGTCACCGAGGCCACCCTCGACCAGGAATACGGCGAAAAGCGGCAGCGCTTCCTGACCGAGCAGGGCTACTCCTACGACATCCAGGCCGCCGAGGCGCTGGTGGAGGCGCGACCGTGAGCCTGCCCCTCGGCCGCACCCTCCGCCGGCGCTCCGAAGCCGAGCTGCGGGAACTCCACCAGGCCTGGATCGGCGGCGACCCGCCGGCCGACCGGAAGGAGCTGATCGCCGTCCTGCGCCGGGGCATGGCCGATCCGACCGCCGCCGCCGCCCGCCGGGCCGCGCTGGCGGAGGGGCCGGAGGCGGTCCTTCGGATCCTGCTCGCCGGCAGCAAGGTGGGGCAGGATTTCGCCACCCTCCGCGAGCAGGTCCGGCCGCTCGGGATCAAGCCCGGCGGTCTGCGCGCCGCGCTGGCCGAACTGGTCCGCTCGGGCCTGGCCGGGACCCACACCTCGCGCGCCCGCCGCAACCTGGGGGAGACCCTGTGGACCGTGCCGCGGGAGGTGCGGGAGGCCCTCGCGGTCGGCCCCGCCGGACCGGTCGAGATCGCCGGCCTCCTCACCCTGCACGGCTACCTCCAGCAGCACTACCGGGGCGGCGCCGGAGCCGACGGGTCGAGCGAGAAGATGCGGCGGATGTACCGCTTCCTGGCTTCCGAGAGCGCCCTCTGCGCCCGGATCGAGGATCTCGAGCCACGGACCCGCGACCTGGTCGAGGCCGTCATCCTCGAGCGCGGCGGGGTCGTTCCGGTCGCCGAGTTGGGCGAGTTCGGCCGCGAGCCGGCCGACGCCGCCGCGCTCCGGGCCGAGCTGGAGGCCGCCTCGCTGGGCACGGTCGGCGACCTCGACCTCGAGCGCTGCGGCATCCGCCAGCGCGGGCCGGTGCTGGCGGTCTTCAACGAGGCGGTGTTCGCCTGGCTCCAGCGCCAGGCCCGCGAACGGCCGCTGGAGCCGGCCGAGTCGGCCTCGATCGGGGTGGACTTCGTGTCCAACTTCAGCCGCTTCGCTTCCTTCGTCGGCGACGAGACCGTCCGCTTCACCGTCCGCGGCACGATCTTCAAGAGCACGGGCAAACGGATCGCGCAGAACCTGATCCCGAATCCGGGCCGGGAATTCCGGCGCCGCGAGATCCTCGAGCTGGAGTACCGCTTCGCCCTCGCCTACCGCTTCATCGACCGCACCGGCGAGCGCAGCTTCCGGCTGACCCCGGCCGGTCTGGAGTTCCTGGCCCGACCGCTGGCCGACAAGCAGCGGCTGATGCTGGACTGGCTGGTCGAGGACCGCGACCTGCCCGGCGACATGGCCCACCAGCTCCGCCTGCGCCGCACCGCCTTGCGCCTGCTCAAGCGGCTCGAACCCGGGGCCTGGTACGACGCGATGTTCCTGCCCTTCGTGGCCCGGAACCACTACCTCGCCACCCTCGGCTCGGAGATCGACCCGCTGGCCGAGACGACCAGCTTCCCGGTCCGCTCCTCGGCCGACCTGCGCTCGCTGGCCTGGAACCTGTTCACCTGGATCCGCAAGCACCTTTACCTGCTCGGGGTGATCGATCTGGGCTACGACGCCGCCGGCCGGGCCTGCGCGATCCGCCTGACCCCGATGGGGGCCGAGCTGTTCGGAATGATCCCCTCGCGCGAGCTGGCCGCCGCCGGCCATCTGGTGGTCAATCCCGACTTCGAGGTGGTCCTGTTCCCGGACCGAGGTTCGCACCGGCTCGTGCACGAACTCGACCGCTTCTGCGACCGCGAACTCTCCGACAGCCTGGTCCACTTCCGGATCACGCCGGGCAGCCTCCACCGCGGCCTGCAGCAGGGCATGGACCTGGACGAGATCCTCGACCTGCTGCGCGAGCGCAGCCGGACGCCCCTGCCCCAGAACGTCGTCTATTCGCTCGAGTCCTGGGCCCGCTCGGACGGCCTCGTCACCCTGCACGAGGACGGCCGCCTGGTCTGCGACTCGCCGGAGATCCTGGACCGGCTCCAACTCCACCCCGAGCTGGGTCGGATCGGGCTCGAGCGGCTCGGCGAGGACACCCTCCGCCTGCTCGGGCCGGTGGCCGAGGAGGACCTGAGTTCCTGGGTCCGGGATTTCGGCGTCTCGCTTCGGATCGCCTCCTGAGCCATGCCGACCGCCGGCGCCGCGGACCTCCCCGGCGGCATCTGGGCCGTCGCCTCCGACCTGGCCGGCCCCGACGAGGCCCGGACCTGGGCGGCCGGCGCGACGGCGGCCGCCGCCTGGACCTGCCGCCGGCCGGCCGGCGGCGACCGACGGGCGCTGGCCGTCCTCCGCGCCCTGGCCC
>RFGR01000057.1 GCA_003696625.1 Planctomycetota bacterium
AGGCCAGGGCCGGCGGTACCAGGGCCGGCGCAGGCGGCGCGAAGCGTCGACGGCGTCGAGCCGCGGCTCGAGCGCCCCCCAGAGACCGGCCGCCGCCTCGCCCGGACCGGGAGCCGCGGCGGCGAGCACCCCGCGCAGCCGCATCCAGACGGCCAGCTCGGCCGCACAAGTCGGGCAGCCGGCGAGGTGGAGTTCGAGGTCGGCCACCCGGGCGGCGGACAGGTCGCCGCCGGCGTGGAGCGGAAGGAGGCGGAGAGCGGTGCGGCAGTTCACAGTTCGGCGTCCCCTTGTTCGGGCCCGTGCAGGCGCTCCCAGTGCTGGCGGAACAGCTTGCGGGCATGGTGCAGGCGCCAGCGGACCGTGCCGGCGCTGATCCCGACCCGGCGCCCGATCTCGGCGCAGGGCAGGCCTTCGATGTCGCGCAGCCAGAGAACCTCACGGAACTTGCCGGGCAGGTCTTGGAGGACCCGGTGGACGGCCTCCTTGCGCTCCTGCAGCGAGGCCTCGGCCTCGGGCGACCGGAAGCTGCCGTCCCAGTCCCCGACCAGTTCGCTGGCGGCGCCCGGGGTGCCGGCCGCCTGCCGGCGCAGCCGGTCCACCGCCAGGTTGCGGAGGATCCGGTAGAACCAGCTCGAGAACCGGCGTTTGATATCGAAGCGGTCGCGGTGGGCGTAGACCTTCAGGAAGGCCTCCTGGGCCACCTCGCGGGCGGTCTCCAGGTTCCCGACCACGGCCCGGGCGGTGTGGACGGCCCGGTCCTGGTAGCGCTCGACCAGCACCCGGAAGGCCTCCTTCTCGCCGGCGCAGGAGAGAGCCAGGAGCTCCTCGTCGGACAGCGAGGCCAGGCCCTCGGCCGCCTCGGCGGCGGAGACCGAGGGCGGATCCTGGCGGTGGACGAGGCGGAGGGCGGGCTGACCCATCTTGCTTCCATCGGCTACGGGGCCCCGCAGCCTGTCGTTGGTGGGATTCCGATCCTCGGTCAAGCTCCTCCGGGGGGCTTCTCCGCGGACGGAAGCGGCCGCCTTGCGGCCTCGGCGCCGGGCTCGGGGACCGGCGGCGTCGGCTCGCGGCCGGTCCGGGCCGGATCCATCGCCGAGGCCAGGGTGTCGAGCGAGGCGGCCATGGTCCGGAACTTCCGGCGCCGATCGGCGATCAGCCGGTCGGCCGGCAGGGGGAGCAGCTCCTCGAACCAGGCCAAGACCTGATCCTTCAGGGCCGCCAGGGCCCCGTCCGGGTCCCGATGGGCCCCGCCCGGCGGTTCGGGGATCACCTGATCGACGATTCCCAGCCGGAAAAGAGGGCCGGCGGTGAGCTGAAGGGCTTCGGCCGCCCGCTCCCGGCCGTCGGCACTGTGCCAGAGGATCGAGGCGCAGCCCTCGGGCGAGATCACGCTGTACCAAGCGTTCTCCATCATTCCGACCCGGTCGGCGACGGCAATGCCGAGGGCGCCGCCGGAGCCGCCCTCGCCGAGGATCACGGCGACGATCGGCACCGGAATCCCGAACATCTCGTGAATGTTCTCGGCGATCGCCCGCGCCTGTCCGCGCTCTTCCGCCCCCACCCCGGGATAGGCGCCGGGGGTGTTCACGAGGCACAGGATCGGCAGGCCCATACGACCGGCGAGCCCCATCTTGCGCAAGGCCTTTCGGTATCCTTCGGGGTGGGCGGAGCCGAAGTTGCAGGCCATGCGCTCCTTGGTCTCGCGGCCCTTGCGATGGCCGACCAGCATCATCCGCACGCCGTCGACGGTGGCGAGCCCGGTGACGATCGCACGGTCGTCGGCGAAACAGCCGTCGCCGTGCAGTTCGATCCAGTCCTCGCAGCAGCTCTCGATGAAGTCGCTGGTCAGAGGCCGATCCGGATGGCGGGCGACCTGGACCCGGTCCCAGGGGGTCAGGTTGGCGTAGACCTCGCGGGTGACCCGCTCGAGACGATCCCGGTAGAAGCGGATCTCCTCGCTCAGGTCCTGACTGGTCTGCTCGGCCAGCTCCTCGAGTTCCTGGAGCCGGGACCGGATGTCGTCGATCGGCTTCTCGAAGGGGAGGGCGTGAAGCGCCTCCTGGGCGGCGGTCTTCTTGCTGCGGGCCATGTTCCGGGCGGGGCGGCTGTCCCGCCGCCCGTGAAGATCCTAGGATACCCGGCCCAGGAGGCCGGAGGACAAGGGAAATGACGGGCGCCGCGTGGCGGATCGAGCTGGAACTGGAACCGGGACGGGACGATCCCGTCGGCGAGGCGGCCCGCGACGCCCTGGTCGCCCGCGGCGTGTCGATGCCGGGCGAGGTCCGGTCCTCGCGCGGCTTTCTACTGCCGGCCGCGCTCCGTCGCGAGGACGTGGAGCGGGCGATCGTCGACCTCCTCGCCGACCCGGTGACCGAGCGGGCGCTGGTCGTCGCCCCGGGCGCGGCGCCGGCCGACGGCCGGAAGCGACTGGCGGTGCGCCGCCTGGCCGGCGTCGCCGATCCCGAGGGCGCCTCGGCCGCCCGCGCCCTGCGCTTGCTGAGTTTCCCGCTCGGCGAGGAGGACCGGGTCGAATCCTTCCGCGGCCTGCGGCTGGTCGGGCTGGAGGACGTCCGGCCGCTTCTCGCCGCCGCCGCCCGCGCCCTGGCCAATCCGGTGATCGAGGAGGTCCTGCCCGGCGACCGCCCGCTCGGCCTCCACCCCGCTCCCCGCCCGCGCCCGGCCGAGCGGCGCGAGGTCCCTCTGCGCGAGGCCGACGAGGGCCGTCTGGCCGCCCTCTCCACCGAGATGGGGCTCGCCCTGTCGGCGGCCGAGATGGCCGCGATCCGGGACTTCTTCCGCGCCGCTGGCCGCGAGCCGACCGACGTCGAACTCGAGACCCTGGCCCAGACCTGGTCCGAGCACTGCAAGCACAAGACCCTGACCGGCCCGGTCCACTACCGGGAGCTGGCCGCCGACGGCACGGTGGTGGCCGAGCGGCACTACCGGAACCTGCTCAAGGAGACGGTCTTCGCCGCCACCCGCCGCCTCGCCCCCGACTGGTGCTGGAGCGTCTTCGCCGACAACGCCGGCGTCGTCGCCCTGACCGACGAGATCGGGATCGCGGTCAAGGTCGAGACCCACAACCACCCGAGCGCCCTCGACCCCTACGGCGGCGCCGGCACCGGCATCGGCGGCGTGATCCGCGACATCCTCGGCACCGGCCTCGGCGCCCGGCCCTTCGCCGCCACCGACGTCTTCTGCGTCGGGCCTGCCGGGTTGGACCCGGGCGAACTGCCGCCCGGCACGCTCCCCCCGGATCGGATCCTGGAAGGGGTCGTCGCCGGGGTCCGCGACTACGGCAATCGGATGGGCATCCCGACGGTCGCCGGCACCGTCGTCCGGCACCCGGGCTACGTCGCCAACCCGCTGGTCTACGCCGGCTGCCTCGGCGAGATCCCGCGCGACTGCGTGGACAAAGCCGCCCGGCCGGGCGACGCGATCGTCGCCATCGGCGGCCGCACCGGCCGCGACGGCATCCACGGCGCCACCTTCAGCTCCGAGGCCCTGCACGAGGAGTCCGAGACGACCGACGCCGCCGCGGTCCAGATCGGCGACCCGATCACCGAGAAGAAGGTCCTCGACGTCCTGCTCGAGGCCCGCGACCTGGGCCTCTACCACGCCGTCACCGACTGCGGCGCCGGCGGCTTCTCGAGCGCGGTCGGGGAGATGGGCGAGGACTGCGGCGCCGAGGTCGAGCTGTCGCGGGCCCCCCTCAAGTACCCGGGCCTGGGCTACTGGGAGATCTGGATCTCGGAGGCCCAGGAGCGGATGGTGCTGGCGGTGCCGCCGGAGTCCCTCGACGCCTTCCTCGCCCGCTGCGCGGCGCACGAGGTCGAGGCCTCGGTCCTCGGCCGCTTCACCGACGATCGCACCCTGCGCCTGCGCTGGCACGGCGAGGTCGTGGCCGAACTGCCGATGGACTTCCTCCACGGCGGCGTCCCGCAGCCGGAGCGCCTGGCCGAGCTGCGCCGGCCGAAGCTGGCGCCGACCGCCTGGCCCGAGGACGCCGACCTCCGCCGCCTGCTCCTGGCCGCGCTCGCCCACCCGTCCCTGGCCAGCAAGGAGTGGGTGGTCCGCCAGTACGACCACGAGGTCCAGGGCGGCACGGTGGTCAAGCCCTATCAGGGGCCGCTCGGGCGCGGCCCCGGCGACGGCACGGTGGTCAAGCCGCGCCTGGAACTGAGCGCCGGGGTCGCGATCGGCTGCGGTCTCGCTCCGCGGATCGCCGAGATCGACCCTTGGGCCGGCGCCGCCTGCGCCATCGACGAGGCGGTCCGCAACGTCGTCGCCGCCGGCGGCGACCCCCACCGCACCGCCCTGCTCGACAATTTCTGCTGGGGCGACTGCCGCAAGCCGGACCGCTTCGGCTCCCTGGTCGCCGCCGCCGAGGCCTGCCGCGACCTGGCCCTCGCCTACGGCGCTCCGTTCATCAGCGGCAAGGACTCGCTGAACAACGAGTACCGGGTCGGCGGCGAGGAGCGGCCGATCCCCCCCACCCTTCTCTGCACCGCGGTGGCGCCGGTGGCCGACACCCGGCGGGCGGCGACCACCCCCCTGAAGCGGTCCGGCGACCTCCTGCTCCTGGTCGGCACCACCGTGGCCGAGGCCGGCGGCGGCTCCGTCGCCGCCGACCTGCTCGGCCTCGCGGACTCGCAGCCGCCGCGCCCGGACCTGGAGCGGGCGCCGGCTCTGTTCGACGCCGTCCACCAGCTCCTCGCCGACGGTCTGGCCGTCGCCTGCCACGACCTGGCCGAGGGCGGCCTGGCGGCCGCCGCGGCCGAGATGGTCCTCGGCGCCGACCGGCTCGGCGCCCGGCTCGAGGTCGAACAGGTTCCGGCCACCGGCCCCCGCCCCCTCCTCGGCCTGCTCTTCGCCGAGAGCCCGAGCCGCTTCCTGCTCGAGGTCGCCCCCGCGGACCTCGCCGAAGCCGGCTCCCGCCTGCGCGGTCTGCCCTGGGCCGCGGTCGGCGAGGTCACCGCCGACTCGAGGCTGGCCCTCCTCGCCGGCGGCCGCGAGATCCTGGGCGTCGCCGCCGATGAGCTGGCCGAGGCCAACGGAGTCCAGTCGTGAAGCCCCCCCGCGTCCTCCAGCTCTTCGCCGCCGGCGTCAACTGCGACCGCGAGCTGGCCCACGCCTTCACCCGGGCCGGCGCCGAAGTCGTCCAGGTCCACGTTCGGGAACTGATCCGCCGGCCGCAGCTCCTGCGCGACTGCCGCCTCTTCGCCCTGCCGGGCGGCTTCACCTACGGCGACGATCTCGGCGCCGGCGCCATCCTCGGCGCCGAGGTCCGCGCCTTCCTGGCCGAGGAACTCGCCGCCCACCACGACCGGGGCGGAACGATCTTCGGGGTCTGCAACGGCTTCCAGGTCCTGGTCCGCTGCGGCCTGCTGCCGGGCCTGGAAGGGGTCCGCGCCTCGTTGACCTGGAACCGGACCCACCGTTTCGAGTGCCGCTGGGTCCGGCTTCGGGTCGAGCCCGGCCTCGGCCACGTGCTGCCGGCGGGCTCGATCCTGCCGGCCGCGGCGGCCCACGCCGAGGGCCGGCTGGTTCTCGGCGACCCGGAGCGGGACCTTCCCCGCCTCGAGGCCGCCGGCCTGGTCGCGCTCCGCTACGCCGACGCCGCCGGCCGCCCGACCCGCGAGTGGCCGGCCTGTCCGAACGGCAGCGACGGCGCCATCGCCGGCCTGGTCTCGGCCAGCGGCCGGATCCTCGGCCTGATGCCCCACCCGGAGCGGAACCTCGGGCCGGAGAGCCTGCCCGACCGGGGCGCCGGGGCCTGGGGAGACGGCGGCGAGGGCATCGCGTTCTTCCGCGGCCTCCTCGCCCTCGACCGGGATCCGGCCGCCCGCTGAGCGGCCCTTCAGACTCGCTCCGGAGCCGGCCGATGAGGGGGCATGGAGCCCGGCCGCCGGCGCCTGCTGGAAGACCTGCGCGAACTCGAGCGACGGCTCCGGCGGGAATGGTCGGAGGCGGTGCCGCCGCTGTCGCCGGAACTCGAGCGCTACCGTCGCGCCTGGCTGCGGACCCTCGCCGGCCCGGTCCGGCGGGCCAGCGCCCGCGAACTGCGCCGGGCCGTCCGCGGCGGCCAGCCGCTGCTGGTCGGCGACCATCACGCCCTGCCGCGGAGCCGCCAGGGCCTCGACCGCCTGGTCCGGGATCTCGGCCGCGGCGCCGCTCCCGGCCTGCTCCTCGAACTGCTCCCCGCCGAGGTCGACCTGGCCGCCGCCGAGGCCCTCGTCGCGGGCGGGCCCCGCCTGGTGGACGGTCGATCGCTGGCCGAGGCCTACCGCCCGGTCCTGGAATCCCTGGCCC
>RFGR01000058.1 GCA_003696625.1 Planctomycetota bacterium
ATCCGGAGGCGTCGCCGGCCGCCGGGCGGCGGGCCTGGCGGAGCGCCTTCCGCCACCACGGCCGCGGCGGCGCCGAGGGGCTGGTGCTGTTGCCGGCCCGGCGCCTCGTCCACGTCCTCCGCGGCAGTTTCCTGGCCGCCGGCAACCCGGGGCCGGCCGGTTCGCTCCAGAACCGGCGCTACCTCGTCCACCTGCTCGACCACCAGCGCAGCCTGGTCCTGCTCGCGACCGCCGCCGCCCGGCCGCTGCGGCCGCGGCGGCGGCTGCTGTTCCTCGCGCCCCACTTCGACGACGAGTGCCTGTTGTTCGGCTCGGCGATCGCCGCCGCCGTCGCCGCCGGCTGCGAGGTCCGGCTGGTCTGGATGACCGACGGCGGCGCCGCCGGGGAGCGGCGGCGCCGCGAGGCCGCGGCCGCGGCCGCCGACCTGGGGGTGACCGACCGCCACGTCCTCGGCGCGCCGGAGACCCGCCTCGGCCGGCGCGGCCCCTGGACCGGCCGCCTGCGCCGGCTGATCGAGGAGTTCGCCCCCGAACGGATCCACCTGCCGTGGTGGGGGGACGGGCACGTCGATCACTACGAGACGGCCCGGGTCTTCGCCGCCGCCCGGCCCCGGCGCGGCGGGCCCGAGGAGGTCGCCCTGTCCTCGTTCTGGACCGCTCTCCCCGGCGGCCAACGGCTGCCGTGGCGGCCCGAACGCGACGCCGCTCTGCGCCGGCACGCCTCGCAACTGGCCGAGGTGGACTACCTCCGCGCCGGCCGCGGCCTCGGCCGCTGGCTGGGCGGCGCCGAGGGGCCGGCCGAGCGCCACCTGGTCTTGGCCGCCGGCGAGTACGCCCGGCTGTTCCGGGCCTCGGGGGCGGCGCGGCGGGCCTACCTGCGCCGCTAGAAGGCGTTGTCGAGCACCTCGCGGTTCACCCGCGGCGCCAGCAGCAGGTCCCGTTCGGCGAACTCGATCGCCCGCAGCGAGTCGCCGACGGCCTCGATGTAGTCCTGGTAACGGGCCAGGTCCGTGCGCAGCACGTAGAGGTAGTCGCCCGGCTGCACGTAGGGGATCGCCTGGACCTCGCCCATCACGTCCGGGTCGAAGAGCAGGTCGAGGTTGTAGGAGCGGACCTGGACCTCGCCGTCGACCAGGCGGGCGAGGACGATGCCGGTCGTGTCGCCCTCGGCGCCGATGCCGCCGGCGGTGGCGATCATGTCGAGCACGGTGGTGCGCGGGGTGGCCAGCGGGTAGACGCCCGGGTTCCGGACCATGCCGAGCACCGTCACCTTGCGCAGGGTGCTGAGGTGGACGGTGACGTCGAGCGAAGGCTCGACCAGGAAGCGGTCGTAGGCCTCGGTCAGGCGGTCGCGCAGCTCCTCGCGAGTGAGGCCGTAGACGTCGAGGCGGCCGATCAGGTGGCAGAAGAGGGTGCCGTCCGGGGCGACGACGTAGCTTCGGCTCAGGTCCGGGTGGTCCCAGACGTCGACATCGACCGTGTCGCCGGCCCCGATCCGAAACTCGCCGGCTCGGATCTCCTCGGTGATGTTGGGGCCGAGGAGCTCGGGATCCTCGCCCAGGGTGACGCCCTCCTTAACCGGATGCGAGCAGGCGGCCGGGAGCAGGAGCAGGGGCAGGAGGCGGACGAGCATCGGAGTCGGGCCGGGGGCATTGTTCCAGAGAGCCCAGGAGGTTCCAATAGCCCCTCGGAGAGCCCCTTGCCCCGTCTCGCCATCGTCGGAATCGACGGCGCCACCTGGCGGATCGCCCGGCCCCTGGCCGCCGCCGGCGAGCTGCCGAACATCGCCCGGATCCTCCGCCAGGGCGGCTCCGGAGTGCTCGAGTCGGAGACGCCGCCGATCACCCCGCCGGCCTGGGTGTCGATGATGACCGGGGTCAACCCGGGGCGGCACGGGGTCTTCCACTTCCTCCGCCGCCTCCCCGGCAGCTACCAGACCCCGCTGCACGACGCCGGCAGCTTCGCCGGCTACGACCTGCACGACCTGTTGGCCGGTCGCGGCTGGACCGTCGGCTCCCTGGCGGTGCCGATGACCTTCCCGCCCCGCCGCCGCCCGGGCAGCTGGCAGGTGGCCGGGATCCCCTGTCCGCTCGACCCGGAGCTGGTCTGCGACACACCCGAGACCGCCGCCGCGGTCGCTGCCGCCGCCGGCCGGCCCTACCGGCCCGACCTCGACTACGGTCCCTGGGACGGCGACGAGGAGCCGCCGGCGGAGGACCTCGACCGCTACGACGAGCTGCGCCGGGAGCTGTTCGCGATCGAGCGCGAGCGGCTGGCGGCGGCCCGGGCGCTGCTGCGCGACCGGCCGACCGACCTCTTCTTCACCGTCGTCTCGGTCACCGACCGCTGCCAGCACTACTTCTGGAAGTTCCAGGACCGCTCCCATCCCGGTTGGAGCGAGGAGGGCGAACGCCGCTACGGCGAGGTGATCCGGGACGCCTACCGCCTGGCCGACGAGTTCGTCGGCGCCGTCCGGGCCGAGGTCGGCGAGGACTGCCCGATCGCCCTGGTCAGCGACCACGGCTTCGGTCCCCAGCTCGGCGACTTTCACGCCAACCGCTGGCTCGAGGAACAGGGCTACCTCGTCCGCCGGCGCCGGCCGCCCTGCTGGACGATCGCCCGCACCGACCTCGGCCGGGTCCTCACCCGCCTCCGCCTCGGCCGGCTGGCCCGCCTCCTCGGCCCGCTGGCGCGACTGCCGATCCTCCGGCCCTGGTACAAGCGGCGCGGCGACCTGGCCGACGTCGACTGGTCGCGGACCCGGGTTTACCAGGCCCTGCACGGCCTGTGCCTGAACCTGGCCGGGCGGGAACCGGAGGGCATCGTGCCGCCGGCCGAGGCCGAGCGGCTGCTGACCGAGGTCGAAGAACGGCTGCGCGGTCTGCGGCTGCCGGACGGCAGCCCGGCCGCCGAACTCTTCGTCCGGCCCGGCGACCGCTACGCCGGTCCCCGCGCCGGCGAGGCGCCGGACCTCCAGTACCAGCTCGGCGGCCTCGCCTGGCTGCCGAAGGACGACTGGGAGGCGCCGGCGGACTTCACCGGCCGGCGCCACGCGGCCATTTCCGGCACCCACCGCTTCGACGGCATCTTCGCCGTCGCCGCGCCCGGCGTCGCGGCCGGCGCCCGGGTCGAGGCGATGCACATCCGCGACACCACCCCTACGCTGTTGCACGTGATCGGCGAACCCGTGCCGCGCTGGATGGAGGGGCGGGTCCACTCCGACCTGCTGGCCGAGCCCCGCCCGGTCCGCTTCCGTGACGAGGACGAACCCCGCCCCGGCGGCGGCGGGGCCGCCGCCTTCTCCGCCGATCAGGCCGCCGCCATCGAGGAGTCCCTGCGCGGACTCGGTTACCTGCAATGATCCTCTCCCTCCTCTTCTGCGCCCTGCTCGCCGCCTGCGCGCCGCCGCAGCCGCGGGTGGCGGACGGCGGTTCCCGCCGACCGTCCCAGGCCCCGGCCGATCGGTCGGCGGTCGGTCCCGGGCCGGCCGAACCCCCGGCCCAGGACCCGGCCGCGGTCCCGGCCC
>RFGR01000059.1 GCA_003696625.1 Planctomycetota bacterium
CCGCCGCCGTTGTTCCAGACGAAGGTATTCGTGAAGCGGACGTTGCTGATGGCCAGGTTGGGACCGTCGTCCGCCCGGGAGAAGGCCCAGATCCCGGCGCCGCCGTTGTTGCTGATCGCGCAGCGGTCCACCTTCCCCTGGCCGTGGCCGAGGTCGGTCGGCTCCTGATTGGCCACCAGGCTCTTGCCGTGGGCGGACATGACGTGCCAACTGTCCCAGGTGCCGCCGACGATGGCGTTCTGGACCGCGTAGCCGGACGGGTCCCAGGCCTTGCCGGCCGAAAGCAAGAGGCCGTGGCCACCGTTGCCGTGGATCCCGGTGTCCTGCAGGTCCAAGAACAGGCCGGCCGGGTAGTTGGAGTCCTTCTGGAGCGTGGCCGGTGTGTCGAGGACCAGGCCGTGGGAATCGTTGTCCACGATGGTGGCGTCGGCGGCGTGCAGGGCGAGGTAGCCCTCCTCGGCAAAGAGGATGGCGCCAGAACCGTCCAGGGGCGCAGCCGGGGCGTGCTGGGGACCCATGTCCGACAAACTGGTCTGGCCATTGAGGTGGAGGGCGCCCCGAGATTCAGCGCCGACCGTTGCGTAGACCCCGGTGTGGCGGAAGTCCCGGAGCGCCACGCCCGTCAGGATGACGTCGTAGCCGCAGTAGTAGTCACCAGGATTGGAATTGGCCGGGAACCGGTCCGCGGCGGCGTAGACGCCGATCCCCCAGCCGCTGGTGGCCGAGGCCTGGCCGTCGAAGACGCCGCCGTTGATCACCAGATCCACCTCGGCAATGGGCTGGGTTTCCTTCTCATGACCCTGGCCGAACGGATCGGGATGTTCCGGAGTCATGCCATCGACGAAGACCTCGACCACCCGGGTGACCTTGTCCAGGGTCGCGAGGTCGTTCGGTTCCACCGCGAAGTCGAGCGGCTCCATGGCGGAGAGAAGGTAGTTGCCGACCACCTTGAAGTTGTTCACCTCGGCGGTGACCTTGCCGGGCGTCCCCTGGTCGGTGGCGTGGAACTGGAGGCCGATGCTCTGCTTCTGGGGCACCGGCGAGGCTCCCCCCGGAACGACGATCGCGCCGTCGTGGATGCGGCAGTCCTGGACCTTGACGTGGACGTCGGCGCCCTGGTCCGCCAGGGCCGCCAAGCCGATCGAGTTCCGGGCGAAGATGACGTCCTTGACCGTGACGTCGTAGTTGCCGCCGCCGGTGCCGTCGACCAGCAGGCCGACCTGGCCGCCGCCGAGGATCAGGGATTCGAGCTTGGTCATTTCCGATCCGGTGCGAGCCTGAACCTGGAACAGCGCCGGCGGCGGACTGCCACTGGTGGTCCAGACGTGGACGGCGGTCGTGTCCATCGGCTTCAGGACCATTCCCGGCTTGAGGACGATGGGGAAGGTCTCCGGGCCCTGGTACGGGAGGTACGGCGTTTCGCAGTAGCCGACCGGACTGCCGTTCAGCTCCATCCCGCGGATGTAGATCGTGTCACCGGATCCGGCGGCGGCGACTGCGGTCGTGATGCTCGAGAAGGCGCCTGGCGTCGCCCCGGTGCCGTCCACGATGTAGGGGTTCTGCTGGCTCAGCAGGGGGGGGCAAAAACCATGCCCAGTAGGCAGAGGAGGTTGATCCGATTCGTGTTCACGCGTGGAGTGAGAGAAGGTGGGAGAAGGCGCCGGGGATTCCCCCGGCCCAGATCTACGCTAGCGCCTACTTCGCATCCGTGCAACCGGATGGATCACGATTCCTCGAGCCGCAACCGCTGGTGCCGCCGGCCGAAGACCTCCTCGATCGGGCCGTCCGGGCGGAAACCCTGGCGCCGGGAGAAGGGCAGGCCGAACTCGGTGGCCACCACGGTGAAGGCCTCGACCGGGCCGCGCGCCAGGGCCGCGGCCCGGGCGTGCCGCCACAGCCGCTCGCCGATGCCCCGGCGGTGGCGGTCGGCGGCGACGAAGAGGTGGTGCAGGTGGGACGGTCCGCGCAGCGCCGCCATGCCGGCCGGCCGGGGCGGATCCGCAGCTCGTCGCCGCTCACGCCACCGTCGGGGGCGCGAAGCCCTCGCGGTACTCGCGGCGGACGATGGTCTGCGTGGCCTCCTCGTGGTTGGTGAACGAGAGCGAGGCCCGGTCCCAGCGCAGCTCCTGGCCGGGGAAGCGGGTCGCCTTGACCGCCAGGAGCGCCGCCTCGGTGATCCGCACGCCGTCCGGGAAGGGCGTGCGCAGCTCGGTCTTCTTGCCGACGATGTTGTCCACCCAGGCGTGCCAGTGGTTCAGCTCGGGGAACTCGGGCAGGCCGGGCATCTGCAGGCCGTCGGTCCTCTCGCCCTGGCGCCAGATCTCGAGCCGGCCGCCGGCCGAGAGGACGAGCACCCCGCCCTCGCAGACCACGACCGTCATGTTCTCCTCCGACCAGGCGCCGGCCGGCAGCCCGAGGGCGGCGCGCGACGGGGCCTGGTTGCGGTCGCTGTAGTGGATGGGGAAGAAGCGGCGGGCGAAGCGCGGCGAGTCGACCGCGTAGGTGACCGTGGCGCGGCAGGGATAGGGGTGGAAGACCCCGGCCGGCTCGGGCGCGTGGGTCACCACCGCGATCGGCGAGGTCAGCTCGTCGTAAGCGAAGAAGATCACGTCGAGCACGTGCACCCCCCAGTCGCCCAGGCCGCCGGTGCCGTAGTCCCACCACGAGCGCCACTTGAGCGGCACGAGCAGGTCGCGGTAGGGCGCCTCCGGGCAGGGGCCGAGCCACAGGTTCCAATCCAGCCCCGGCGGCGGCTCCTGCGGCTCGCTCAGCACCCGGTCGATGTTGAAGTAGTAGGTGCCGCTCGGCGAGCCGGTCCAGGCGTGGGCCTCGACCGCCGCTCCAAGCACCCCGGAGCGGAGGATCTCGACCGCCGCCCGCCGGCCCGGGTAGACCATGCGCTGGTTGCCGACCTGGGTGACCAGCCCGGGCCGGGCGGCCATCGCCGCGTCGATCATCGCGAGCTCGGCGAGCTGGTGGACGAGCGGCTTCTGGCCGTAGACGTGCTTGCCGTGCGCCAGCGCGGTGAGCATCACCGGCGCGTGGCTGTGGTCGGGCACCGAGACGATCACCGCGTCGAACTCGTCGGCGTGCTCAGCGAAGGCCTGGCGCCAGTCCTTGCAGGTGAAGGCGTCCGGGTGCTCGGCCGCGGCCTGCTGCAGGTAGCCGTCGTCGACGTCGCACAGCCCGGCGATGCGCACCGCCGGGTGGGCGGCGACCTGCTTGCGGTCGGTGCCGCCGATGCTGCCGACGACCCCGATCGAGAGGACGTTGACCTTCTCCATCGGGGAGAAGCGGCCGAAGGCGGGGAGCACCGCGGCGCAGCCGGCGGCGCCGGCGCCGGCGCGGAGGAGGGAACGGCGGGAGGTCGTGCGGCTCATGGCGTCGGAAGGCGGCGGCGGTCCGGGAGGTCCGGCCCGGATCGCAGCATAGGCCCGGCGCCCGGCGGGCGCTCAACCCGTCGGGCGGGCGCCGGCGCGCAGCGCCACCTCGAGCAGGGCGAGGTCGGCCGGGCTGACCCCGGCCAGGCGGCCGGCGTGGCCGAGGGTCTCGGGGCGGAAGCGCTCGAGGCACTCGACCGCCTCCCGGCGCAGGCCGCGCACGGCGGCGAAGTCGAAGTTCTCGGGCAGCACCGCCGCCTCACGCTCGGCCGCCCGGGCCACCCAGGCTTCCTGTCGGGCCAGGTAGCCCTCGTAGCGGACGTCGGCCTCGAGCGTCGCCCACTCCTCGCCGCCCGCCAGCAGTCGGTCCAGATCCGGGGCCGCCGCCCGCACCCGGGCGAGCGCGTCCGGACGCTGACTGCGCAGGAGATCGAGCAGGCTTCGCCGCCCGCCGGGGGCCGCGGCCGGGTCCGATCGGGCGGCCAGCTCCGCCCGGGCCCGCGCCAGCCGCTCTTCCTTGGCCCAGAGCCGGGCCAGCCGCTCCTCCCCCACCGCGCCGATCGCGGCCCCGCGCGGGGTGAGCCGCCGATCGGCGGTGTCGTGGCGGAGCAGCAGCCGGTGTTCGGCCCGGCTGGTGAACATCCGGTAGGGTTCGGCCGGGTCGCTCACGACCAGATCGTCGACCATCACCCCGAGGTAGGCCTCGTGCCGGCCGAGGACGAAGGGCTCGCGTCCGTCCAGCCAGAGCGCCGCGTTCAGGCCGGCCAGCAGCCCCTGGCCGGCGGCCTCCTCGTAGCCGCTGGTGCCGCAGATCTGGCCGGCCAGCCACAGTCCGTCCAGGCCGCGCACGGCCAGGCTCCGGCGCAGCGCCCGCGGCCGGACGAAGGTGTACTCCACCGCGTAGCCCGGCTGGACGATCCGGGCCCGTTCCAGCCCCGGGATCGTGCGCACGAACTCCTGCTGCACCGCCGCCGGCAGGCTGGTGCTGATGCCGTTGGCGTAGAGGAGCGGCGAGTCCACGCCTTCCGGTTCGAGGAAGACGACGTGCGCCTCGCGGTCGGCGAAGCGCACCACCTTGTCCTCGAGCGAGGGGCAGTAGCGCGGGCCGGCGCCTCGGATGCGGCCGGCGTACATCGGCGCCCGGTCCAGGTTGGCGCGGACGATCTCGTGCGTCCGCGGCGTCGTTCGCGTCAGCCAGCAGGAGCGCTGCGGCAGCCGCGGCCGGCCGCCGAGGAAGGAGAAGAGCACCGGCTCCGGGTCGCCCGGCTGCTCCTGGCAGGCGCCGAGGTCGACGCTGTCGGCCGCCAGCCGTGGCGGCGTGCCGGTCTTGAGCCGACCGGTCGGCAGGCCGAGCCGGCGCAGCGCCTCGCCGAGCGGCGTCGCCGCGCCCTCCCCCACCCGGCCGCCGGGCTGTTGCTCGAGTCCGGAGTGGAGGACTCCCTCGAGGAAGGTGCCGGTGGTCAGCACCACCGCCCCGGCGCGCAGCCGGCGGCCGTCGGCCAGGACCAGGCCGGCGACTCGGCGGGGGTCGCCCGGCCCGGTCTCGAGCAGCAGCTCGACCGCCTCGCCGGCGACGATCTCGACCCCACCCTGCTCGGCCAGCAGCTCGCGCACGGCCGTCTCGTAGGCGGCGCGGTCGCACTGCGCCCGCGGCGACTGGACCGCCCGGCCCTTGCTCGTGTTGAGCAACCGGAACTGGATTCCGGCCCGGTCGGCCGCCCGCCCCATCAGGCCGCCGAGGGCGTCGATCTCGCGCGCGAGCTGGCCCTTGCCGATGCCGCCGATGGCCGGGTTGCAGGACATCCGCCCCACCGCGGCCGGGTCGAGGGTGACCAGACCGGTGCGGGCGCCGGGGCGGGCGGCGGCGGCGGCGGCTTCGGCGCCGGCGTGGCCGCCGCCGACCACGAGCACATCGAAGCTGTCACGCGCTGCGGTCATGGTTGCATGAGGATATGCCAGCGCGGGAGCGAGG
>RFGR01000060.1 GCA_003696625.1 Planctomycetota bacterium
AGCAAGGGAAGGCAGCGCCCCTCCCCGGAGCGCCACCCCGCATCCGCCCGGTCGGCAACGGACGGACGCTGCATGGGTTCGCCTTGTCCTACGCGCGAACCGGCCCGGGGTTTCGGCTTTCTCGGGCGGATCCGCCCAGGCGAATCCACCGATTCTCGGCCGGATTTTCGGCCCGAAGGCGCGCCCAGATTCGGGAATTGATCAGGAGGCCTTTCGGCCTTCCCGCGCCGTGGTCTTCCCGGCGCTATTCCCCCTGGCTCTTTTCCCCCCATGAATCAACACCCTCTCATCCGGGTCGCGCCCGCGACGTCCCCCTCGCTCGTCCGGGAGTGGCTGATCACAAGACGAGCCTTCGAGGCTTTCCAGAACCTGCCGGCGCAGGAACGGTACCGGTACCTCGGCAAGTTGTTCGAGCGGCTGGCGCCGTGGATCGATCGCGGGATCCGTCTCACCACCATGCGGCACTTCCTGATCCTGCCGCACGAAATGGTGCTGGCCCGCGTCTTCGCTCGGGCCGCGAAGCGGAAGGAACTCCACTCCACGCACCAGGCCTTCGGTCTCTGGATCGAATCCCAGATCCTCCAGGACCTGGCGGATCCGACCGACCGCCTCGGGGTCACCCACGGCGCTTCCGGCGAGCCGTCGGCCGAGCTGCAGCAGAAGTTCAACTCCTTGCCGGCTTCGGACCGGGCCATCTTGTATCTCCACTTGGTGGAGAAGAGGAACATGGCCCAGGTCTCCCGCGCGACGGGTGTGCCCAAGGAAGAAGTCGAGGACACCCTCCGCCGAATCTGGCGGGTGCTCACCCGGGACATGAGCGATCTGCGGCTGCCGAAAGGCTGGCGGTATCCGGAGTTCTTTCAACCCGATTCATCCAGGGTCGCTGAGGAGGGAGCGACCGAGGCGCGGGAATGAACCGGCGGATCCTTCTCAAAGCCGCCGGCGCCTACGCCGAGGAGGTCGCCCGCCATCTCGGCCTTCTCACTTTGAAGGCGGCGGTCCTGGCCGGCCTGCGCATCCGGGACGGCATCAAGTATTCCCCCGACGAACGCCTGATTCCCAAGAACGCCGATTCGCTGTATGACCAGCTGCGGGACGGCTGGAATGAGTATGAAGCCCTGGGGCACGGCATCGGTGCGTTCCTGGAGGACCGAATCCAGATGGAGGTTCGCTTGATGGCGATGCTCGAGGTTAAGGAGTGGAGCGATCCTCTTCCTCTTGCCTACGTCGCGCACACCCTTCTCGATCGGGATCCGCTCTCTGGAATCACTCTCGCGGCAGCCTGTTTGAGGCTGAATCGGATCAAGGAATCGGTGGCGGCCCTGAAAGGACTCGATGCACTGAGATGCACCTTCAAGGGCGATTTGATCTCCCGCTACTACCGCAATTGGGCGTGCCTGCTGGAGTCGTTGGGGGACATCCGGAGCGCTGCTCGTTTCGCTGGTCTGGCTGTAGAGTCCTACCCCGCTTGCCCGGTCGCGCAAGTGGATTACCTGGCATACTCCAAGAAAGTAGAGGAGGAACAATGAAGAAACTCATGACCACCTGGATCATCCTGGTCCTCGTTCTCCTCACGGGGAGGATCGAGGCAGGGACGACGACTTCCACTCCCTCCGTCGCCGCGAGCGCGATCTTCGGCGGCGGGGGCAGCCCGTCGATCACCGGCCATGTCGGGGCCCCCCTCGAGAGGCCGCGGCTCCTCTCGATGAGGAATCGCCGATGAAGAGGGTCCCGCTCGCCGTCCTCGTCATCGTCCTCACCGGGCTGTTGGTCTGGTCCTTGATCCCGGCGGGGCGCATGCCGTCCCGGCCGGGCCCGGGAGGGGAACCACTGCAGGCCGCCGCCGACGGAGGTTCCCCCGGAGAGTCGGTGGATCGGCTGGGGGACGCCCGGACCGACCAGCTTTCCGATCCTGAAGGCGGCGAGCAGGGCGAAGCCACGTCGGAGCGCCGCGTCGATGGTCCGGGATCGATGCGGCAACCCATCCTGGGTGTCCTCGAGATCGTCACCGATCGAGGCCAAGAACTCGAACGGGGAGTTCTGGTCGTCGTTCCCATCACGGACGAACTGGCGAACCGGGTCGAGTCGGACCTCTCCTTCTCGGGGGCGGAACTGGACGAAGTCGCCCCGATTCAGCGTTATCCCATCGAGCAGGGGCGGGCAAACGAGATCGAGTGGCGGGGGTATCCCAGGTTTCTCGCCTGGGTGGAATCCCCTGGATACTTGGTGGAGGGCAGGATCATCGAGGGACAGCCGCCGGAGAAGTGGGTGGTCGAGAAGTGCAAAGGTCTCGAGATCGAAGTCCTCGATCCGGACGACAAGCCCCTGCAAGGGGCGACGGTCCACGTCTACTACGACGCTTCGGATTCCGATTACGTGAACTGGAGCCTCGACAAGAAGCTGCTGTCGACCTTCTATTACCGGCGACGGACGACCGGCCCGGATGGCAGGGTCAGGATCGAGATGCCGTTCCATGACCCCATGACCGTCAACGTCGAGGCCGGGCAGGGGATGAAGGCGCCGATCCGTTATGGCGTTCTGGATGGAGACGACCTGGTCGTTCCTTCCTTTCCGGCCGCGACGATCTGGGGTCGAGTCCACGCCGACGGGAGGCCCATCGAAAATGGCATCGTGGCCTTCTTCCAGGGGGAGGACGGCCGCACCATCGAGGCCGGAGCGGCGGACATCGAGGAGGACGGATCCTATTCCTGTGAGGCGGTTCGAGCCGACCGGCCGGTCCTCCGGGGCATCGCGTTCGCCAGCGGCATGGCCATGGCCAGCAAGGTGGTCGCCGCTCCGGTCCCAGGAAGCACCTACCAGGTCGACTTCGACCTCGAGCCGGGAGCCTCGGCGGACCTGGTCTGCCTGTTCCCGAATGGTGAGCCGGTGCCCGACCTTGGTCTGTATCTCTCCTCGGACGGCTTCGACTGGACCCCCGGAGCCTACCAAACAGACGGTCGGGGGAGAGCGAAGACGGACGATGTTCTCGTACCTGGGCATGAATACACCTGTTATTGGCTGTCGGGAGGAGCGCGAGGCCCGGCCTCCAGCTTCGTCATGCCGGATCCAAAGGAAGGGGGCGAACAGGAACTGGTCGTGGTTCGTGTGCCGAGCTTGGGCAGGTTCTCCGAGATCCTTGTCGGCGGCTCTCCCTTGTCGGACGACGACTGGACGGTCAGCCTCTTTCCAGGAAGCGATGGAACGGAGTTCCTGTGGACGAGCAGCGATCCCGGTGGCCCATGGGTACCGGCGGGTCCCTGTCTGGCGTTGCTGGAGGAAGGCGGTCGGGTCTTGAGCAATAGGATCGTCGTCGAACAAGGGGACAACGGTCCTCTCGTGTTCGATCAGGAGATGAGTACGGTCACCTTCTCTCTACCCAGATCGGAACAGGAGGACCGCTGGCAGGTCGAGGCCCTTTGGAACAACCTGGTGGTGGCCAGCGGGAGCGGGTTGTCAGGTGAACGGATGGAGTTGGAGGTTCCTCCGGGCCGGATCCTGATCCGGCTCGAGGGCAAGGGCCGGGGCAGCTTCTGTTTCGGCCCATTCGAGGTCGGGGAAGGAGGGTTGGCTCTGGGCAGCTTGCCGCTTCCAGGCTGCACCCTGACCGTTCGCGTCGAGGATCAAGACGGGCACGGCCTGCCGGCCACCGCGGTATCCCTCCGGCGAGACGACGGCTGGAGGTCCGGGCAGCAGCTCACCGCCGAGAACGGGGAGGTTCTGTTCCCGGATCTGTACGCTGGTTACTACGAGGTCAAGATCGACCCGATGCGGTCCCATCTGATCTCCCGGCCGGCCCAAACGCAGTGGGTTCAGGTGCGGGGTGACGGCAGCAGCGACACCGTGCGCTTCGTCCTCGGCGCCCGGGACGGGCAGGTGGTGGATATCCCGGGTCACCTGGATCCTCCGGTGTACTCCTTCGCGGTGGATGGCTGCTGGAAGGAGGAGGGGTACCTCGCCGGGGAAGGCCTGGCCAAGATGGGCGAACTGAATCCCGGCGCGTGGTACGGCAAGTACTCGGTCGGCCCAGGGCGGATCCAGATCATCGGCGGCAGACTGGTCGGGGCCGCTGTCCAGCCAGGGCCTCCACTCGAGAAAAGCGTGAAGCTGATCGGACGAGACGGCCGGGAACTCGCCTCTTGTCCGGTGGCGATCGAGGTCGACGGCTGTGCCCTGCTGAATCACTCCGCCTTCACCTTGGCGGACGGCACCCTCCAGATGAGCGTGGCCTCCGGCATGTCGATCCATCTGATTCTTTCCCTGCCCGACGGCGGCGTGTGCAAAGTGGATTTCAGCGAGATCCCCGTTTCGGGTTCCTGGGAGATCCCTGCTTCGGCGAAGGCAGAGAACCTGACCGTGGTCGATTTCGAGAACATGCCGGTTCCGATGGCGGCATTGTTTCATCCCAGGCTGCGGCGGCGGTTCATCGCCGATGAACTCGGTAGGCTGTCCGTGCCGGGCTTGCTTCCGAGCGATCGCGTGACGGTAGCCGCCGACGGTTTCTGGCCTGCCGAATTCGAGGACGCGGACCTGCCGGTGTTCGTCCTGCGCCGGGTCGTCCGGAACGCCCGGCTGAGAGTCCCGGCAGGTTTGCCGATCGATTCCCTCCACCTCGAACTCGTCGAACGGCTCCGTTCGACGCGGCCGGTCCCGAGCACAGCGACCCAGGAGGCGGAGAACCAGTGGCAGGTTCCGCCGTGCCCGCAGGGGCGATACCGGATCCAAGGCTTCGACCAGGAGGGTCAGCTCGTTCTGGATCAGGTCGTGATGATCGCTCAAGGGGAGGATCTGATCCAAGTTCGTTAGGCGATCCAGCCGAGGATGGTCCGAATCAGACCGGCCGGCCGCCGACCGCGGCCGGCGCCCTTCGCGCTCCGGCCATGTCGGTCGGTGATGGCCGATGCCGGGCAGGCCCCGGTAGACTCGAGCCGTGCTCCTCGCCGCCTTGCTTCTCGTCTGCGGGGCGCCGGTTCCGGCCCAGGGGACCGAGGTCGGCCCGGTCGCCGACGACCGGGCGCCGCTCGCCGCCGAACTCCTCGATCTCGGCCTCGCCGACCGTCACGCCTTCGTCCTCCTCCGCGATCTGGTCGAGACCGCCCCGCACCGCCTGGCCGGCTCCCCCGGCTACGCCGCGGCGGCGGA
>RFGR01000061.1 GCA_003696625.1 Planctomycetota bacterium
ACGATCACCCTCGCCGCCGGCGATCGGGTGCGGATCGCCACCCCGGGCGGCGGCGGCTGGGGCCGGAAGCGGGGCTAGCCGGCGGCGGGCAGGGTCTCCGGGAGCAGCCGGACGCGGCCGGCGCGGCCGCGGGGCGGCGCCTCCTCGACCGGATAAACCCGCACCGCCAGCAGTTCGATCTCGTCGTCGCCGGCGAGCAGCGGCAACTGGAACAGGCCGACCCGGCCCCGGTCGCCGCCGAGCGCGGCTCGGCAGTCGGCCCTTGCCACCGCCGGCACCTGGACCTGGATGGAGTGCTTGGATCCCGGCAACGCGCACTCTTGGATCACCATCCGCTCGATCTCGCTGCGATGGATGTCGAGGATGGCCGCGAAGCCGCCCTCCTTCGCCTGGTCGACCCGGGCCCCGACCAGCAGACCGGTGCGCAGAGTGGCGACGGTCGGATCGGCCAGCGCCTGCTCCGCCAGGAGGCGGACGGCGTAGTCGGCGACGACGGCGGTCTCGGAGAGGAGCGAGACCGAGGCCGGCTGTCCGGCCAGAACGATCAGGCTCGGCGAGGCGACCAGGCGCCAGTCCTGCGGCCGGTCGAAGGGGGAATCGGCGTCAAGCGGGCCGCGCAGCAGGAGCAGGTCGAGCCGGTACTGGCCGCTGCGGGCGTCGGCCCCGGCGGCGGCCGCGGGCCGCCCGTCGAAACCGTGGTCGAGGACGGACCAGAGATCCTGGCCCGGCCGGAGCGGGGTGCCTGCCCCGGCGGCGGCGCAGGCGGCCGGGACGAGGGCGACGAGAAGCGCCGCGAAGGCGGGGGGGAAAGGGCGGGAGCGCACGGCCGCCCTAGTCTCGCCGTGCGCTCCGGTTACCACCAGGACGCAGGTCGGCTCAGTAGAGGTGGTCTTCGCCGAGCATGTGGTACTGATCCACCGAGCGGAGCAGCAGGTCGCTCAGGCTCTCGCGGAAGGCGCAGCACTCGAACTTGCAGCCCTTGGCCCGGACCGCCTCGGCGACGTCGGCGAAGACGCCGTTGCCGCTGACGACGATGATCACGTCGACCTTCTCGGCGACGCGCAGCATGTCCATCGCCATGCCGAGTTCCCACTCGGCCTTGCGGGAGCCGTCGAGTCGTTCGATCACTTCGCGCTTCTTGACCTCGAAGCCGCAGTAGCGCAGGTGGTCGAGGAAGCTGACCTGGTCGATGCCCTCGCGGTCGATGACGTAGGCGATCGCCCGCACCAGCCGTCGGCTGCGGACGCACTGGCGCAGCATCTTGGCGTAGGAGAGGTTGCGGCCGTAGGTCTTCTTCGCCGAGTGGTACATGTTCTGCACGTCGATGAAGACCGCCACCCGCTGGCGCTTGAGGAAGCCGCCGGGGGAGGCGTAGCCGCCGTTGCTCGGCAGTTGGCCGGTCGCCGGGTTCAGGTTGAGCTGGCGCCGAAGCCGCCAGACCTCGTCCTTCAGATCGAGGTATTTGTCTTCCAGATCCTCACGCTCGAGTTCTTCGACGTTCTCGTTCTGGTCGATGAACGGGTGCTCGGTGGCCGGCGGCGCCGGCGTCGGCTTGTGCAGCGGATCCGGGTAGTCGGGCTGGGTCGTGGCCTTCGGCTTCTCCTCGACATCGCTGTCGGGAGTCAGGGTTTCCTTCTCGGACATGGTGGTTTCGGGGTTGAAAGAAAGGCCGTGGGGGATGACGGCCGTCGTGGTCCCGCCGATAGATACCGGGCGGGAGCCCGGATTATATTGAAAACCGGGCCGGGATCCTCAAATCCCGCCGCGTGCGGTCGGTCGCCGGACCTCCGCCGGGGCCGCGTCCGGGCAGGCGTGGGCCCGGACCACCCGGTCGACCCGGTAGGACTTGTAGTGGCGATCCCGGTGGCAGAAGGCCTCCATGATCAGCGAGGAGCCCCGCCGGAAGAGGAAGCGCGGCGTCACCCGCAAGGGCACAAGCCTCTGGTCCCGCAGGAGATAGTCGATATCCAGGGCCTCGCCGCGGTCGGCCGCGTCGAGCAGGAAGCCGATCCGGCCCGAACTCCGGGGCCGATCCGGGGCGTAGCTCGCCAGGGGGCGGCCGCGACCGAGGGCGGCGGCCAGTTCCTCCTCGCCGGCCGACTCCAGCAGGTGGAGGGCGAGCCGCCAGGCGTGGCCGGCGTCGTCCAGCGCCCGGTGGTGGCGGCTGGGCGGCAGGCCGAGATCCCGGACCAGATTTTCGAGGCTGTGCGAACGCCGACGCAGCAGTCGTCGGGAGGCGCGCAGGGTGCACAGGACCCGGTTCTCCGGCACCGGCAGGCGGAGCCGAACGCACTCGGCCGCGATCATGGCGGCGTCGAAGGCGGCGTTGTGGGCCAGCAGCGGCCGATCGCCGCACCAGGCCAGGAAGCGGGGCAGAACCTCGGCGGCGGTCTCGGCGTCGGCCACGTCCCGGTCGGTGATGCCGTGGACCCGGACGACCTCGGGCGGGATCGGGCACTCCGGGAAGATCAGGGCCGAGAACCGCTCGGCCACCGCTCGGCCGCGGATCCGCAGGGCGCCGATCTCGACCAGACGGGCGCCGGGGGGCGCCCCGGTGGTCTCGGTGTCGAGCACGACGAGATCGCGCGGCAGGGCCATCGCCGCCGAGTCTAGCAGCAGGCGCCGGCCTCGGTGCGCTCGAGCGCGAAGGGGCGGAGCAGCCAGGTGCCGAGGTAGAAGAACGGCGTGTCGGCCAGCGCGACCAGGGCCTTGAACAGCCACAGGTCGAGGACGGTGTCGACGATCCGCTCGCCGCTCCACACCCCGGCGAAGAGGACCAGGACGACCAGGCTGGAATCGAGGAACTGCGACACCAGGGTCGAGCCGTTGTTGCGCAGCCAGAGGTGCCGTCCGCCGGTCAACCGTTTCCAGAAGTGGAAGAGGCGGATGTCGGCGAACTGGGCGGCCAGGTAGGCGGTCATCGAGGCCGCCATCACCCGCCAAGCCGAGTGGAACACCCGCTCGTAGGTGGCGTCGTCGACGATCGACCCCTCGACGGCCGGGAAGCGGGAGCCGAGCCAGAGGACGCCGAGCACGAACAGCGAAACGACGAAGCCGACCTGGACCACCCGGTCGGCCCGCCGGCGACCGTAGATCTCGCTCAGCAGGTCGGTGACCAGGAAGGTCAGCGGGTAGGGCAGGGCACCGGCCGAGAGGACGAAGGTCTTGAAACCGAGATCGACGGTCAGGAACTTGTTGGCGACCAGGTTGCAGACGATCAGGGAGCCGAGGAACAGACCGGCGAGGAGGAGATAGACCGCCTCCGAGCGTTCGCGAGGGTCGCCGGTCACTGGGCCGGATAGGTGGCCAGGACCCAGGACCGCCAAGCCTCCTCGGCCTGGGCCAGCGTCCAGCCGAACAGATCCTTGAAGGCGGCGCGTTGGGCCGCGTCCAGGTTGCGGCCGTCGGGCATGCCGCGGGCGTCGCGCCGGGTCTTCAGCCGGGTCAGCCAGGCCGCCATCTTCTGCGGGTGCTCCTCGGCCAAGAACTGGAACTTGGACCAGGAGACGAGGTGGTCCGGGAAGTCGAGTTCGGCCAAGGATTTCTTGCGCAGGAACTGGGCGAAGGAGGCGGCGCGGTCCTTCTCGACCAGCTTGCGGACCTGGACCGCCCAGTCCTTGGCGGCCTTGCCGACGTCGAAGCTGCCCTCGATGGTGCAAAAGGTGTTGAAGCGATCGTCGAAGGCCCGTTCCGCCCAGTGGCCGATGCCGGTGTAGATCCAGACCGGCATCTCGTAGGAGTAGTGCATGTAGCCGTTGAGCAGGTTGTGGGCGACGTTGTGGACGACGACCGCGGCCAGGTGCTTGTCGTGGTGGATGTCCTCGGTCTGGAGGTTGACCCCGAACCACATGCAATCGCGGTCGACGTTGTTCCAGCACTGCGGCTTGAGATAGCCCAGGCCCCAGGTGTCGACCATGAACTCCCGGTAGGCCGAGGCCTCGGCGAAGACCATGACCTCGTACTTTTCCTTCTCGCCCAGGTAGCGGCCGACGCCGCGCTGCTCGTTGCGGGCCGGATCGAGGAACTCCTCGTCGCTGGTGCCGACCAGCTCGCAGAAGCGGTCGTAGAGGGCCTCGAGGCGCTCGCCGAGGAGGTGGATCCGGTACCAGCGGTCGAGGGTCCCCGGTTTCTCCTTGACCAGCGGCCAGCGGTCGCGGAGGGCGGCCAGTTCGGCCCGGTAGGCCTTGACTTCATCCATCGGGATCTTCCAGGCCGGGAAGTCGCCGAGGATCCGGAAGTGCTCGGTCTCGAGCAGGGTCGGCCGCCAGAGCCCCTGTTCGGCGATCCGGGTGCTGTCGGTGCGGGCGAAGGGGAACGGGCCGTGGCTCATGCCGTTGGCCGCCAGCACCTCCGGATCGTGGTCACAGAAGGTGCAGCGGTCCTTGCGTCGCTTCGGGCGTTCGCCCTGGGCCGGCGCCTGGGCGGCCAGGGCGGCGACGAGGCCGAGGACGAGGAGAAGCAGCGCCGGCCGCTTCACCGGATCCGCCCCTCCCACTCGCGGCTCAGGCGGATGATCTCCATCACCGAGGCCTCGTCCACCGGTTCCTCGCCGGCCAGGGCTCGGCAGGCGTTGATCGCCGCCAGCTTGACCATGTGGTCGGGGTCGCCGAGCAGCGGCTTGACCGCGCCGAGCTGTGGCTCGGCCCCGACCAGGCCGAACAGGCGCAGCGAGGCCAGCCTGGCCTCGCGGCCCTGGGCGGCGCGGACCCTGGCCGCGGCCGCGACCGAGAGCGGTCCCCGCTCGATGCCAGCGAAGTCGGCTCGGATCCGGTCGCGGTCGTGGCGCCAGTCTCCGGTCAGGGCGGCCAGCAGCGGATCGAGAGCGCGCTCATCGCCGCGCAGGGCGAGGCCGCGGGCGGCCTCGTAGGCCTCGCGTCCGCCCGCCTCGGCCTCGGCCAGGCGGGCGGCCAGGAACTCGACGGCGTCCTCGCGGGCCGAGTCCGCCACCCGCCGGACCAGGTAGATCCGGGCGCCGGCGGCGGTCCGGGCGTCGACCTCCCGCCAGGCGAGGTCGAGGTCCCGGTCGGACAGGACCCGGTCGAGGACCGCCACGAGGTAGGGCAGGCGCTTCCCGCCGGTCCGGGCCCAGGCCCGCAGCGCCTCCGGAACCACCCCGGCCCCGAGCCCGATCAGGCCGTCGCGGGCGGCGGCGGCGGTCTCCTCCTTCTTGCCCGAACGGATGTCGTGGAGCCAGCCTCCCGCCTTCTTGCGGGCGGAGAGCGACAGGCGCGGGAAGGCCCGCCGGCGCTGGTCCTGCCGGGGCGCCGCCTCACGGGCGGCGGGCGCGGGTTCCTGGGGCGGGAGAGAGGCGGCGGGAAGGGCGAGGAGCAGGGCGGCGATCATGAATCCCGGGCAAGACGGCCGTCGCGGAAGCGGAAGGGGAGCCGCTCGAGGCGTTCGGCGGAGCCGGCCAAGGGCAGTGTATTCCAGGCCTCGACCGCCCGCCGCCGGTCCTCCTCGCCGCCGACCGGGATCACGATCCGTCGGACCTGGACCGCGGCCCGGTTGCGGGGCACCGCGGCCCGGTCGAGGAGCTGGACCAGCTCCCAGCCCTGGATCGTCCGCAGCGGTCCGGCCCACTCGCCGGGCTCGAGGGCGGCGACGGCCGCCGCGACCCGGCCGCTGCCCAGTTCGAACGGGGTGGGCGCGAAGGGGCCGACCCCGGAGCCGGCGCCGCCCAGGGGCCGGCCGAGGTCGTGTTCGGCCGCGAGGTCGGCGAAATCCTCGCCGGCGCGCAGGCGGGCGGCCAGGATCTCGGCCTCGCGGCGGGCGGCCTCGCTCGCCGCCGCCAGCTCGTCGTGGAGGATCCAGGCCGGCCCCCAGCCCCCGTCGAGGATGGCCCAGGCCAGGGAATCCCGGCCCCACTGGGGGAAACTGCCCTTCATTTCGGTCACCGCACGGTCGATAGCAGGGCCGGGGATCCAGTGGTCCCCGACCGCGATGCCGTCGCCGCGGCCGGCGCAGCCGGCCAGCAGCAGCGGCAGCCACAGGTAGGATGCTGCGCCTCTCACGGAATGCCATTATCGATCCCGGGTGGCGTCCGTAGAATGCTCCGTTCCGCCGGTTTCCGGAAACCATGAAGACCCACCTCCGCACCCTCCTCGCCGCCGCTCTGGTGGGCGGCGCGCTCCTCTCCTCTCCGCTCGCCGCGGCCGCGCCCCAGGACCTGCCGATCTCGATCAGCGCCGAGGAGGCCGCCCGCAAGGGGCCGGACGGCATCCCCTACGGCGAGGACGTCCTCCGCGCCCTGGTCTACACCGCCGGCGCCCAGCAGGTGAACCAGATCGTCACCAGCGCCTTGATCGAGAGCGAGATCGAGCGCCGGCGCGAGGCCGGGATGCCGGTCGACCATTGCGTCGCCACGCCGGAGGAAATCGACGCCCGCATCGCCTCCCTGCAGGAGCAGTTCCAGAAGAACAACCCACAGCTCGACTTCTGGACCACCGTCGAGGCGATGGGCAACACCCGCGAGAGCTACCGGAAGGAGATCGAGCGGATGATCCTGATCGACAAGCTGTTCTTCCCCGCCGATCCCGAGCGGTGGCCGCTCGACCTGCTGCGGGAGATCTTCGGGCCCAAGGAGCGGCCCGGCGCCCCGCCGCAGCAAGGCCAGGAGGGCGAAGAGCAGGCGCCGGCGATGACGCCGGACATCATGACCCAGACCGTCATGCCGACCTACGAGGAGGCGAAGCGGGCCAAGGAGGCGGGTGAGAAGTTCGAGGTCGGCGGCTTCGTCGCCCAGTACGTTCTCCGCCCCGGCGTGCTCCAGTGGCTGCGCCAGAACGCCGAGATCGTCGAGCCGTTCGACGGCCTGCCGGCCGGCGTCGCCCTGCGCGTGAACGGCCGCGACTTCCGCACCGCCGATCTCGCCGCCGGCATCGCCGACCTGGTCGGCCCGGTCGAGCGGGAGCGGGCGCGGATGCTGGTCGACACCATCTGGGCGACCGAGAAGGCGCTGGCCGAGAAGGGGGTTCTCCTGACCCCCGAGCAGTGCCGGCAGCGCATCGCCGAGGAACGGAAGGAGTACGTCAACTCCCCGATCAGCTATGAGCAGATGCAGCTCCAGTTCCTCGGCTATCCGTCGATGGAGGTCTTCCACCGGATCTACCGGCTGCGCCAGTCCTTCAAGGACCTGATGGGCGAGCCCGCCGCCGACGAACTCCAAGCCCACATCGAACGGCGCAAGAGCTTCCTCGGCCAGGGCAAGGTGGACGCCGAGGTGATCTACTTCGCCGCCCGCGACATGAAGACCGGCCTCTACCCGAAGGAGGGCGATCCCTTCGCCGAGGCGGAGAAGCGGGCCCGGCAGGCGGCCGGAGAGCTGGCCGCGGGCGCCGACTGGGCGGCGGTCCTGCTCAAGTACTCCGACCTGCCGGAGGCCTATCCGGGCACCCAGCCGGGCATGCCGACCCCGAATCGGGGCCGCTTCGGCGCCCTGCCGCGCAACCAGGTCCGCGACTTCCTGGGCGAGAACGACTACTTCGACTTCCTCTATGGAGTCTCGGTCGGGGATCTGATCTTCTTCGACGCCGAGCCGGGCACGATCTACGGCCCGGTGATGGGGCCGACCGGCTGGTGCATCTACAAGGTCAACCGGCGCCTCGATCCGGAGGTCGAGATCGACATCGCCAACAACCCGCGCCACGACTACCTCGTGCGGGACGACCTGCTCAACGTCCGCTTCTTCGCCTTCGTCGACGAGGTGATGAAGGCGCTGGAGGGCTGACCCCACCCCGCCCCGGGCCTTGGCCCGCGCCGCCGGCTTCCGCGCCACCTACCGTCGCATGCTGCCGTACCTGCGGCGGTACCGGCGGCAGGCGGCGTTGTCGGTGCTGCTCGGCGCCCTGGCGGCGCTCGGCTCGAAGGCCAACCTGGCCTTCGTCAAGCCGCTGGTCAAGCGGCTCTTCCCGATGGCGCCGCCGGCGGGGGCGGAGAGCACCGTCCTCGACCGCTTCGACCTGTGGATCGACCGGACCCTGGACGGCGCCTCCGTCTTCGGGCTGTCGCCGGACGCCTCGGCGGTGGTGCTGGTCGCCGGCTGCCTGCTGCTCAGCGCCCTGGTCTTCTCGCTGATCCAGTACGCCTTCCTGCGCCTGTCGCGGATGCTCGGCGTCTGGATGGTCGCCGACCTCCGCCAGGACCTGGCCGAGCACGTCCTCCGGCTGGGGATGCGCTATCACTCCGGCCGGCGCCTGGGCGATCTCCTGTCGCGGCTGACGGCCGACGTCGGCACCAGCCTGCGCCTGCTGACGCTGGTGGTCGAGGAACTGGTCCAGGAGCCGTTCAACATCGCCGCCGCCTTCGTCATGGCCCTGATGGCGGCGCCGACCGCCACCCTCGGCATGCTCGTCTTCCTGCCGGTGCTGGCCCTGCCGATCGTCCTGCTCGGGCCGAAGGTGCGCAAGCGGAGCCAGAAGTCGCTGGCCAAGCTCGGCGACACCACCCAGGCCATGACCCAGATGTTCTCGGGCATCCGGGTGGTCAAGGCCTTCCGGATGGAGGACCGCGAGGCCGAGGAGTTCCGTCGGGTCAACCAGGAGTTCGTCCGTCAGACCGACCGGATGGTCCGGGCCCAGGCCACCAGCCTCGCCTGGACCAACTTCCTGGCCCAGGGGGGCATCGGGGTGGCGATCGGATTGATCGCCCTGGCCAACCATCTCCTCGCCGGGGCGTTGTTCACCGACCCCAGCTCGATGATGGTCTTCTTCCTGGCCATCGGCTTCCTCTTCACCGGAGTCAAGCGGCTGACCAAGGCGGCGTCGGTGGTCTACAGCTCGATGGGCGCGACCAATCGGATCTTCGAGGTCTTTGACCTGGCGCCCGAGATCGTCGAGCGGAACGGCGCCCGGCCGTTCCCGGGCCTGCGCGAGGAGATCCGATTCGAGAACGTCGGCTTCGACTACGGCGGCGGCGACGGCCCGGCTGTGACCGGCATCAGCTTCACCGTCCGCCGCGGCGAGCGGGTGGCGCTGGTCGGTCCGTCCGGGGCCGGCAAGAGCACCCTGCTCGACCTCGTCGCCCGCTTCTACGACCCGACCGAGGGCCGCATCCTGGTCGACGGAGTGGACCTGCGCGAGCTGCGCTTGGCCGACTGGCTCGATCGGCTGGCGATGGTCGGCCAGCGGCCGTTCCTGTTCCAGACCACGCTGCGTGAGAACGTCCGCTACGGCCGGCCCGGCGCCAGCGCCGAGGAGGTCGAGGCGGCCTGTGCCGCGGCCAACCTGCAGGACTTCGTCGACGCCCTGCCGGACGGTCTCGACACCCAGGCCGGGGAGGCCGGGGCGCGGCTGAGCGGCGGCCAGGCCCAGCGGGTGACCATCGCCCGGGCCATCCTTCGGGACGCCGACGTCCTGCTCCTCGACGAGGCCACCTCCGCCCTGGACTCGGAGTCGGAGCGGCGGGTCCAGGCGGCGTTGGAAAACCTGATGGCCGGCCGGACCTCCTTCGTGATCGCCCACCGCCTGAGCACGATCCGCTCCGCCGATCGGATCCTGGTCCTCGACCGGGGCCGGATCGTCGAGGAGGGGACGCACGAGCAGCTCCTGGACCGGAACGGGATCTACGCCCGGATGTGGCGGCTCCAGGCGGAGGGGGGCGCCGACGGCTAGATCGGCCCGACCAGGGCCACGGCCTGAACCTCGAGCCGGCCGCCGTCTCCGCCCTCGGTCGTCTTCCCCTTCAGGTTCACCCGGTCCGCCGCCAGGCCGAGCCGTTCGGCCAGGCGCCGGCGCAGCTCGGCGCGGTGGGGTGCCAGGCGGGGTCGGTCGCAGATCACGACCAGATCGACCGAGATCGGGCGCAGGCCGCGCTTGGCCAGCAGGCGGAGGGTCTCGGCCAGGAAACGGCCCGAGTCGGCGCCGGCCAGGCTCGGGTCGGTGTCCGGGAAGAGGGTGCCGAGGTCGTCGAGCCCGGCGGCGCCGAGGAGGGCGTCACAGAGCGCGTGGAGGACGGCGTCACCGTCGCTGTGACCGACCGGGCCGACATCGGAGGGCAGGTCGACCCCGGCCAGCCGGCAGGGGCAGCCGGGCTCCAGGCGGTGCGCGTCCCAGCCGAGGCCGATCCGAAGGTGGGGGTCGGGCGAGGTCATCCGGTGGCGGTCCGGCCGGCCCGGGCGGCGAGCAGGGCCTCGGCCAGCTCGAGGTCGGCGGGGGTGGTGATCTTCCGGTTCGTGCTCGGGGCCTCGACCAGGACCGGTTGGTGGCCGGCAGCCTCGAGCAGGGAGGACTCGTCGGTCGGCAGGCCGCGGGCGGCGGGGTCCCAGGCCTCGAAGGCGGCCAAGAGCAGGTCGCGGCGGGCTCCCTGCGGGGTCTGGGCTGCCCAAATCCCCTCGCGGGAGAGGGTGCCTGAGGACCGTCCGTCCGGGGTCGAGCGCTTCAGGGTGTCGGCCACCGGCGCCGCGGCCAAGGCGGCGCCGTGCTCGCGGACCGCGGCGGCGACCGCTTCGAACAGCTCGGCTTCGACCAGGGCGCGGGCGGCGTCATGGACCAGGACGAACTCGGCGGTGGCCGCTGCGCAACCGGCGCGGCTGGATTCCCAGCGTTCGGCGCCGCCGGGGACGACCCGGTCGGCGCCGAAGGCCTCCGGCGGCCGGCCCCACCGCTCGGCGAAGGCCGCCGCGTCCCGCGGCGGCATGACCAGGACGACCTCGGAGGTGCCGGCCGCGGCGCGGGCCGCGCGCAGCGATCGCGCCAGCAGAGGTTCTCCGGCCAGTTCGAGCAGGGCCTTGTTGCCCCGGCCCAGGCGGCGCCCTCGTCCGGCGGCGAGGACGACGACGGCGGTGTCCGGCCTCATGGCAGGATTCTAGGCCGGAGACGGTCCCTGCTAGCATGGCCCCGTGCAGAACCGGCGGATCCTCGGCGTCGATCCCGGCACGCGGATCGCCGGTTGGGGGGTGGTGGTCGAGGAGGCGCCCGGTCGGCTTCGCCGACTCGCCTCGGGGGTCTGGCGGCTCGATCGGCGGCAACCGGCGGCGGTCCGCCTGGCCCGGTTGCAGGAACTCGCAGCCGCCGCCCTCCGCGAGTGGCGACCGGACCGGCTGGCGCTGGAAGCAGCCTTCTTCGGGCGCAACGCCCGCTCGGCGCTCCGGCTCGGCGAGGCGCGCGGCGTGATCCTGGCGGCGGCGGCCGCCGCCGGGGTCGAGGTGGTCGAACTTCCGCCGGCGCTGGTCAAGCGCCGGGTCGGCGGCGGAGGGGCGGTGAGCAAGGAGGGCCTGGCCGCACTGGTGGCGGCCCAGCTCGGTTTCGAACCGCGCTCCGGGCCGGCCGACGAGACCGACGCCCTGGCAGTGGCGCTTTGCGCCTTCCTTCAAGCTCCTGCGGAAACGAGAAAACCAGGACATAATGGCCGAGAGCTGCCGCCTGGGGCGGCGCTTCAGTGAGATGGCTTCCCGATCCTCGTTCCGGAGCCTTCCGGTCGATCCCTGGCCGTGGGTGGATCGTCTCGAGCCCGGCCTTCGGCCGGGGCCGCCGCCGCCCGTGCCCGAGGCCGTGGGCGCGGTCGACGCGCTCGGAGGGAGGGTCTGGATCTTTGCTCTCGGCGGCCCGCCGGCGCGGGCGGTGGACGAACTCCTGGATCTGGTCGAGCGTTCCGAGCGCGACGCCTCGGCCCCGGCGCGGCTGCTGGTCCTGCTTCCGGCCGAAGAGGAGGAACTCGTCCGCCGCCTTGGTCGGATCCGGCCGGCGCTCCGCCTTCGGCTCTACGCGTTGCCGAGCGGCGAGGGGGTGCCGGCGATCCTGGAGGAGCCAGCTCCTCCGGGCGGCGACCGGCGGCAGATTCTGGAGGAGGCCGGCCTGGAGGACGAGGCTCTCCGGCACGGCCGAAGGTTCCTGGCGGCGGCGGAGCGGTTGGATCCGCCGGTCCGGCTCGAGGGCGGCGCCTGGCCCTTGCTTCTTCGGACCCTTGACGGGACCCGTCTCGCCCTCCACCGCGGCCCTCGCTCCCTGGTCCTGGTCGAGGCCGTCGATCGGGCGGAGCCCCTCCGGATCGAGCTGGCCGACGACCGGGGGACGGACCTGGCGATCGACCGTCTGCTCCGTCGCCAGTACCCGGTCCGCCGCTCGCAACCGGAAGAGGCGTAACCCCGCGCCATTGCTTCCGTCTTCCCGAGCGTGAAGGATCGCAGCCTGGCCACGCGGGCGGCCGGTGCCGTCCTCCTGGCGGCCTCGATCCGCACTCTCTTCTCCGGGATCGTCGCCGAACCCGCCGACCTGGCCGATCCGGTCCGCGGGGCGGAGGCCGTCCTGCCCGACCTACAACACGACGGCTGGCTCCGTTTGAGCTGGCTGCCCGGCTTGGGGCCGGAGCGGGCCCGGCAGGTGGTGGCCGCGCGCGCCAGGCTGTCGGTCCGGCTCACCCCGGAGAGGCTCGCCCTGCTGCCGGGGGTGGGGGAGCGGACGGCCGCCGAGATCGCCGCCTGGTACCGACGCGGCGGCCGGGGGCCGCCGGCAAGGCCGGGCTAGAATGCCGCGGATGGAACCGGCGGGGGAGGTGCTGGAGACCGTTCGCGCGGCCCTCGAGGAGGACCGTGCCGACGCCGATCGGACCACCCGGGCCGTCGTTCCGGACGACCGGAAGGCCCGCGGCCGGATCCTTGCCCGGGCCGAGGGGGTCTTGAGCGGGGTCGCCTACGCGACCGCCGCCTTCCGGCTCTGCGATCCCGCGGTCGAGCTGGAATGGCTAGCCGAGGACGGCGACCGAGTCCAGGCGGGGGAGGTCGTCCTCCGCTGCTCCGGCCTCGCGGCCGGGCTTCTGGCGGCCGAGCGGACCGCCCTGAACTTCCTTCAGCAGCTCTCCGGGGTGGCCACCGCCACCGCCCGGATGGTGGCCGCGGCCGGCCCGGGACTGGAGCTGCTCGACACCCGGAAGACGGTGCCGGGGCTGCGCGCGGCCCAGAAGCAGGCGGTGGTCCACGGCGGCGGCCGCAACCACCGCCGCGATCTCGAGGACCAGCTCCTGCTCAAGGAGAACCACTTCGCTCTCTCCGGTCTGTCTTACGCCGAGACCGTCCGCCAAGCGGTGGCGGCGGCCGAGGGCCGGGTGGTGGGGGTCGAGGCGGAGACCGAGGAGCAGGCCATCGCCGCGCTCGAGAACGGAGCCTCCTACGTCCTGCTCGACGACTTCCCCGACGACACCCTGGCCGAGGTGATCGCCCGCCTCCGGCGGAGCCATCCCGGCGCCGTGATCGAGGTGAGCGGCGGGGTCCGCCTGGAGCGGGTGGCGCACCTCCGCCACAGCGGCGCCGACCGGATTTCGGTCGGCTGGATCACCCACAGCGCGCCCGCTCTCGATCTCTCATTCGGCCTCGAACGGGCGGCAGGACCATCCTGAGATGGGCTGGTTCGCAGCCTTCTCCGCACCGGCCCGCGTGACGGATCTGCCCGGTCTCCGGCGACGCCTCCAGGACCGGCTTCTCGCCGAGGGCCTCTCGTCGGCCCTGGTCGAACGAGCCGGCCTGGTGGTGAGCGAGCTGGCCCACAACGCCCTGGAGCACAGCGACCGCGGCGGCCGGATCCACGCCACCCTCCACGCCGGCGACGGCGGTCCGGTGCTCAGCGTCGCGTTCTACGGCGACCGGGACCTCCTGCGCCTCCTCCGCGGTCTGGAACGGTCTCGCTGCCGGCCGCCGGCGGACGCCGAGCGGGGACGGGGGCTCTGGCTGGTCCGGCAGTACGGCCGCGATCTGCGGGTGGAGTCCGGCCGAGACGGCTGGGTCCGCGTGAGCCTGCGTCTCGCGGAGGAGGCGGCGGAAGGGTGAACGGTTCGCTCTTCGCCCGAGCCGCCTCCCTGGCCTGGCCGGTCCGGCTGGCCATCTTCCTGGCCGCGGTCGGGCTGGTCGTTCTCGCCTCCTCGCTGAGCGGCCAGGAGGAGGCCCTCACCGCCCTGCCGCCCTATCTCGTCAATCTCGGCCACGGTCCGCTCTACGGCCTGCTCGCCCTCGGCCTGCTGCTCCTCCTCGGTCCGGCCGGCCCGCTGCGCACCGGCGGCCGGTTCGGCGCGGTCCTTCTGGTCTTCCTGGCCGGCCTCCTTGACGAGTGGCACCAGCTCGGCCTGCCCTCGCGCGGCTCGGACCTGAAGGACCTCGTCACCGACTTGCTCGGGGCGGTCTGTGCTCTGCTCCTGGCCGCCTGGGCGGCCCGCTTCCCGGTCGCTCCGGCCAGGCTGCTGCCGTTCGCGGCCGCTCTGGTGATCCTCCTGCTCTGGGCGGTGGTCGCCACCGAGGCGCCACCGGTCCCCCTGCCGTTGCCGGCCCCCTGACGCCGGCCTTCGCCATGTCCACCTCCGATCCGCACTGCAGCTACACCTCCCCTCTGGCCCGGCGCTACGCCAGCCGGGCGATGCAGGAGAACTTCTCTCCCCGCCGGCGGGCCCTGGCCTGGCGCGACCTCTGGATCGCCCTCGCCGAGTGCGAGCGCGAACTTGGACTCGACATCGGCGAGGAGCAGATCCAGGCCCTGCGCGAGGCCCGCGACGACCTCGATCTGGAGCGGGTGGCCGAACTCGAGCGCGAGCTCCGCCACGACGTGATGGCGCACGTGCACGCCTTTGGCGAGAAGGCGCCGGCGGCGCGGGGCATCCTCCACCTCGGGGCCACCTCCTGCTACGTGGCCGACGGTGCCGACCTGATCCTGATCCAGGAGGGGCTGCGGATCGTCCGGGCCCGACTGGTGGCGGTGGCCCGGTCCCTGAACGACTTCTGCCGAGCCCAGCGCGATCAGGTCGTCCTCGGTTTCACCCACTTCCAGCCTGCGCAGCCGACCACTCTGGGCAAGCGGGCCGCCCTCTGGCTCCAGGACTTCCTGCTCGACCTGGAGGAGGTCGAATCCGTGCTCGACCGTCTGCCCTTCCGCGGAGTGAAGGGAACCACCGGCACCCAGGCCTCGTTCCTGCAGCTCTTCGACGGCGATCACGACAAGGTCCGTCGGCTCGACCGGATGGTGACCGAGCGGGCCGGCTTCAGTCGTTCGATCCCGGTCTGCGGCCAGACCTATCCCCGGAAGTGGGACGGGCTCGTCCTCCACGCCCTGGCGGGGATCGCGGCCTCGGCGGCCAAGATGGCCGTCGACCTCCGCCTGCTCGCCCATCGGCGCGAGGTCGAGGAGCCCTTCGGCCGCCGCCAGATCGGTTCCTCGGCGATGCCCTACAAGCGCAATCCGATGCGCTGCGAGCGGATCGGCGCCCTCGCCCGCTACCTGCTGCACCTGGCTCCGAACGGGCTCGACACCGCGGCTCATCAGTGGCTCGAGCGCACGCTCGACGACTCGGCCAACCGCCGGCTGGCGATCCCGGAGTCCTTCCTGGCGGCCGACGCGATCCTGCTCCTGGTCCAGGATGTCGCCTCCGGCCTGGTCGTCTACCCGAAGGTGATCGCGGCCTCCCTGGCTCGGGAGCTGCCCTTCCTGGCCACGGAATCGATCCTGATGGCGGCGGTCCGGGCCGGCGGCGATCGCCAGGAACTGCACGAGCGGATCCGGGTCCACGCGGTCGCGGCGGCCACCCGGATGAAGGAGGAGGACGGTGTGAACGACCTGCTCGAGCGCATCGCCGGCGACCCCGCCTTCGCCGCCGTCCGCGACCAACTGCCCGACCTGGTCGATCCCCGTCGTTTCTGCGGCCGGGCGCCGCAGCAGGTGGACGAGTTCCTGGCCGAGGTCGTGGCGCCGGTGCTGCGGGAGCGGGCCACCGTTCGTCCGCCCGAAGGATCGGTTCGGGTCTAGCCCCGGTTCCGGTCGGCTCCTCGGCCGAGGCGGGCTGCTCGGGGCGGGCCAGGCAAGAAGCGGCGGGAGACCCGAGGGCCTCCCGCCGCGGGGGTGGCGGAAAACCGCCGACTCAGCCGCGCGCGATCGCCTCCAGCATGTTCTCGATCCGCGTGAGCTGAGCCTCGAGTTCGACGATCCGGCGCTCGAGGGCTTCGATCCGGTCCCGGCGGGCGGCATCCTCCGTGGCGAGGGTGGCGTAGCCGAGGACCTCGAGCGGTTCGGTGATCCCGCCCTGGACCTCAGGGCGCGGGTGGTGTTCGGGTTCGGCCGGCGGTCGGAAGAGCATGGTGACGTCCCCGCGCCGGGGGGCCTGAACCTCGCACTCCTCCTGCTCGCATCCCTCGTCGCACTCCTGCTCGCACTCCTCCTCGTCGCAGGAGCCCCGATCGCAAGCGGACCCGCACTCCTTCTCCTCACAGGAACCCTGGTCACATTCGGCCTCGCACCGGCCCCGCTCACAGGATTCCTCGCATTCGATTTCGATCCGGCAGTCGTCGTCCCCCCAGTCGCCGAAGCGCCGGGCTTGCCCGTCCGGACCGACCATCAGCCCGCGCATCCGGATCTTCATCCGGCCGCCTCGCTCGGCCGGCGGCATCGGCCGGCCGAAGGGGGCAGGACCGCGGCCGCGGAAGAAGGGCGGCGGGGCGTCGTGGGGCGGATGCGGCGCCAAGTTCGGGCCGTCTCCGCAGCGGGGGCCGTTCCTGCGGTGGCGCAGGGATCCGACTCGCTTGTCGCCGGCGGTCCAGCCGCGGCCCGCCCAGGCCCGACGCCGGGCGGCCTTCCAGGCCATCCTCTTCTTCGCCGCCCACATCTTGGCCTCGGCCATTTTCCAGGCCCGGCCCTTCTTTGCCTGGGCGCAGCAGCCACAGCAGCCGCCTTCGCAGGCCTCCTCGCACCTCTCGCCTTCCTCTTCGCAGTGCGGCGCCGCGAAACGCCCGCCGGCCGGGCCCTCGGCCAGCATTCGGCCGACCATCGGACCTTCGTCGCCGAGGAAGATCACCTCGTATTCCCGGGTGACCTCGCAGGGGTCGTCGTCCTCGCAGACCTGGTCGCCGTCGCAAGCGCCGTCGCAGTCGTCCTCGTCGTCGCAGTCCTCGCAGGAAGGCGCCACCGGAGCGCAGGCCGGCTCGTCTTCGACCTTGCGCAGCCTGAGGAGACCGCCGGGGCCGCCATCGTGGAGGCGAAGGACGTGGGTCTGGCGACCTCGCCGCGGAGCGCCTTCCCCGCACTCGGTCTCGCACTCGTCGTCCTGCTGGATCCAGACCAGTTGGTGCGGATCGGCCTCGCCGATCTCGATGGCGATCGCCGCCGACTTGGCGCCGGCGCAGTCGTCGCAGGGCTGGTCGCAGTCGTCGCCCTCGCCCTCGCCTTCCGCGGTGCACTCTTCTTCACCGCCGCACTCCTCATCCGGGTCCTGGTTGCAGGCCTGCGGAGCGGCGGCCGCCGCGACCTGGAAGGACCGGATCGTCTCGGGGGTGTCCCGATCGCAGGCACCGGCCGGCTCATCCGGTTCGCAGGCGCGGATCGCCACGGCCGCGGTCCGGGCGGCGTCGGGGTCACAGGCGGCCTTCGCTTCCGGGTGGGCGGAGGAGGCCTTGTCGCAGGGGGAGGGTTCCTGAGCGTCCTGGCAGGAGGAGGCGGCGCGGTGGGCGGCCGCCTTCGGGGTGGTGGCGCAGCTTCCGGCCTTGCGGCCGCCCACCCGGGCGGCTTCGGCGCAACCACCGCCGGAGCGGGAGCCGGCGGCCATCCTCTCGCACCAGCCGCGCGGGTGCGGGGCCGGAGCCTGGGAGGAGGTGACGATGGCGGCGCCGGCCTCAGCGCGGGCACACGCCTCGGTCTGAGCCTTGGCCCGGGCAGCGTCACAGTGGCCGGCCTCCTGAGCCGGAGCCGAGCCGGCCAGGGGGGCGAGGAGAAGAGTCAGGGTGAGGAAGGGTCTCATCGGGAGGCAGGTCGGGTCACGAGAAGGGTGGAGCCGGGGAGCCCGGACGTGCTAGGAATACTCCCCCTCCAGGAGGCCGTTGGCCGAAAAGGCCACCGGCGACGGAGAAATCTCAGGAAGAGCATGGATCTTGCGTCCGGTTGGTTCGGCGGGCGTCCGGCGCTGGCCTCGGCCCAGCTTCGGCAGGCGCGGGATCAGGGCTGGAGCGGGGTCTCTCTGTTGCCGGAGGACCCGTCCCTCGAGTTGGAAGGGATCGAGGAGGCGAGGCGGGATCTCGGGCGAGGGTTCTCTGCCGCCGCCTGGGACGCCCTCCAGGCCCCTGCCCATCGTACCGCGGCAGACGGCCACTCCTCGGCCGTTTCCACGACCCAGGAGGCCGCCCTGGCCCGGATCGGCGAGACGCTCCGCCGCCTGGAGCGGCTGGACGCGCCGTTGCTCGTGGTTGCCTCCGGGCTCGACGACGACCCCCGCCGCCGGGAGGAAGGCGAAGCCCTGCTCGGACGCCTCTCCTGCGGAGAGCGCATCGAGCCGGAGGAGGGGCCGGAACTGCACGACCGCCTGCCGCGCCAGGATCGGGAACGACAGCTGGAGGCCTTCGCCCGCTTTCTCTTCGAGCTGATCCACCGCGCCGGCGGCCGGCGGGTGGCGATCGCCGCCGCTCCCAGCCCGGCCGCCGTCCTCGATCCCGAGGGCCTGGCCCTCCTGTTCGGCGAACCCTCCCTGCGCGGCCTGGGCTACTGGCACCGGACCGGCGCGGTCCAGGCCCGGGCGGCTCTCGGCCTCGAGGAGCCCGGCGCCTGGCTCGAGGCCGGCGCCGCCGCCGCCGTCGGAGCCACCCTGGAGGATTGGGGCGAGGGCCGGGGACGGCTCTTTCCGGGCGAAGGGGAGGTCGATCTGCGTCTCCTGGCCGAATACCTGCCCCGGAGGGCGGTCCGGGTACTCTCCCTGGCTCCCGGTTATCCTGGGGCGGCCCTCCAGGAGGCCCGGGAGGCCCTGGAATCGCTCGGCCTCGGATGACGCCCCCCGATCTCGACCACCTGCATGCCGCCCTTCCGGCCGAAGGGCGGCTCGTGCTCTGCACGCACCGGCACCCCGACCCGGACGGTCTCGGGGCGATGGCGGGCCTCCAGTTCCTGCTCCGGGCCGCCTTCGGGGTCGAGGCGGATCTCGTCCTGGAGGGGAGGATCCGGCGGGCGGAGAACCTGGCCATGCGCCGGCTGCTCGGGATCGAAGCCCTGCCCAAGGGCGGGGTCGACCCCGTCCAACACAAGGCGGTGTTCATCGTCGATTCCCAGCCCACCTTCTCCCACACTTCCCCGCCCGGAGGAGTGCCAGTGGTCGGGGTCGTGGACCACCACCGCGGGACCGAGGCCAACGGCTCGGAGGAGGGGCTGGGGGGGATCCCCTTCGTCTGGGTGGACCCCGACTACGGCGCCACCTCGACCATGGTCTTCCGTCTGTTCGAGGCCGCCGGAGTCGAGCCGGATCAGCGGGTGGCGACCGCTCTCTTCTGCGGGGTCCGCTACGACACGAACGACCTCGCCCGGGACGCCGGGGAGGCCGACGAGCGGGCTTACGAGGCCCTCCACCGGCTGGCGGACCGGAAGCTGGTCGCGGCCATCGACCAGCCTTCCCTGAGCCGGGAGTACTTTCGCCAGATGGCCGAGTCGATCCATGCCTGCGAGACCTACGGGCCCCTGCTCCTGATTTTGATGGGGGAGGTCTCGAGCCCGGAGGCGGTGGCCGAGATCGCCGACTGGTTCGTCCGGCTCGAGGGGAAGCAGTGGTCGCTGGCGGGAGGAGCCTGCGACGGGGTCTACCAGGTCTCGCTCCGCACTGACATGCCCGGAGCGGACGCCTATCCGGCCCTCCGCTTCATCCTCGGCGAGGAGGGGGCCTGCGGCGGCCACGGTCGGATGGCCGGCGGTCAGATCCCGCTGACCGACCGCTCCCTCGAGGAGGTCCAGGCCCTCGTCCGGTCCCGGGCCCTGGAGGTCTTCGGTCTGGGCGGGCAGACCGGTCGGGCCCTGGTCGGGGATCCCTCCGGCCGGCCGGCGGTCGCCGATTGACAGCCCGCCCCGGGCGCTCTATCCTTTCCGCCCCTCGACCACGCGGCCGTAGCTCAGTGGTAGAGCTCTACCTTGCCAAGGTAGATGTCGTGGGTTCAAATCCCATCGGCCGCTCCAACCCCCCGGGAAGGCCGGATCCGCTCGGATCCGGCCTTCCCGCCGTTTTCGGCCCTCCCGGCCCGGCTTCGCCCGATCGTGGCGGCGCGAAAAGAGCGGCGCGGCCCCCGGGCGGACGCCAGGAGGCCGCGCCGGCGCGTGGCGAGCCCTACTCGTCGTGGGCGGCGGCGAGATCGGCGTTGGCCTGGGTGAAGGCCGACCACTTCTCGGGGACGTCGTCCTCGGCGAAGATGGCATCCACCGGACACTCGGGTTCGCAGGCGCCGCAGTCGATGCACTCGTCCGGATGGATGAACATCGGCAGGTTGAGGGTGCCGGGCTGCGGCTCGGCTTCGTAGATGCATTCCACGGGGCACACGTCCACGCAGGCGGTGTCCTTCGTGTTCACACAGGGCTCGGCGATGACGTAGGTCATGTCTGTGGGTCGGGACCAGGGAAGGGGGCCGACGGGCCCGAGGGTCCCTGTTGATATAGGCTGCGGGGCCTTGGTCAAGGTTTTTTTTCCGGAGGGGGATATTCTTGGCCGGCGATGGATCGGAACCTCCTGCTGGCCGCGGGGGCCGGCTACCTGTCCGGTTCGATTTCCTTCGCCCTGCTCGTGGCCCGGGCGAAGGGCGTCGACCTGCGGGCCCACGGCAGCGGCAACCCCGGGGCCACGAACGCCGGTCGGGTCCTGGGCCGGAAGTACGGGGTTCTGGTCTACCTCCTCGACGCGCTCAAGGGCGCCCTGCCGGCCGGGGTGTCGCTGATCCTGGGCTGGCCGCCGTCGGCGGCGGTGCTCGGCGCCGCCGGGGCCTTCGCCGGTCACCTCTGGCCGATCTGGTTCGGGTTCCGAGGGGGCAAGGGGGTGGCGACCTACAGCGGCGCGATGCTGGTCCTTGCTCCCGGGGCGCTCCTGGCCGGCGCCGTCGCCTTCCTGGTCGTGGTCCTGGCCACCCGGGTGGTGGCGCTGGGCTCGCTCGCTCTGGGAATCGTCACTCCGGCCGCCCTCCGTTTGCTGGATCCCACCGCCGCCACTGGGGAGCGGGCGCCGGTGTTCGCGTTCGCCGCGGTCGGCGGCGCCCTGTTCTTCCTCACCCATCGCCGCAACCTCGCCCGCCTCCTCGCCCGGAGGAAGGAAGGAGCCTGAGATGCCCGAAGCTCCGCAACGCAGCCTGGTCGTCGGGGACGGCGGCTGGGGCACCGCGATCGCTCTGTCCCTCCATCGCGCCGGACGTCCGGTCACGGTCTGGAGCCACGACCCCGACTACGCGGCCGAGGTGGCCCGCAGCCGGCGGAATCCGAAGTTCCTGCCCGGAGTCGAGATCCCGGGCGAGATCCGCTGGACCGCCGACCTCGAGGAGGCCGTGGCGGGCGCCGACATCTACTACTCCGTGGTGCCGACCCAGTTCCTGCGGGCGACCTTGCGGCGATTCGCCGGCGCCCTGGCCAATCTGCCGGCGGTCTCGGCCTCGAAGGGCCTGGAACTCGGCACTCTCAAGCGTCCGTCCGAGATCCTGGTCGAGGCGGCCGGAGCCCGGGCCGGGGTGGCGGTCTTGTCCGGGCCCAGTCACGCCGAGGAGACCGCCCGCGGCCTGGCCACCTCGGTGGTGGTGGCCAGCCGGGAACCCGGCCTCGCCGAACGGGTCCAGGCCGAACTCGGCAGCGCCTCCCTCCGCCTTTACACCGGTCAGGACCTGGTCGGGGTCGAGCTGGGCGGCGCCCTGAAGAACGTGATCGCGGTCGCGGCCGGGGTCGCCGACGGCCTCGGCCTGGGCGACAACGCCAAGGCGGCCCTGGTCGCGCGCGGACTGGTCGAGATGGCCCGCTTTGGGGTCCTGCACGGCGCCCGCCGGGAGACCTTCTTCGGCCTCAGCGGCGCCGGCGACCTGATGGCGACCTGCTACTCGCGCCATTCCCGCAACCGCGCCCTCGGCGAGCGGATCGGCCGCGGCGAGACCCTGGCCGAGATCCAGGCCTCGACCGAGAAGGTGGCCGAAGGCGTCTGGACCACCGAAGCCCTCCACGCCGCCGCCCGGTCCGAGGAGCTGGAGCTGCCGATCACCGAGCAGCTCCACGCCATCCTCTTCGAGGGCCGCGACTGTGCCGACGCGGTGCGCGAGCTGATGCTGCGCCCTTCCCGCCCCGAACAGGATTCCGCCCCGCCCGCCTGAACGCCCATGTCCGCCCTCGTCCTGAGCGCCCTTCTCTCCCTGGCCGCCTTTCCCGCTCGGCAGGAGCCGGACGGCTTCGCCGCCCTGGCCGAACGGGTGCGCGAGCGGGAACTGGCCAACGGCCTGCGGGTGATCGTCCTGCCCTACGGCGAGGCGCCGGTGGTCTCCTTCCACGTTCGGGTCGCGGTCGGCGCGATCGACGAACCGGTCGGACGGACCGGCCTCGCCCACTTCGCCGAACACATGGCCTTCAAGGGATCGCCGCGGATCGGCAGCCGCGACTGGCCGGCGGAGCGGGCGGCGCTGGAGACCTGCGACCGGGCCTGGCGGGCCCTGGAGCGGGCGGAGGCGGTCGGCGCCCCGCCGGAACGCCGGGCCGAGCTGGAAGCCGCCTTCGAGGCCGCCCGGGCGGCGGCCGACCGTCTCACCGATACCGGCGCCTTCGACCGGGTGATGGAAACCGCCGGCGGCCGGAACTCGAACGCCTCGACCGGAGCGGATGCGACCGACTACTTCGTGTCGCTGCCGGCCGGCCGGATGGAGACCTGGTTCTGGCTGGCGCGGGAGATGTTCGGCGCACCGGTGATGCGCGAGTTCTACAAGGAGCGGGACGTCGTGATCGAGGAGCGCCGGATGCGGACCGACGGCAGTCCGTTCGGCGCCGCCCTCGAGTCCCTCCTGCAGGCCGCCTTCGTCGCCCACCCCTACCGCGACCCGACGATCGGCCACCTCGACGACCTCCGCCATCTCGACCGTCCGGAGATGATCGACTTCTGGCGCCGCCACTACACCGCCGACCGGATGATCCTGGCGGTGGTCGGCCGGGTCGATCCCGAGCGGGTCTTCGCCCTGGCCGAGACCTACCTCGGCGACCTGCCCCGCGGGCTGGAGCCCCGACCCCGGCGCACCGCCGAGCCGCCGCCGCGCGGCCCGCGCTCGGCCGAGGTGGTCCTCCAGGCCAGCCCGTTCGCTCTGGCCGCCTGGCCGGTGCCGGCCCTGACCGGGCGCCGGCACCTGCTTCATCTCGCGCTGGCCGATCTGCTCGCCGGCGGGCCGGCCTCGCGCCTTCACCGCGCCCTGGTCCAGGAGGCCGGTCTGGCGGTCGAGGTCGAGGCCATCGCCGGGTTCCCCGGCCGTCTGGATCCCACCCTCTTCGCCCTGCTTCTCGTGCCCGCCCCCGGGGTGTCGCCGGCGGACTGCGTCGAGCGGGCCCAGGCCGAGATCGACCGGTTGGCCGCCGAGGGGCCGAGCCCGGAGGAACTCGAAGCCGTCCGCCGGCGGACCGAGATCGCCTTCCTCGAAGCCGCCGAAGACGCGGCGGGCCTGGCCGCCGCCTTGGCCGAGGCTGAGGATCTGGACGGAGGGTGGCGGCAGCTCTTCCGCGCCCCGGCGATCCTGCACCGCTTTGGGCCGGAGGACTTCCGTCGGGCGGCCGGCCGGCTGAAGGCCGCCGCCCGGACCACCGTTCTCCTGGCGCCGCCGGCGGAGGAGGTCCAGGGATGAGCGGACGGCCGCTCCCGATCGTCCTGGCACCGCTGCTGTTGGCGTTGCTGGCCGGCTGCGGCTCGGAGCCGCCGGTGGCCGAGGACGAGGGCGGCCCGGCCGCCGCGCCGGCGCCCTGGCCGCTGCCGCCGGCGACCTGGGACCGCCCCGATCGGGTCCCGATCGAGCCGACCCCGGCCTTCACGCCCCGGCTGCCGGACCGCCTCGAACTCTCCAACGGCATCGTCGTCCTGCTTCTGCCCGACCCGAGCCGGCCGCTGGTCCGGCTCGAACTCCGGCTCCGGGGCGGGGACTGGGCCGACCCGGTCGGCAAGGAAGGGCTGGCGGCCTTCACCGCCGCCGCCATCCGGGAGGGCGGCAGCGCCGCCTGGCCGGCCCCGCGGCTGGACGAGGAACTCGCCCGACTGGGCGCCGAGATCGACCTGGCGACCGGGCCCCTGCGGACCACCGCCCGGCTGAAGTGCTTGAGGGAGGATCTCGACCCGGTTCTGGGCATCCTGGCCGACCTCGTCCGCCGGCCGGCCTTCCCGACCGACGCGGTCGAACGGATCCGGGATCGGCTTCTGGCCGCGGTCGACCGCCGCGACGACCGGGCCGGGCCGGCCGCCGATCGCGAGGCGCGGCGGGCCTTCTACGGCCTGCACGATCCTCGGGTCCGGAGGATGGAGCGGGCGTCGTTGGCGGCGATCCACGCCGAGGACCTGGCCGCCTTCCACCGCGAGCGCTACGGCAGCCGCGGCGCGCTCCTGGCGGTGGTGGGGGACTTCGAACCAACCGCGTTGGCGGCGCGGCTCGAGGCCGCCTTCGGCGACTGGGGGGCGCAGGAGGCCGGGCCGGTCCAGGTGCCCGAGGAGGCCCCGGCTCCCGCCGGCCGCCGTGTCGTGCTCTGGGCACGGCCGGGCGCCGCCCAGGCCGAGATCCGTTTCCTGCTCGAGGGGGTGCGCCGGCGGCACCCCGACTGGCCGGCGCTCCAGTTCGCCTCCTGGGCCCTCGGCCGCGGCGGTTTCGGCTCCCGCATGGTCACCCGGATCCGGACCGAACTCGGGCTGGCCTACACCACCGGCGCCGGCTGGCAGCCGGGTTGGACCCAGCAGGGCCTGTTCCTGGCCTCCTGCGGAACCAAGGGCGCAACCGCCGTCCAGGCGACCCGGGAGATGCTGGCCGTGCTCGAGGAGTTCCTGGCCGAAGGCTTCCGGCCCGGCGAGTTCGAGCGGACCCGGGATCGGCTGCTCAACGCCCGGGTCTTCCTCAGCGACCAGCCGGAGGAGGTCCTGGCCCGGACCGCCGACCTGGAGTGGAACGGCTACCCCTGGAGCTTCCTCGAGCAGGAGGAACAGGCGCTGCGCGAACTGCGGCCGGAGCAGGTGCTCGACGCCTGCCGCCGCCACCTGGATCCCGAGCGCCTGCTGATCTTCCTCGCCGGTGATCCCGCCACCTTCGACCCCGGCCTGGAGGAGATCGGCCCGGTCGAGACCTGGTCGGCCGCGGCGCCGGCCGGCGGCGGCCGGGGCGGGGCCGACGATCCCGACCGGGCCCGCGGCGAGGACCTCGCGGGCCTGCTTCTCGCCAGTCACGGGGGAGCCGCGGCCTGGCTGGCGGTCGGCGCCACCGCCAGCCGAATCGAACGGGGCGGGGTTCCGGCCTTGGAGGCCGTCCTGGTTTGGCCCGGCCGCTTCCTGGTCCGGCTGGCCGACGAACCGGAGCGAGTGCTGTCCCTGGTCCGGGAGGACGCGGTCTGGGCGGCGGGCGCCGACGGCGGCCTGGCCGAACTCGGCCCGGAGGAGGCCGCCGCCGCCCGCTCCGGGGTGCAGGCCAAGCTGCCGCTGGTCCTGATGCGTCTGGCCCGCGGCGAGTACGAGGTCGAGGCCACCGGCGAGCGCCGGCTCCGGCTGCGGGACGAGGAGGGCACCGTGCTCGAACTCGAGCTGAACGAACACGGGCTCTGCGGGGCTCTGGTCGAGCCGGACGGCGCCCGCTACCGCTTCGGCTCCTACTCCCTGGTCGGCGGGGTCATGCTGCCGACCGAAGTCGTGGTCGAGGAGGAGGACGGTCCGGTCGCCTTCACCTTCTCGTGGCGGGTGAATCCGCCGCTGGAGGCCGCCTGGTTCGAGCCGCCGGCCGACCGCTGACCGCGGCTATCCTGCCGCCGATGGACGACAGCCGCCACCCGGCGCCGCCCCGGCGTTTCCTGCCGCCGGAGTGGGGCCCGACCGACTGGCCGGCGATCGCGGAGATCGTCGCCGAACTCGAACGGCGAGTGATCGCCGATCCGGCCGGCCTCGAGACCTGGTTGCTCGATCGCAGCGAGTTGGACTCCGCCGTCGCCGGCCGAGCTTCCCGGCTGGCGGTCGCCGCCGCCCGGGACACCGCCGACGCCGCGGCCGAGGCCGCCCACCTCGTCTATCAGACCGAGATCCTGCCGGAGTACCACCGGGCCTCGGACCGCCTCGACCGGAAGTACCTGGCCTGCCCGGCCCGATCCGGTCTGGACCGGGAGCGCTGGCGGGTCCACGACCGCGATACCGAGCTGGCGGTGGAACTGTTCCGGGAGGAGAACGTCGAACTCGAGGCCGAGGAGGAGAAGCTGATCACCGAGTACGGCCGGATCAGCGGCGGCATGACCGTGCCCTTCCGCGGCGCCGAGCGGACCCTGGCCGAGATGGCCCCCTTCGCCGAGGAGACCGATCGCGGGCTGCGCGAGGAGGCCTGGCGGGCGGTGGCGGCCCGGCGCCTGGGCGAACGGGAACGACTCGACGACCTCTTCGACCGGATGCTCTCCCTGCGGCGGCGGATCGCCGTCAACGCCGGCTTCGCCGATTACCGGGACTACAAGCACCGCGCCCTCGGCCGGTTCGACTATTCCCCGGCCGACTGCCTGGAGCTGCACCGCAGCGTCGAACGGCACGTGTTGCCGCTGGTCCGACGCCTGAGCGAGCGCCGCCGGCGGTTGCTCGGCCTCGAGCGGCTCCGCCCCTGGGACTTCGCGGTCGATCCGGAAGGTCGGCCGCCCTACCGGCCCTTCGCCGACAGCGCCGGCCAAGTCCGGCTCGCCGCCGAGCTGATCGGCCGGGTGGACTCCGGCTTCGCCGAGGAGCTGCGCTGGATGGAGCGGGCCGGTCTGCTCGACCTCGAGACGCGGCCGAACAAGAGACAGGGCGGCTTCATGGACACCTTCGAGGACTGTCGCCACCCGTTCATCTTCGCCAACAGTCCCCACACCCACGCCGGGATCGAGACCCTCGTCCACGAGACCGGCCACGCCGTTCACGCCCTGCTCGCCCGCCACCTGGAGCCGGTCGGTTACCGTTCGGCGCCGCTCGAGTTCTGCGAAGTGGCGTCGATGGGCCTCGAGCTGCTGGCGCTCGAGCAGCTGCCGGCGGTCTACCCGGCCGTGGAGGCCCGCCGGGCGGCCCTCGATTCCTTCGAGGACGTCGCCGCCTCGCTGGCCTGGACCTGCACCGTGGACGCCTTCCAGCACGAGGTCTACACCCGTCCGGAGTGCGGCGCGGAGGAACGGGCCAGGATCTGGCTCGACCTGCGGCGTCGCTTCGGGGCGCCGTGCGACTGGACCGGCCTCGAGGAGGAGCGTCGCTTCGGCTGGCAGGCCCAGCTCCACCTGTTCGAGGTGCCGTTCTACTACGTGGAGTACGCCCTGGCCCAGATCGGCGCCCTTCAGCTCTGGTCGGCCTGGCGGCGGGATCCGGAGGGGGCGGTCGCCCGGCTTCGGCGGGGTCTGGCCTTGGGTGGATCCCGGCCGCTGCCTGACCTCTATCGGGCCGCCGGCCTCCGTTTCGATCCGCGCGGCGAGACCCTCCCGGCCCTGGTCGGCGAACTCGAGGCGGCCTGGACGGAACTGGCCGGGGAGCCGGTCGGATGAGCTCGACCTGGGTGATCGGCGACATCCACGGCTGCGCCGAAGAGCTGGCCGAGCTGCTCGAGCGGCTCCAGCCCGGCGGGGAGGATCGGGTGATCGCGGTCGGCGACCTCTACCACCGGGGGCCCGACCCGCTCGGCGTGGCCGCCCTCCTCGCCGGCGTCGGGGCCGAGATCGTCCTCGGCAACCACGAACACGTGCTCCTGCGCCGTCTCGCCCTGCTCGGCGGGGGCGCGCCCTGGAGCGGGATCCCGGCCGAGGACCTGGCCGGCGACGGCGGCACGCCGCTGGCCCCCGTCGACCCGGCCCGCTCGGCCGAGCTGCTCGAGCCGCTGCGCGGTCGGCCCTACTTCCTGCGCGGCCAGGGGCCGGAGGGTCCGTGGCTGGTCGTGCACGCCGGCGTCCTGCCCGGCCGCCGACCGGAGGAGACCCCGCCGCGGCAGCTCGTCCGGCTGCGCCGGCTCCAGGGACTGCGTGGGGAGCCGTTCTGGTTCGAGGTCTGGGAGGGTCCGGAGCTGGTCCTGTTCGGGCACACGAGCGGCCGGGTGCCGCGGCGCCGGGTGGCGGGCGGCCGGTTGGTCGCGCTCGGACTGGACACCGGCTGCGTCTACGGCGGCGCCTTGACCGCCTTTCGGATCGAGGACGGCGAGCTGGAGGCGGTGCCGGCCCGACGCCGCTACGCCGGCTCATGAACCGACGGCTCCTCCATCCGCTGCTGGTCCTGGTCGCGGCCGCCCTGATCTGGCTGTTCCTGCCGGAGGCGGCGGAGAAGCGCCGGCCGGCGCCCTCGGTGGAGGAGATCGCGGTCGCCGAGGCGCCGGCGGCGGCCGCCGCGAGCGGCGATCGGCCGGACTCAGGCCGCGCGGCGGTCGCGGCCCCCGACCGGCCGGCGGCCGCCGGCGAGGGGGACGAGGGCCACCTGCTCGTCCTCCGCTTCCGGGCCGAGGACCCCGACGCCCTGGCCGGGGTGCGCTGCCGGCTGTTGCTCGAGCAGAGCTTCGATTTCGCCGGCGAGCCCCCGGTCGCCGACCGGGAGGGGATCCTGGCCCCGGACGGTCTCGTCCGCTTCCTGCTCCCGCCCGGTCGGGTGGTCCCCGTCCTGCTGGCCGGAGGCGAGGAACTCGACCTGCCCGGGTTTTGGATGCCCGACGCCGCGCACGAGGAGGAGTACGACCTCGGCCGGCGCCTGGACCTGCGCGTGCGGGCGCTGGCGGAGGGGCGGCCGGTCCGCCCCTGCCGCTTCGAACTCTGGGGCGGGGTCGGGATCGACGAGCCGCAGCCGCTTCTCCGCGGCGCCGCCGGACCGGACGGATTCTGGCGGCCGCGGCTGGCCTTCGGCGTCCTCGACCACCTGCGGATTCGACCGGAGGTCCCCTGGTTGCGCCAGAGCTTCGGTCCCTTCCCCCTGGCCGGCGCCCCGGCCGAGTGGTCGGTCGAGCTGCCGCTGGCCCGGTTCTCGCTCGAGCCGCCTGTCGACGCGGCCGGGAGACCGGCGGTGGAGCCGGGGCTGGAGCTGCACCGGCTGCCCCTGGCCGGCGCCCCGGCCGACGGCTCCGAGTTCGAGGCGATCCCGCTGGCCGAGGCCCTGGCCGCCGGACCGATCTGGGTGGCCACCGGCCCCTGCCGGCTGGCGCTGGGCGGTCCCGGCGCCGGGCTCTACCGGCTCGAGGGCGAGACGGTCCTGGCGGCCGGCGCCGCCGCCGATCTGCGGCTCCGCCGGCGGCCGAGCGGACGCCTGGTGGTCGAAATCCTCGGCCCGGGGCGGCCGGTGGAGCCGGCCGGGATCGAGATCCGGCCCGAGGAAGGCGGCCTCGGGTCGATCGAGGCGCCGCCGGCCGAGACGACCGGAGCCGCGTTCCGCCGCGCCTACCGGGTTCCCGCCGGCCGGGTCCGGGTGGAGCTGCGCGGGCCGCTGCTGATCCTCGGCAGTCGCCCGCCGCGCTACCTCGGGAGCGAGGAGGACCGCGCCGCCCTGGAGCTTCGGGTGGCCCCCGGCGGCGAGGCCGTGGCCCGTTTCCGGGCCGACGCGGACGGCTTGAGGGCGGCGGCGGGCGGCTAGAATCCCCGCTCCATGTCGAAGTCCACGACCGCCGTGATGGACAAGATCGTCTCCCTGTGCAAGCGCCGGGGATTCGTGTTTCCCGCCTCCGAGATCTACGGCGGCCAGGGCTCGACCTACGACTGGGGGCCGCTCGGCGTCGAGCTGAAGCGGCGGGTGAAGGAGGCCTGGTGGCGGAGCATGGTCTACGACCGCCAGGACGTGGTCGGGCTGGACTCGGCCATCATCCAGAGCCCGGAGGTCTGGCGCGCCTCCGGCCACGTCGACGGCTTCACCGACCCGCTGATCGACAACAAGACCTCCAAGCAGCGCTACCGGGCCGATCACCTGGTCGAGGCCAGGATCGAGAAGTACCGACGGCAGGGCAAGGAGGAGCGGGCGGCGGCCCTGCAGGAGAAGCTGACGGCGGCGCTGGGGGACAACCAGGCCCTGCGCCGGCTGATCCTCGAGGAGGGCATCAAGTGCCCGGTCTCCGGCACCGACGACTGGACGGAGGTGCGGCAGTTCAACCTCATGTTCCAGACCTGGGTCGGGCCGGTCCAGGACAGCGCCGCGGTCGCTTGGCTGCGCCCGGAGACCGCCCAGGGCATCTTCATCAACTTCAACAACGTCGTCACCGCCACCCGCAAGAAGCTGCCCTTCGGCATCGCCCAGATCGGCAAGAGCTTCCGCAACGAGATCACTCCGGGCAACTTCGTGTTTCGGACCCGCGAGTTCGAACAGATGGAGATGGAGTACTTCTGCCGCCCGGAGGAGGCCGAGCGCTGGTTCGACTACTGGCAGCAGGAGCGGTTCCGCTGGTACCTCGACCTCGGCGTCGATCCGGAGAAGCTGCGGCTGCGCCAGCACACCTCGGACGAACTCGCCCACTACGCCGCCGGCTGCGGGGACGTCGAGTACCTCTTCCCGTTCGGCTGGTCGGAGCTGGAGGGCATCGCCAACCGGACCGACTACGACCTCAAGCGGCACACGGAGGCCTCCGGGGTCCAGTTGAGCTGGTTCGACCAGGAGCGGAATGAGCACATCGTGCCCTACGTGATCGAGCCGGCCGCCGGCTGCGACCGGACCGCGATGACCTTCCTGGTCGATGCCTATGACGAGGAGGGCGAGGGCAAGGACCGGCGGGTCGTCCTCCACCTTCATCCGCGCATCGCCCCGGTCACGGTGGCCGTCTTCCCGCTGGTCAAGAAGGAGGGGATGCCGGAGAAGGCGGCCGAGATCGAGCAGGAGCTGCGCCGCCGCTTCACCACCGCGATCGAGCTGAACCAGTCGATCGGTCGCCGCTATCGGCGCCAGGACGAGATCGGCACCCCGTTCTGCGTCACCGTCGACGGCGACACCCTGGCCGACGACACGGTCACCCTGCGCGAGCGGGACAGCATGAGTCAGGAGCGGGTGCCGGTGTCCGAGCTGGCCGGGGTCATCGATCAGCGGATCGCCGACTGGCGGCGCCCGGAGAAGGCGTCCGTCGCCTGACGTGGCCCGGCTCGAGCTGAAAGGCACTCCGGTCAGTCCCGGCGTCGGGTTGGGGCAGGCCTGGACGATCGTCGATCCCGCCTCGCGCAGGATTCCGCGCCGTCACCTCGGCGCCGAGGAGCCGGAGGCAGCCCTGGCCCGGTTCGAGGCCGCCCGGCGGCGGGCGGTCGAGGATCTGAAGCGGATCCAGGCCGTCACCACCCGCGAGCTGGGAATCCAGGACGCCGCGATCTACGGCGCCCAGATCGCGGTGATCCAGGATCCCGACGCCCGCCGCCAGATCGAGCGGTTGATCCTGGAAGAGCGGATCCAGCCCGAGTCCGCCATCCAGGAGCTGCTCGACCGCTTCGCCGGGCTGTTCGAGAAGCTCGAGGGCGGCGACATCAAGACCTGGGCCGCCGACCTGCGCGACCCCTGGCTCTGCGTCGTGCGCGAACTGGAGGCGGTCGAGGAGGAGCGGCTGGAACTCGGTCCGGATGCCCGGCCGGTGCTGATCGCCGAGGAGCTGACCCCGTCGCTGGTCACCCGCCACCACCGGCAGCCGCTGGCCGGCATCGCTTGTACCCGCGGCGGCCGGTTCAGCCACGGCGCCCTGCTCGCCCGCTCTTTCGGCATCCCGACCGTGACCGGCCTGGATCAGGTCCACACCAAGGCGGTGGCCGGCGAGCACGTCGTCGTCCTGGCCGAGGAGGGCCGGGTCCTGTTCGGGATCGACGAGCGCGAGCGGGAGATCGCCGCCCGGATGGCGGCCGAGCGGGAGCGACTGCGGGGAGTCTTGCTCGAGGCGTCGGGAGAACCCGGCCGGACCGCCGACGGCGAGGCGCTCTCGGTCCTGGTCAACATCGAGTCGCCCCAGGATCTGGCGATGTTCGAACCGAGCCACGCCGCCGGGGTCGGCCTGTTCCGGACCGAGTTCGCCTTCATGGAGCGGCCTTCCTTCCCGGGCCGCGACGAGCAGCTCGAGGTCTACCGCTCGGTGCTCGAGCGCTTCCCGGGCAAACCGGTCGTCTTCCGCACTCTCGACATCGGCGGCGACAAACAGCTTCGCTACTTCCAGCACCCGCAGGAGGCGAACCCGGTTTTGGGCTGGCGGGGCCTGCGTCTGTCGCTGGAGTGGCGGGACCTGTTCCTGATCCAGCTCGAGGCGCTGGTCGCCGCCCGGGAGGCGGGGGACGCCCGGATCCTGCTGCCGATGGTGACGACGGTCGAGGAACTCCGCGAGGCCCGGCGGCTGGTCGCGCAGGTCTGCGGCGACGGCCGGAGCATCCCGGTCGGCGTGATGATCGAGGTGCCGGCGGCGGCGATGGCCTTGCGCGAGCTGGCCAAGGAGGCCGATTTCGTCTCCGTCGGCACCAACGACCTGACCCAGTACCTGTTCGCGGTCGACCGGGACAACCCCTGGGTCTCCGGCCTGTACCAGCCCTACCATCCGGCCCACCTGCGGGTGCTGCGTCACATTGCCCGGACCTGCGCCGCGCTGGGCACGCCGCTGTCGGTCTGCGGCGAGATGGCCGGCCAGAAGACCGGCGCCCTGTTCCTGGTCGGCACCGGCTATCGGCAGCTCTCGGTGGTCGCGGCATCATTACAAAAAGAAAAGGCCCTGCTGCGCGAGGTTCCGCAGCAGGAGCTGCGCCGACTCTCCCACGCCGCCGTCGGCGCCCATACAAGCTCGGAGGCTTTCGGGATTCTGCGGGAGGCTGCGGACCGGATTTGGGAGAGGGTCGCCGCCCGGTCCGAGGCCGATCCGGACTGAATTCCCTACGAAGATGGTCTTGGTCTGACGGCCGCTCCGGTCCATACTGGAAGAGGCCCCGCTATCCCCGCCGGAGCCCTCACCGGCCCCTTGACCCATCGCACTTCCTTGGGATGACCTCCGAGCCGCATTCGCCGAACCCGAAAGGCAACGGGCGCCGCAAGGGCCCCTGGTCGCAGCGTGAGATCGAGAAGCTGAAGCTGAAATTCGGGCTCGTTCCGCTTCAGCGCCTGAGCCAGGAACTCAACCGGAGCGTGGACAGCATCCGGCGGATGGTCCACCGGGTTTTCGACGGACCTCCCCGGACCGGCCCCTGGACCGCGGAGGAGGTTCTGCGTCTGAAGGAGTACATCGGCGCCGCCCAGACCGAGGACATCGCCCGGATCTTCCGGCGCACCCCGCAGGAGATTCGGCGCAAGGTCGAGGAACTGGAGAGCAGGATCCGGCCTTCGGCCTGGACTTCGGAGGACATCCAGCAGTTCAAGCGGCTCTACGGCAACCGCAGCGACACCGACCTGGCGGTGATCTTCGCCCACCCGGTCGAGGAGATCCAGGCGCTGGCCCGCGAACTCTGCCTGGCCAAGGACAAGGCGTTCCTCAAGCGGACCGGCCAGGAGCGGACCACGCGGATGCCGCGCTGGACCCCGGAGGAGATCCAGGAACTCCGGCGCCTCTATCCGACCCACAGCAACCTCGAGATCGCCCAGGCTCTCGGGAGGACCCAGAAGAGCGTCGTTTCGAAGGCCCACGACCTGGGCCTGCGCAAGTCCCCCGAGCGTCTGCGCCGGATGGGCGAGGAGAACGTCCGGCGCCGCTACCGAGGTCGGCGCGGCCGCACCGGTCAGGAGGAAGCCGAGGCCGGCGCCTGAGGTCCGGAGCGGGATGGAGCGGCGCCTGATCGGCCTGGCCCGGCTCGCGGACGGCCTCCGCCTGAGCTGGGACGACGGCCTCGAGGCCAGGATCGGCTTCCGGGATCTCCGGCTGGAATGCCCTTGCGCCCACTGTGTCTCCGAGGTCACCGGCCGCAGGCTGCTCGACCCGGCCACGGTGCCCGAAGACCTCGGGCTGCAGGACATGAAGCCGGTCGGCAACTACGCCTATCGCTGCCTGTTCAGTGACGGCCACGACAGCGGCATCTATCCGCTCGAGCTTCTGCGCGCCTTGAGCGAGGAGAGCGCCCGCGGGGTCCAGGCCCGGCGATGAGTCCGCTCGCCTCGATCCTGCTGGCCGCCCTCTCGCCCTGGACCGTTCTGCCCGGTCTGCTGGTCGGGTGGTGGGCGGTCTGGTTCACGTTGGGCCGGAACTTCACCCTCACCTCGCTGATGACCCTGGCCGCCCAGGCCGCCTCCCTGCTCCTCGCCGGCGGAACTCTCGCCAGCGGCGCCCTGGCCGAACCGGCGATTGGCGACGGCCATCCCGTGCCGGCGGTCCGTCTGGCCGCCGCCGCGTCGATCTGGTTCGCCGCGCTCCTGGTTCTCGAGGCCCATCTCCTGCGCGCCTTCATGCGTCGCCTTCGGCCCGGCTGGTCCTGGGATCCCTTCGATCTGCTGACCTACGGAGCCGCCCGCGTCCCGGCGGTGGCCCTCGCCGCCTGGCTGGTCGCCTAGCCCGCGGCCGCCGCCCGCTCGCCGGGGTCTTCCGGGGGATGGAAGGGCCGGGTTTCCTCGGGATCCCGGTCGAGGTTGCGGACCAGCGGCGGCGCATCCGGCCGGCGGAGGACGACGAAGCGGCCGCGGCGTTCGACGACCAGGCCCGCCCCCACGTCCTGGATCCGGGCCGGGGGCGCCGGGGCCTCCGGGTCCAGGAGCGAGGGCGCCTGCGCCTCGAGGCCGAGGAAGGAGAGGATCGTCGCCGGCAGGGCGGCGGTGGAGATGGGCTCGGCCCGGCGGCCGCCGGCCGGGATCGCGCGCGGAAGCCGGAAGGCGAGGGGGACCCGGGTCAGGCAGGAGCGGGCCGCGACCGGCTCGCCCTCGGGATGGACCGCGTGGAAGCAGGCGCCGCGGTCCGAGGTCACGACGAGCAGGGTCTCCTCGAGGAGGTCGCGGTCGGCGAGGCCGGTCGCCAACGCGGCCAGGGCCCGGTCGAGGTCCCGGATCGCCGCGTCGTAGCGCGCCCGTTCCTCGGCCAGGGCGTCGAGCGGGCCCTCGCCCGGTCCTCCCGGCAGGAATGCCGTGACCAGTTCCGGATCGGGCTCCTCGGTCAAGATTCCGTCCAGCTCGAGGAGCAGGAAGAAGGGACGGTCCGGGCGGCGTCGCTCGAGCCAGGCGAGCGCTCGCGCCACCGCCCGCTCCGCCCGGCTCGCCGCCGGCGCTCGCCGCACCGAGCCGAGCAGCCGAGGAAGGAGGAGCCGGTCGGCCGGCAGCGGCAGGTCCGGATCGCGGAAGCGGGTGAAGCCGGCCGGCCCGCCGGCGGCGGCGCGAACCCAGCTCCGGTCGCCGATGCCGGCGGTCTCGTAACCGGCCCGGCGGAGGCGTTCCGGCAGCGGCGGGTCGCCGCCGAGCAGGGCGGTCCGCACCTCCCGCGGCCGGACGGAGGGGACGTGGGCGTCCGTGAACAGGAGCCCTTCGGCGGCGACGGCGTCGAGGCCGGGGCTGGTCACGCGGTAGTAGCCGCCGCAGCCGAGATGGTCGAGGCCGACCCGGTCGAGGCAGACGAGGAGCACGCCCTGGACCGGCGCCTCGGCCGGAGAGGCGAGCAACGGCTCCGTCTCGGGGCCGGACAGGGCCGGCAGCAGCGCGCCGACGAGACCGGCGGCCAGGCCGGCCAGGAGGACCAGGACCGCGGTCAGCGGCGAGACGAAGGAGGCGAGCAGCCAGCCGAGCGGGCCGGGAGCCAGGCGCCGTCCGAGCTGCTGGACCGCCAGACCGGTGCCGGCCGCCAGGCCGATCCGGAGGGGGGCGGCGGCGCCGGCTGCGGCGACGGCGATGGCGGCCGCGGCGCCAGCGCCGGCCAGGACCGAGGCGAGCTGGAGGCCGGGCAGCCGGCGCCACTCCCGCTCCCGGGCCAGGAACGGCAGCACCAGCGCCGCGATCAGGCCGATACCGGCGCCGGCGGCTGCATCGATCGGCCAGACCGCGAGCCAGAAGCCGAGGTCCCGTTCGAAGGGATAGGCCCGCAGCGCCAGCGCCGCCTCGACCGCGCCGCCCAGGGAGAGGAGGGCGGCGCCGAGGAGGGCGCCGTGGAGGAGAAGCCGGATCATCGCCCGCCTTCGGCCGGCCAGGCCAGATGGAGCCGGTCGCCCTCCGCCTCGCCCCAGACCCGCAGACCGCTCCAGGTCCCCTCCAGCTCCGAGATCCGTCGGCGGATGGCGTCCAGGATCATCCCGCGCAGGATGCCGGCTCCTGCGAGATTCCAGTCGTGCAGGATCCGCTCGCGCGGCCGGTCCAGAATCCGGGCGGTCAGGACGAACCGCCGCCCGAGCGGCGCCCGGAGAGCGATCTCGAGCCGGTCCCTGCAACAGTCGATCCCGTCCAGCCGGGTGCCGGAGGGAAGCGGCAGGGCGTCGGCCAGGGCCTCCTCCAGCCCTTCCAGGTCGAGATCGATGGAGACGCGCATCGAGGACGGGGCGTGACCGCCGGAATCCGGCCGATAGAGTAGCCGAGATGCTCCTCCTGCTCCTGCCGGCGTTGCTCGGCCTCGCCCAGGCCGGCGCCCCCGCGCCGGCGCCAAGCCCGGCCGCCGCCCGGGCGCCGACCGTCGAGGAGATGATAGGGCGGATTCGGAGCCGTTGGGTGCCGTTCGAGGAGCGGATGGCCTGGCTCGAGCGTCTGGCCGGCAGCGGTCGCAGGCTCGAACTCGAGCAGGTGCGCCCGTTGCGGCGGTCGGCGCGGGGGGAATGGCTGGCCGACTACGCCCGTTGCCTGGCCTTGTGCGGGGCATCGGCGATCGAAGACCTGCGCGAGCTGGCCGAACGGCGGGACCCGGTGGTCCGGGCCGAGGCGGTCTACGCCCTGGTCCAGCTCGACGCGGCCGGCGGGGAGGCCTTCGGCCGGCGGATTCTGGCCGACCGGCGGCAGCCGGCCGAGGCGCGGGTGGCGGCGCTGCGCGGTCTGGACGCCCGCCGCTCGCCCTTCGCCCGGCCGGAGGCGCTCCGTTGGCTGGCGCAGTCCGACCAGTCCCTGCTCTGGGAATGCCTGGCCGTGCTGCGCCGGAATCCCGACCTCGCCGACGCTCCCTACCTCGTCGACCTGCTGCACCGGCGGAGCGGCCGGGCGGCCAACGAGGCGGTTCGCCTTCTCCAACGCCTGACCGGCTACAAGGTCGGCCGCGACCCGGAAGCCTGGCGCTACTGGCTCCTCAAACACGAGGCCGAAGGCACCCCCTTCCGCGCCCCGGCCGCCTCTGCGGACGACCAGACGGTCTCGGTCGCCTGGCACGGGATCCCGATCCTGGGCGAGAAGGTCGTCTTCGTCCTCGACTCTTCCGGTTCGATGGAGGCGCCCCTGGCGGAGAACCCCGGCGAGACCCGCGGTTCGCGAGCGGTGGCCGAACTGCTGCGGCTCCTGCCACAGCTGCCCGAGCGGGCCGAGTTCGACCTGATTTTCTTTGAGTCCTCCGTCCACAGCTTCGCCCACCGGCTCGTTTCCCGTCGACCGGAGACCCTGGCCGAGGCGGCCGCCTGGTTGCGGCGGCGGCGCTTCGCCGGCGCCACCAACCTCTCCGGCGGCCTGCGTGAGGCCTTCGCGCGGGAAGGGGTCGAGGAGATCTTCCTGCTCAGCGACGGCGAACCCTCGGCCGGCGAAGTGACCGATCCCGACCGGATCGCCGCGCAGGTCCGCCGCTGGAACCGCTGGCGCAACGTCCGCCTGAACACGGTCTCGTTCGGGGCGCCGGCCGCGGCGCGGGACTTCCTGGCCGACCTGGCCCGGAACCACGACGGAGTCTGCCGGACGATCTGGTGAGCCGGCGGCTCCCCGCTCAGGGGACGATCTCGACCATCGCCGAGGCGCTGGCCAGGGACGGCGCGCCGCCCGGCGGGGCGGCGACCACCGCCGACCAGTAACGGCGTCCGACCAGGCCGGGCGGGGCGCCGGGGGCGAGGTCGAAGGTGGCGACCGCGTCGCCGGCGGCGTCGAGGACCCCGCGGGCGCCGTTGAAGCCGGCGGGGTAGTTGCCGGCCTGGGTCCGGGAGAAGAGAGGATCCGCGGTCAACGGAATGTCGAGGCCCTGGATCGTGCTCGGTCCGGTGCCCGAGGCCGACAGGAGCACCGCGTAGGACTGACCGCCGGCGCCGGTCGGGAAGTCGATGTCCCAGCGGAGCCGGCCGCCGGCGGCGGCCGAGAGCCGCTGCGGGCCGAAGGCGACCCAGGGATCGAAGGCGATCAGGTCGGCGCTGCCGAGATTGCCGTAGCCGCCGCCGTCCCGACCGGGGGCGCCGACGGCGAAGTCGGGATGGCCGTCGCCGTCGGCGTCGCCGCCGAAATCCACCCAGGCGCCGTACTCGTCCTGGGCCGCCTGTCCCTCCAGGACCCGGATCAGGCGACCATCGAGGCCGGCGTGCAGATACACCGCCCCGACCTGGTTCAGGCCGTTGAGGTCGGTCTGCGGCGCCGACAGGGCGAGGTCGGCGTGGCCGTCCTGGTCCAGGTCGCCGGCGGCGGCGACCGCCTCGCCGAGCTGTTGGCCGGCCTGGCTGCCGCGGAACTCGGCCAGCAGGGCGCCGGTGGCGCCGGACCAGAGCCGGACCACCCCGGCTTTGGCCTTGCCGCCGAAGGAGGCGGTGGGGGAGCCGCCGAGGATGTCCGGGGTGCCGTCGCCGTCGACGTCGCCGGCGCCGGCCAGGGCGGCGCCCATGTGGCCGCTGTCCCAGGAGCCGCCGAACTCGTGGATCAGGCTGCCGTCGGCGCCGGAGTGGACGAAGATCTTGCCGGCGTGGTGGATCGGGGTGTTGTCGGTCGGCGCCCCGGCCATCCAGTCGCAGAGGCCGTCGCCGTCGACGTCACCGGCGCGGGCGACGGCGAAGCCGAGTTCGGTGTGGAAGCCGGCGCCGGCGATGCCGAACAGGGTGGCGCCGGTGGCGCCGTCGAGGAGCGCGGCCATGCCGGCGTCGTAGACCCCGCCGACACCGGCCTGGAAGGCTCCGGCCAGGAGTTCGGCGGCGCCGTCGCCGGTGACGTCGTCGACGAAGGCGACCGAGACGCCCCATTTGCCGTGCTTGAAGGTGCCGTCGAGGCGGTGAATCCGGGCGCCGGTGGCGCCGGAGTAGAGGTCCACCCGGCCGGTGTCGGCCTGGCCGTTGACGACCACGAACGGCGCCCCGACGAGGATGTCCGGGACGCCGTCGAGATCGATGTCGTAGCCACCGTCCACCGAGTAACCGGCCCAGCCGCCGGCGGCGTCGCCGTCGATCCGGAGCAGCTCGGAGCCGTCGGCGCCGGAGATCACCCGCACCGAGCCGGCCTGCGGCAAACCGTTCGGCGACGCGGTCGGCATGCCGACGATCAGGTCGTCGAGGCCGTCGCCGTTCAGGTCTCCGGCCCAGGCCAGGGACTCCCCGGCCCGCCCGTTCGGGTCCGGGCCGAGATCCTCGCGGATCCGGCTCCAGGAACCACCGGCGGCCTGGGCGAAGAGGGCGGGCGACAGGAGGAGGAGGAGGGAGAAGAGGGGAGCCTGGCGCATGGAAAGAGGCGGCGCGGGGAAGGGAAGCCGGGAGGTGGGATGAGAGTCCTCGACCGTGGGTTCCCGCAAGGCTACCACGCGATCGGCGTTGCCGCCGGTCTCGGATCCGGCCGCCGCCTGTCCTAGGATGAGTTCATGCGTGCGGTCCGGGTCCACGAACACGGCGATTTCGACGTCCTGCGGCTCGAGGAGCTGCCCGTACCCGAGCCCGGACCGGGCGAGGTCCGGATCCGGGTGGCCTGGGCGGCCCTCAACCACCTCGACACCTGGGTCCGGCGCGGGGTGCCGGGGCACCGCTTCCCGCTGCCGATCACCCTCGGGTGTGACTTCAGCGGCATCGTCGACGCCGCCGGACCGGGGGCCGACGACCTGTCAGTCGGCACCCGGGTGGCGGTGGCGCCGGGGCACGCCTGCGGCAACTGCCCCGCCTGCGCCAGCGGCCGGCACAACCTCTGTCGCCGGTTCGGGATCTACGGCGAGACCTGCGACGGCGGCGACGCCGACTTCGCGATCGTTCGGCGCGAGAACCTGCTGCCGGTGCCGGACGGCTTTCCGCTCGACCTCGCGGCCGCTTTCCCGCTCACCTTCCTCACCGCCTGGCACATGCTGGTCGGGCGTTGCGCCCTCCGTCCGGGCGAGAAGGTGCTGGTCCACGCCGCCGGCAGCGGCGTCTCGGTGGCGGCGATCCAGATCGCCCGACTCTGGGGGGCCCGGGTCATGGCCACCGCCGGCAACCCGGAGAAGCTCGAGCGCGCCCGCCGGCTGGGCGCCGAGCGGACCGCCGACTACCGGCGTGAGGACTGGACCGAGGCGGCGCGGGACTGGGCCGGCCGCGGCGGCCTGGACGTGATCGTCGATCACGTCGGCGCCGACACCCTGCCGCGCGGGATCTGGCTGCTCGGCCGCGGCGGCCGTCTGGTCACCTGCGGCGTCACCAGCGGCGCCGAGATGAAGCTGAACTTCGCGCCGATCTTCTTCAAGTCCCTGAGCGTGCTCGGCAGCACGATGGGAGGCCTCGGCGACCAGCGGGAAGTGGCCGAGCACGTCTTCGCCGGCCGCCTGGAGCCGATCGTGGATTCCCGCTTCCCGCTCGAAGGGGTCGCCGACGCCCACCGCCGGGTGGCCTCGCGCGAGGTCTTCGGCAAGGTGCTGCTCGAGGTGGATCCCACGCTCGTCTGAGCGGCGGCCTCATGTCAGCTCGCGCAGGCGCAGCCGCCGCCACCAAACGCGGGTCCTGCCGCCGCCGTGGACCTGGAAGCCGATCCGGCCGCTGCGATCGCGCGGGTCGCGGAAGTCGGCGCAGGGAACGCCGTTGACCCAGCTCCGGATCCGGTCGCCGCGGCACTCGATCCGGTACCGGTTCCACTCGCCCAGCCGGAAGGCCCGACGCGCCTCCGGCTGGTCGTCGAGGGGATCCAGCCAGCCGCTCCGGGCTTCGTCGTACAACCCGCCGCTCCAGGCCCGGTCGCTGGGATCGATTTCGATCTGGTAGCCGAAGACGGTGCCGTCCGGGCGCTGGTGGCTGCGGACCTGGATGCCGGAGTTGCCGCCGGGCTCGATCCGGACCTCGCACTCGAGGACGAAGTCGGAGTACTCGCGCGGCGAGAGCAGGAAGCTGTTCCGGGCGCCGGCGTCGTGGCCGGCGAGGACTTCGCCGTCGAACTCGAAGACTGCGTCGCCGACGCGGATCCAGTCCGCGAAGGACGCCCGGTCGAGGAGCGGGGCGGCGGCGGTGCAGCCGGAACAGGCCAGGGCCAGGAAGACGGCGCGGGCGCGGGCCATAGGGCCAGGATAGGGCGAGCGGTGGTTTTCTTCGCAAGGCCGGCACCCCCACCGGCCGATGGAGGGGAGACCGTCATGCGCACCGCCGCCAGCCTCCTGTTCGCCTGCGCCTTCCTGCTTCCGGCCGCCGCCCCGGCCCAACAGCGGCCGGACTGGCTCGACCGGCTCGGCCGGGTCGAGGAACCGCGGACCGGCATCCCGTTCGCCGAGTACCGGCGCTTCCCCGGCGGGGAAGAGGAGCAGCTCCTGATCGGCACCGGCCTCTACACCAAGACCTTCCTCCGGATCAAAATCTACGCCTTCGGCTTCTATGTCGAGCCCGAGGGCGCGGCCGCCTCCCTGGGCCGTTGGCAGGGGCTGCCGGCCCGGCAGGTCGCTCGGGATCCCGAATTCTACCGCGCCCTCTGGGCCGGCGACTTCGCCAAGAGCGTGCGCTGGATCCTGTGCCGGGACGTTGACGGAGACGACGTCGCCGAGGCCTTCGACGACGTCCTCGGACCCCGCCTCGAACGGCTGGGGCGGCGGGCCGAGCCGGCGGCCCGGGCCGAGGCCGACCGAGCCCTGGCCGAGTTCCGCTCCTACTTCGAAACCGAACTCGAGAAGGGGATGGAACTCGTCTTCGCCTGGTACCCGGGCGGCCGGCTGGTCACGGTCCTGGGCGGCCGCGTGGCCGGCACCTTGCAATCCGAACTCCTGTGCCGGGCTCTCTTCGCCTGCTATCTGGACAATGATCCGCTCGACGAGGACGCCAAAGAGGGCTTCGCCTCCTGCGTCGACCGGATCCGCCTGGCCGCCGATACCGAGGCGGCCCGCCCTGCCCCGGACCGGGGCTCGGCAGTGGGTTAATCCCCCTTTTCGGGCGCCCTGCGGCGCCGTCTCCATCCCCGTTGCAGCGGCTCCGGGCTCCGGCTCGGAGCCGCATCTCCTTCCTCGGACGGCCGGGAGCGTATCCTCGGGGCGGAGGAAGACGATGAGACGACCCCTGTTCCCGCTTCTGGCCGCCGCCCTGCTCGCCGTGCCCGCCCTCGCTCAGGATCCGTCCCAACCGGTCCCGACCGTCGAGGAGCCCCGCAGCGAGGTCGAGTTCCCGCGCTGGATGGACTTCCCGGGCGGCAAGCAGCCGCTCCATCTCCTCGCCGTCGGGCTCCGCACCAAGACCATCTTCGCGGTCAAGGTCTACGCCTTCGGTCTCTACCTCGACGCCCGGGCGGCGGCGGCGGCGTTGCGCGACTACCGCGGCCTCCGGCCCAAGGACCGGCGCAAGAGCCGCGCCTTCTACCGCGCCCTCCTGAACGGCGATTTCAGCAAGGGCCTGCGCTGGGTGATGACCCGCGACGTCGACGGCGAAGACATCGCCGAGGCCTTCGCCGAATCCCTCGAGCCCCGACTGGAGAAACTGGCGCGGTCCGCCAAGCCGGAGGTGGTCGCGGCCGACCGGGCCGCCCTGGCCCGCTTCAAGACCTTCTTCAGCGACGAACTCGAGGAGGGGACCGAGCTGGTCTTCGCCTGGCATCCCGGCGGCCGGCTGGTGACCAGGATCGGCGGCAAGGTGATGGGCGAGGTGAAGTCCCACAACCTGGCCCTGGCCCTGTTCGACGTCTACCTCGGCTCCGATCCGATCTCCGAGGACGCCAAGGAGGCTTTCGCCGACGCCCTGCCCGGGTTCCTGGACCTGGCCGCCGGGCTGCCGCCGCTTCCGGCCGCGGAGGAAGCGGCGGACGCCGGCGCCGACGGTTAGAATGCCGCCTCGGTGATCGTCTTCCTCCTCAGCTTCCTGGCCTTCGTCCTCGCGGTCGCCCTGATGGCGGTCGGGGTGGTCGTGGCCGGCAAGCGGCTGCACGGTTCTTGCGGCGGCGTCGTCGGGCCGGACGGCGAGGAGATCGGTGACTGCCTCTGCGCCCGCAAGCAGGTCGGGATCTGCGCCTCCGCGGAGGGCAACGAGCTGGTGCAGCTGGCCGAGCTGGGCTACCCCCAGCGCAAGGACCACTTCGGCGTCCTCGCCCGCCGGCAGCCGCCCGGCCCGCCGCCGCTCTCGGTTTGAGCCGGCTCAGCCGCCGGTCGGCGGGGCGGCGAGGAAGGCGCGGAAGCCGTCGCTCATCCGCTCGCTCAGGCTGCCGTCCTCGTTGCGGCTGACGAGCAGGACCTCGACCCCGTCCAGGCCGGCTGCGAATTCCCAGCCTTTCTCCGGGCCGAGGACGCTGATCGCGGTCGCCAGCCCGTCGGCGTGCATGCAGTCGGCCGCGATCACACTGACCGAGGCCAGGGCGTGCTCGACCGGCCGACCGGTGCGCGGGTCGATGGTATGCGAGAAGCGGCGGCCGTCGAAGTCGCGGAAGTTGCGGTAGTCGCCGCTGGTCGCCAGGGCCAGGCCGCTGAGTTCGACCACCTGCTCGATCCGCCGCCCCGGCGGCGCCATCGGCTCGGGCCGGTCGATGCCGATCCGCCAGGGGCCGCCCTGGACGTTGCTGCCCGAGCAGCGGACCTCGCCGCCGACCTCGACCAGCCAGTCCCGGCAGCCAAGCTCGAGCAGCCGGGCGGCGACCGCGTCGACCCCGTAGCCCTTGGCGATGGCACTCAGGTCGATCTGCAGATCGGGATCGCTCTTGGCCAAAGTGCCGGCGGCCCGGTCGAGGGTCAGCCGCTGCCAGCCGGTCCGGGCCAAGGCGCGCTCGATCTCGGCTTCCGCCGGCACGCCGGCGCGCGTTCCGGAAGGGCCGAAGCCCCAGAGATCGACCAGCGGCAGCACGGTCGGATCGAAGGCGCCGTCGCTCTTCTCGGCCAGATCGAGGGCCGCCGCCACCACGTGCAGGAGTTCCCGCGGCAGCTTCTGGGGGCCGGTCTGGCGGTTGCGGTTGAACCGGGCCAGGGCCGAATCCGCCCGCCAGGTCGACATCGCGGCGTCGACCCGGTCGAGGACGGCGGTGATCTCGCGGTCGAGATCGGCGGCCGCGGCCGGCGGCGAAACCAGGCTGACCTGCCAGGTGGTGCCCATGGTCCGGCCGCTGAGGAGGACCAGCTCCCTCGCCTCCCGGCCGTCGCCGCAGGCGGCGGCCAGGAGGCAGGCGGCGGCCAGCGCCGGGCGGCTCAGCCGCCGAAGTCGTCGAGGAAGATGTTTTCCCGGTCGACTCCCAGGTCGTCCAGCATCTTCAGCACCGCCGCGTTCATCATCGGCGGGCCGCACATGTAGTACTCGCATTCCTCGGGTTCCGGGTGCTTCGACAGGTACTCGTCGTACAGGACCTGGTGGATGAACCCGGTCAGTCCGGTCCACTCATCCTCCGGTAACGGCTCGGAGAGGGCCAGATGCCACTCGAAATTCGGGAATTCTTCCTGGATGGCGTTGAAGTCTTCGATGTAGAAGGCCTCGCGCAGCGAGCGGGCGCCGTACCAGAAGCTGACCTTGACGTCGGTCTTCTCGGTGCGGAAGAGGTGCATCAGGTGCGAGCGCATCGGAGCCATGCCGGCGCCGCCGCCGATGAAGATCTTCTCCTTCTTGGTGTCGCGGAGGAAGAACTCGCCGTAGGGGCCGGAGATGACCGCCTTGTCACCCGGTTTGAGGCTGAAGATGTAGCTCGAGCCCTTGCCCGGCGGAATGCCCTCGGGGCCGCGCGGCGGCGGCGTCGCGATGCGGACGTTGAGCATCAGGACGTTGCCCTCGGCCGGGTAGCTGGCCATCGAGTAGGCCCGCACCACCGGCTCGTCGGTGACCGACCGGTAGCGCCAGATGTCGTACTTGTCCCAGTCCGGCCGGTACTCCTCGTCGATGTCGAAGTCCTTGAAGCTGACGTCGTGCGGCGGGATCTCGATCTGAATGTAGCCGCCGGAGCGGTATTCGATCGTCTCCCCGGGCGGCAGTTGCAGCCGCAGCTCCTTGATGAAGGTGGCGACGTTCCGGTTGGAGAGGACCTCGCACTCCCACTTCTTGACCGAGAAGACCTCGTCCGGGACCTGGATGCGCATGTCCCGCTTGACCTTGACCTGGCAAGCCAGGCGCCAGTGCTCCCGGGCCATACCGCGGGTGATGTGCCCTTCCTCGGTCGGCAGCAGGTCGCCGCCGCCTTCCAGCACCTTGACCTTGCACTGGGCGCAGGTGCCGCCGCCGCCGCAGGCGGAGGGGACGAACAGCTTCTGGTCGGCCAGGGTCGCCAGTAGGGTGCCGCCGGCCGGCGCGACCAAGGGCTTCTCTTCGTCGTTGTTGACGACGATCCGGACGTTGCCGCTCTGCACCAGCTTGCTCTTGGCCCAGATCAGGATCAGGACCATGGCCAGGACCACGAAGCAGAACATGGCGACGCCGAGAGCGATGGTGGTGTAGTCCATGCCGGATCCCTCCCTAGAGCTTGATGCCGCCGAAGAGCATGAACCCCATCGCCATCAGGCCGGCGGTGAGGAAGGTGATGCCGAGGCCGCGCAGCCCGTGCGGCACGTTCGAGTACTTCATCTTCTCTCGTACCGCGGCCAGGGCGAGGATCGCCAGCCACCAACCGAGGCCGGAGCCGAGGCCGAAGACCACGCTCTGGGCGAAGTCGTACTCGCGCTGGACCATGAACAGCGAGCCGCCGAGGATGGCGCAGTTGACCGCGATCAAGGGCAGGAACACGCCCAGGGTGGTGTAGAGCTTGGGCGCGAACCGGTCGATCGTCATCTCGACGATCTGGACCATGGCGGCGATGGTGGCGATGAAAGCGATGAAGCTCAGGAAGCTCAGGTCGACGCCGGCCAGGCTCGGGCTGATCCAGCTCAGGGCGCCTTCCTTGAGCAGCCAGGTGTAGATCAGGTTGTTGAGCGGCACCGTCACCGTCTGGACGAAGGTCACCGCCATGCCCAGACCCATCGCCGTCTCGACCTTCTTCGACACGGCCAGGAACGAGCACATGCCCAGGAAGAAGGCCAGGGCCATGTTCTCGACGAAGACCGACTTGACGAACAGGTTGAGGAGTTCCATGCCCTACTCCTTCTCCTGCATGCTGGGGGAGATCGTGCGCTGGATCCAGATGATCAGGCCGATCAGGAAGAAGGCCCCCGGCGACAGCACCAGCAGGCCGTTCGGCTGGTACCAGCCGCCGTTGTTGACCGTTTCGAAGACGGTGTGGCCGAGGATCTTGCCCGAGCCGAACAGCTCCCGGCAGAAGCCGACGACCAGCAACAGCAGCGAGTAGCCGAGAGCGTTGCCGAGGCCGTCCAGCGCCGACTTGCCGACCGGGTTGGCCATGGCGAAGGCCTCGGCCCGGCCCATGACGATGCAGTTGGTGATGATCAGGCCGACGAAGACCGAGAGCTGCTTGCTGACGTCGTAGACGAAGGCCTTGAGGACCTGGTCGGCGACGATCACCAGCGAGGCGATCACCGCCAACTGGACGATGATCCGGACGCTGCCGGGGATCAGGTTGCGCAGTGCGGAGATGACGGTATTGGAGCCGACCAGGACGAAGGTCAGCGCCGCCGACATGACCACCGCCGTCTCGAGCTTGGTCGTCACGGCCAGGGCCGAGCAGATGCCGAGCACCTGCAGCGTGACCGGGTTGTTGATGTGGAGCGGATCGACCAGGACCTTGCGCGTCTTCTTGTCCATGGTTCAGGCCCTCCCGGTGTTGGCGCGGAGGAAGGCGCCGTAGCCGGCCTCGCCCAGCCACAGGCGCACGAAGTTGTTGACGGAGCGGCTGGTGATCGTTGCCCCGGAGATGCCGTCAACCTGGAAGTCGGGGTCGGCGGCCTTGCCGGCCTTGGTCACTTCGATCCGGAGGGCGCCGGCGTCGTCGAAGATGCGCTTGCCGCGCCACTGGGCCTTCCAGCGCGGATTGTCGACCTCGCCGCCGAGCCCCGGGGTCTCGCCGTGTTCGTAGAACGTGATGCCGCGGATCCGCTGCAGGTTCTCCTCGAGGGCCAGGAAGCCCTTCAAGGTCGACCACAGGCCGTTGCCCCAGATCGGCAGCACCCAGCCTTCCTTGCCGGGGACGGTGACGTGGAAGACCAGGAGCCGATCGGGCAGGAAGCCGACCCGGGAAGGGTCTTCGAGGCCGTCGACGGCCGAGGTCGGAGTGCCCTTGCCGGGGGTCTTGGCGTCGGCCATCAGGGCGGCGACGTCGTAGCCGGCCGGGGCCGGGCCGACCCGCTCGCCGGTCCGCCGGTCGTAGAGATCGGCCGAGATCGATTCGAACATCTTCGCCACCTCGGCCGGCGAGGGGTGCTGACCTTCCTCGATCAGGCCGGCGACGGCCAGGATGTTGGTCTGTAGGTCGAGGCGCTTGTTGGCGTCCTGCCGCTCCCCGAGGCCGACCGCAAACAACGACACGACCAGCGAGCAGACCAGGCAGACCACCAGCGCGAAGCCGACGATGTACTTGTTACTGAACTCCAAGGCGCTGCTCCCGACGCTTGACGTTGGCCTTGACCACGTAGTAGTCGATGACCGGTGCGAAGATGTTCATGAACAGGATGGCGAGCATCATGCCCTCGGGATAGGCCGGATTGACCACCCGGACGAGGACGGTGAGGACGCCGATCAGAACGCCGTAGATCCAGCGGCCGGTGTCGGTCTGGGCGGCCGAGACCGGGTCGGTGGCCATGAAGACGGTGCCGAAGGCGAAGCCGCCGACGACCAGGTGCCAGTACCAGGGCAGGGCCAGGTAGTGCTCCGGCGACGGCGCCAGCAGGTTGAAGAGCGAGGCCGTGCCGGCCATGCCGAGCAGACAGCCGAGCATCACCCGCCAGGAGGCGATGCGGGTGAAGAGCAGGATGGCGGCGCCGATCAGACAGCAGAGGGTGCTGGTCTCGCCGAAGGAACCGGGCATCAGGCCGAGGAAGGCGTCGCTCCAGCTCATGCCGGCGGTGGCGGCGGCGCCGTCGGCGTAGAAGTGGGCCAGCGGTGTGGCGCCGGAGAAGCCGTCGAGCCAGTGCTCGCGGCCGGCGACCCAGACCAGGTCGCCGGAGATCTGGGCCGGATAGGCGAAGAACAGGAAGACCCGGGTGGTCAGGGCCGGGTTGAGCACGTTCATGCCGGTGCCGCCGAAGACCTCCTTGCCGATGACGACTCCGAAGGCGGTGCCCAGGGCGAGCTGCCAGAGCGGGATGGTCGGCGGCACGATGAGCGGGATGAGCAGGCCCGTGACCAGGAAGCCCTCGTTGATCTCGTGCTTGCGGACCGCGGCGAAGACCGTCTCGATTCCGCCGCCGACCGCCATCACCACCAGGTAGCGGGGCAGGAACATCAGCAGGCCGGCCAGGAAGGCCTCGGCCGCGCCCGGATCCTGCCCGGCGGCGAGGCCGGCCTGGCGGCCGGCGTTCCACATCCCGAACAGGGCGCAGGGGAGAAGCGCCCAGACGACGGTCATCATCGTCCGCTTGAGGTCGATGCCGTCGCGGATGTGCGGACCCTCGCTGGTCCGGCGGCCCGGGGTGTAGAGGAAGCTGTCGGCCGCCTCGTAGAGCGGATAGAGCTTGTGCAGGCGACCGCCCTCCTCGAACAGGGGCGCGATCTTGTCGAGCTGTCGGCGCAGGAAGGACACGGGATCAGCCCTCCTTCTCGATCCGGTCGAGCATCTCCCGCAGCAGGCGGGTGACGGGGGTCTTCGAGGGGCAGACGTATTCGCAGAGGGCGACGTCCTCCTCGGCGAGTTCGAGGACGCCGAGCTTCTCGGCTCCCTCGAGGTCGTGGCTGGCCAGAGCCTTGATCAATTGCGTGGCCATGATGTCCATCGGCATCACCCGCTCGTAGGAGCCGATCGGGACGATGGCCCGGTCGCTGCCGTTGCGGTCGGTGTCGAAGCGGAGCCGCCGGCGGACGAACTTGGCCAGGGCGGCGTTGGTGAAGGTGTGGCGGCGGCCGATCGGCTTCAGCCAGCCGAGGAACTCGCGCGCCGGGGCGTCGTCGAGGATCGTGACCTGGTTGTCGTAGCGGCCGAGGAAGCCGTAGGGACCGCCGGGCTGGGCGTTGCCGCCCGCGAGCGGGCAGCCGGAGACCACCCGGGCCTGCTCGACCCCGATCCGACCCGCGCACAACTCCTCGGTGGCGGCGCCGCGGCGGGTCCGGAGCAGCGCCGGCTCGCGCGCCGCCGGCCCGACCACGGCGATCAGGCGCCGGCTCGGAATGCGGCCGGTGGTCAGGAATTCGCCGATGTCGGCCACGTCCTGGTAGCCGACGTGCCAGACCGCCCGGCCGGGGCCGACCGGGTCGAGGGCGTTGATGTGGACGCCGGCGTTGCCGGCCGGATGGGGGCCGCTGAAGGCGGTGTGCTCGACGCCGTCGACCAGGAAGTCGTGCCAGTCCTCGCCGGCGGCGGTGCAGAGTCGGACCCGGCCGGAGGTGAGGCGGCCGAGGGCGACCAACCCGGCCCGGAACGCCGCCTGCCGGCCCTCGAGCAGGGCGAGCGGCGGCGGCGCCAGCGGCCGGGTGTCCATCGCCGTGACGAAGATCGAGCGCGGATCCCCCTCCGAGGGCGCCACCTTGTCGAAGGGGCGCTGGCGCAGGCAGGGCCAGAGGCCCGAGCGCAGCAGGTGGCCGCGGATGGTGTCGGCGTCGGCCTGCACCGGGTCGGCCGGCTCGAACGGGACCTGCTCCTCCTCGCCGGAAGCCGGATCGAGGCGGACGACCACCGACTGAACCATCCGCCGTCGGCCGCGGTTGATCGCCACCACCTCACCGGCGCCGGGCGAGGTGAAGAGAACGTGCTCGTCCCGTCGGTCGTGGAACAGGGGGTCGCCGAGGCGGACCCTTTGGCCGATGTGGACGTGGAGCTTGGTCTTGATCCCCAGCGCTTCCTGGGGTTTCAGGGCCACGTGGTGGATCGGCGGGCCGTCCTGGGCCACGGTGGACTCCAGGCCGCCGGGGATCGGCACGTCGAATCCCTTTCGGATCTTGACGACGGACATCGGGCCAGCTCGGTTCGGATGGGGGGCCGCGGCCTCCGAGGACGGACCGCCCCCCTCGAGTTTCCGGGAGGGCGGACCGCGGTCAGGCCGGGATTGTAGGGATTCCGGACGCTGGGGGATAAGGCAGGGATCCGAGAATGCCAGTCCCGTCACGGCCGGTGCGGATGGATTCCCCGCCGGGGCTATCCTCTGCCCGTAGCCGGTCGGGGCGGCAGCCCCGCCCGCGCCCCTGCCCATGCACCGACGCCCGCTCTCCCTGCTCCTCCTGGCCGTCGGCCTGGCCCTCGGCTTGGCCCTCGGCCTGGCCGCCCCGGCCCGCGGCGGCCGGCCCTCCACGCCGGCCCAGTTGCTCGAATTCTCCGACGCCCTCGAGGATCTCGCCGCCCGGGTCCTCCGGGCCACCGTCCACATCCGGGTCGATTTCACCGCCGACGGCGAGCGCCGGGCCGGGACCGGCACCGGCTTCGTGGTCGACGCCATCCGCGGCATCGTGGTCACCAACAACCACGTGGTGAATCCGCCCAAGGATCGGCCGGATCAGGAGATCGGGGACGTCTTCGCCCGCGTGACCCTGGCCGACGGCCGGGTCTTCCCGGCGGACATCGTCGCCGCCGACCCCCGCATCGACATCGCCGTCGTCCGGATCCCGGAAGGTGAGGCCCGGCGCCAGCTCCCCTGGGGGGACAGCGACGCCCTGCGGCCCGGCGCCCTGGTCCTGGCGGTCGGCAACCCGCTCGGCCTGGTCGGTTCGACCAGCCTCGGGGTCATCAGCGGCCTCAACCGCTCGATCGGCATCCTGGCCCAGACCCCTGGCGGCTACGAGGATTTCCTCCAACACGACGCCGTGATCGACCAGGGCAGCTCCGGCGGCCCGCTGGTGGACATGCGCGGCCGGGTGGTGGGGGTGAACACCGCCATCAGCCCCGATTCCCAGTTCAAGGCGGTCCACGGCCTCCATTCCTGGAACGGCGTCTCCTGGTCGGTGCCGGCCCGCCTGGCCCGCAAGGTGGCCGAGGACCTGGTCGAGTACGGTCGGGTCCGCCGCGGCTACCTGGGCGTGAACACGGATCAGCAGGAGATCTCCCCCGGCTTCGCCCGCCGGAGCGGCCTGCCACGGCCTTACGGCGCCCTGGTCACCGAGATCCTGGAAGGGACTCCAGCCGCCGCCGCCGGCGTTCGCAAGGGGGACATCATCCTCGAGGTGGACGGCCACGAAGTCACCGGTTGGCAGGCCCTCCGCGCTCGGATCAGCGCCTATTCGCCCGGCGATCGGGTGCGTCTCCGGCTCTGGCGCAACAAGCAGGCCTTGGAGGTGGAGGTCGAGCTGGCGGAGTTGCCGGCCGAGGCCGGAGGTTGAGCCGGCGGCGAGAAGCGAGGCCGCCGGATCCTCCCCTCACGGACCCGGCGGCCTCCATCCCCTTGGAATCCCCCTGGAGACAGGTGCGATTACCGCGAGGGTCTAGCCGTTCGGAGGGCGGGCGGTAACCGGATTCCAGAGCAGATCATGGAATCCGGCCCGGATCGCTGCCCCCTGATTGCCGGCGAACCCTAACCCGGACCCGGGTGCTCCGTCTTGCGGGGTGGCGGAACCTCCCAAGGGCGCCCCGGCGCCCCTGGGATCGCCCGGGGAAGGTCACCCACGAGCCGCTGGGATCCGATCGAGGCGGGGATGCAGGCGGTCGCCGGCCTCCTCCGGACGACGAAGCGGACCTTCCGGTCGGCCGCAAGCCGCCCCGGCTCCGAACCGGGGGCCAGGGAACCGGCCCGGATTCCGAATCAGGCCGGGACTCCGGCCGGGCCGACCCCCAGGGCCATCCGCTCGGCGCCGTAGAAGGCGAGCGGGTTGTCCCAGACCAACCGCTGGATCACGGCCGGGTCGGCGCCGCGGGCCTCGAGCAAGGCGGCCGTCTTCGGCACGTTCAGCGGGTCCGACCGCCCCCAGTCGGCGCTCGAGTTCAGAGTGATCCGCTCGACCCCGCAGTCGAAGAAGATGTTCACGAAGCGCTCCGGCGTCAGCTTGGTCTCGGGATAGACCGTGTGGCCGGCCCAGTAGCCGGCGTCGAGGATCATCCGGGTGGTCTCCTCGGTCGAGTGGTCGATGACCACCCGGTTCGGGTCCACGTCCAGGTCGGCGAGGACCTCGATCGTCCGCTTCGTGCCGCGGGCCTTGTCGCGGTGCGGGGTGTGGACCAGGATCGGCAAGTCGAACCCGCGGGCCATTTCGACCTGGGCGATGAAAGCCTTCTCCTCGGCCGGGGTGATCGCGTCGTAGCCCAGCTCGCCGACCGCGACCACGCCGTCGCGCCCGAGGAACTCCGGCAGCATCTCCAGCACCTCGGCCGCCAGCCGCTCGTCGTTGGCCTCCTTTGGGTTGAGGCCGATCGTACAGCGGTGCTCGATGCCGAAGCCGGCCGCGCGTTCCCGCTCCCATTCCAGGATCATCAGGAAGTAGTCGCGGAAGGTGCCGGCGCTGGTCCGGGGCTGGCCGAGCCAGAAGGAGGGTTCCACCACCGCCCGGACCCCGGCCAGGTACATGGCCTGGTAGTCGTCGGTGGTCCGGGAGACGCAGTGGATGTGCGGGTCGATGTAGCGCATGATCGAGTGGTGGTGGACCTGGCATTCTAGCCCTGCCCGGACTTGCGGCCGCCCTTGTCGTCCTTGCCGTCCCGAACCTTGTCGTAGCGGGCCAAGGCGGCCTCGACCCGGCCCATGACCGACTCCTGCGGCCAGCTGCCGTCCCGCCGCCGCCGGCCGGCCGGCAGGCCGGTCAGCAGGGCGATCCCCTGGTCGACCGTGTCGGCGGCCCAGAGGTGGAAGCGGCCGGCCCGCACCTCGCGCAGGATCGCCGGGTCGAGCATCAGATCCTCGACGTTGCTGGAAGGCAGGATGACGCCCTGGCTGCCGGTCAGGCCGCGGCGGGCGCAGAGTTCGAAGAAGCCGGCCACCTTCTCGTTGACGCCGCCGACGGCCAGGATCTCGCCCTGCATGTTGACGGCGCCGGTCACGGCCAGGTCCTGCCGCACGGGCAGGCCGGCGATCGCGGAGAGCAGGCAGTAGACCTCGGTCGAGCTGGCCGAGTCGCCGTCGATCGGGCCGTAGCTCTGGTCGAAGCTGAGGGCGGCCTTGATCGGCAGCGTGCGGTTCTGGCCGAAGCGGGCGCGCAGGAAGGATTCGAGCAGGAGCACCCCCTTGGTGTGGATCGGGCCGCTCAGCTCGACCTCGCGCTCGATGTTCAGGGTGCTGTCGTCGCCGACCGCCACCGAGGCCGAGACCCGGGCGACCCGGCCGAAGGAGAGCGGGCCGATCGAAACCACGGTCAAGGCGTTGACCGAGCCGATCCGGGTGCCGCTGGTCTGAATCTCGTAGACGCCGTCGAGGACCGCGCGCAGGTTCCACTCCGGCTCGGCCGCGTGCTGAAGGATGAAGGCCCGCCGCGCCTCCTCGACCGCCCGCCGGTCGATCCGCCGCCGGCCGGCGCGCTGGGCGTGGTAGGAGGCCTCCCGGGCGTAGTCGGCCAGGACCGGCAGCCGGGCCGACAGCCGGTTGCGGCGGCCGGCGTCCTCGACCGCCCGTTCGACCAGGCTCTGCAGACCGCTGGCGGCGAAGGGCAGCAGACCCTCGCGCCGACCGAGGTCGCGCAGGACCCGGACCAGGCGGCCGACGTTGGCCTTGGTCAGCGGCAGGTTGTCGTCGAACTCGGCCTTGGTCTTGAAGATCTCGGGGAAGTCGTGGTCGCTCTCGTGGAGCAGCTCGTAGAGCGCGTTGTCCCCGACCAGGATCACCTTGAGGTCGATCGGCACCGGTTCCGGCCGGACGCCGGTGACGCCGAGCGGGGACATCCCCTCGATCGTGTGGATCTGGAGCTGGTGGATCTGGAGGGTCCGCTTCAGGGAGCGCCAGACCTCGGCCTCCTGGAAGACGTCGCGGGCGTTCAGGACCAGCAGGCCGCCGTCGGCGGCCAGCAACGAGCCGGGGCGGACCGCGAGGTGGAAGTGGCCGGGGCCGGCGCTGAGCTGGCGCCGTTCGACCGTGCCGAACAGATTCGAGTAGTTCGGGTGGAGTTCGGTCACGATCGGACAGCGCCCCTCCTCGGCGCTGCGGACCACGTTCACCTCGAAGACCTCCAGCCCGAGCTTGTGGTCGCCGTCGCCCTCTTCCTGGTCGCTCTCTTCTCCGCCGCCCTCCGGGCCGCGGAAGAGGTGCAGGTTGGCGAGGGCGAAGCCGGCCGCGTCGCCGAGCCAGGCGCCGAGCGCCTCGTCGGCCTCGAGTTCCTCGGCGGTGGCGATGGTCAGGGCCTGGACCACCTCCCGGACTCGGTTCTCGTCCAAGGTCTGGACCTCGCGCAACAGCCGCAGGCCGATCTGGCGCGCCTGGAGCCTCGCCTTCCGGAGCTGGCTGACCAGGCCCTCGCGGGCCAGGAGCAGGCGGCGCAGGGCGGCGCCTCGGGGCCGAAGCTTCTCTTCGACCTCACCGAGCGCGTCCGGGGCGACCGCCTCCTCGCCGATCCGCAGCCAAATGTCCGGCCGCGGGCCGTCCTCGGCCTCGACCTGGACCAGGGCCAGACCGGCGGCGCGGGCCCGCCGGGCCAGCCGGCGGAAGAGCTGCTCCTCGGCGCTGGCGTAGCGGCGCAGGAGGCGGTCGCGGCGGGCGAGGTGCTCCTCGCTCGACAGCAGGCGCGGGATCTCGCGCCGCATCGCCCGCCGCCAGTTCCGCATCGCCTCGGCCAAGCGGACCCCCTTTCCGGCCGGCAGCGCCAAGTGACGGGGCCGGATCGGGTCGAGAAAGTTGTGGACGAAGACGTGGTCCTTGAGGAGCGGGCAGCTCAGTTGGACCTGCTCCAGGACCGCCCGCACCGTTTGGAAGCGCTCCGGTCCGCCGATGCCGGTGACGAAGACGTTGTAACCCGGCGCCTGGACCGCGAGGCCCATCCGGAGCGCCTCGATCGGCCGCTCCTGCCCGATCAGCCGGGAGACCGGATCTTGGCCGGTCGGGCGCCGGCGCGGCGCCGGGATCCAGCCGGCGGGGCAGGTCCAGCGGAGTTGGGAGGGGCGAAGCGGGCGCGGACGAAGGGCGCGGCGGTCGGCGGCCATGCCCCGGCATGGTAGGTCCGCCGACCGCCTGCTCAGCGGCGGAACGGCCGCTCCTTCCGGTAGGCCTCGGCCTGGGCCCGCAGCGTCGACACCACCTCCTCCGGCGCACCGGTCGCGGCCGCCACCTCGGCGGCCTGGTCCTGGAGGTCCCCGGCCTCGGACCAGTGCCCGCCGGCGGCCGCCGCCATCGCCCGGGCCTCGAGCACCTCGACCACCTCCCGGGGAGTCGGCTCGGAGCGCCGGCGCAGGTCCGCCTCCAGCTCGGCGGCCAGCTCGGCGGCCCGATCCGGATCCCGCAGCTCCGGGGTTCGCGCGCCGGCCCGGATCCGGAGGAGGTCGAGCCGGGCCGGAGCGAGGCCGGGATCGTGCCGCAGGGCCTCCTCGAGCGCCTCGGTCGCCTCTCGTTCGTGATCGAGCGCCAGCTCGGCCTGGGCCAGGTTGAACCAGGCCGGGGCCGAGTCGGGACGGGCCGCGACCGCCCGCCGGAGTTCGGTCACCGCCTCCTCCGGGCGGCCGGTCTCGAGGAGGACGCCGCCGAGTCCGGCGAGGGCCTCCCAGTCGCCCGGGTCGAGTTCGACCGCCCTCCGGAACGGTGCCTCGGCTTCGGCCGCCCGGCCGCTGCGGGCCAGGGCCGTGGCCAGCGCCCGCCAGCCGTAGGGGTCTTCCGGCCGGGCCTCGGCCGCCCGACGCAGCTCCGCCAGGGCCTCGGCCAAGCCGGCCGGGTCGTCGGCGGCCCGCTCGCTGCGGAGCCGGGCGAGGCTGGCGGCGGCCTGGGGGAAGCTGAGTTCCGCCGCCCGGCGGTAGGCGGCCTCGGCCCGTTCCGGTTCGCCGGCTCGTTCCCAGGCCTCGCCGAGCTTGTGCGCGAAGGCCGGCCGGAGGCGGTCGAGCGGCGGTTCGAGGGCGCCGCCGGCTGCCAGGGCGAGCAGGCCGCCGAGCCAGATCGCTCCGCGCCAGCGATGGCGCTGGGCGGCGACCCCGGCGCAGAGGGCCGCGGCCACCGGCAGCGCCGGCATCCGGTAGCGCGGGGAGTAGAAAAAGAGGGTCACCACCAGAAGCGGCAGCAGGAGCAGCAGCGCCTCCGGGAAGACCGGTCGCCGCCGCCTCCAGGCGACGAACAGGGCGAGCAGGGCCGGGAGCAGGACCAGCGGCGCCGGCACGATTCCGGCCCAGGGCTGGAGTCCCGCCTGCCGCTCGAGTTCCGGCAGCGCGACGTCGCCGTAGGCGTGGGCGGTGAAGAACAACCCGACCTTGCGCGCGGCGGTGAGCAGGGCGGCGCCTGGATCGGCCGCCCACCAGGCCAGGCCGCGGGCGAAGAAGTGGCGGCTGGTCGCCCGCCAGCCCTCGATCCCCGTCTCCTCGGCGGTCAGGCGCCAGGCGTCCCGGTTCTGCTTCAGGCGGCCGGTGCTGACGCCGGGGATCGGGTGGTAGGTGCCGTCCGCCCCGGGGGCGTTGCCGTGGGCGAAGGTGACTCCGGCCTGGGCGCTGATCAGGATCGGCTCGCCGCAGGCGGCGAGGTTGTGGGCCGTCGCGGGGGCGACGACCAGGGCCGCGGCCAAGACCAGGCGCGGCGCCGCCGGCCAGGAGGTTCGCCGGCCGCGCCAAGCGGCGACGATCGGCACCGCCAGCAGCATCGCCGGATTGGCGAGAGCGTTCAGGCCGAGCAGGGCGCCGAGGCCGAGGTCCCGACCGCCGCCGGGCCGATCCTCGGCCCGCTGCAGGCCCCGCCAGAGCAGGGCGACCAAGAAGAGCTGGAGGCTGCTGTTCAGCAGCCTCCCGGCGGCGTAGGAGGGGTCCGTGAGCAGCAGGAAAAGGGCCGCCGCCGCCAGGGCCGGACCGTCGGTGGCCAGGCGGTGCCGGGCGGCCCTTCCGACCAGCCAGCCGGTGGCGGCGTGGAGGAGGGCCTGCACGGCGTAGATCCCCGGCAGCCCGAAGCCGAGGGCGCGCAGGAGAGCGAGGAAGAACGGGTAGAGCGGCGCGGACAGAAAGGGCTCGCTGCCGATCAGCCTGCCGCCGGCGATCGCGCCGGCCCATTCCCAGTAGGCCTGGGCGTCGTCCAGCGGCACTCGGGCGAAGGGATCGTGCGGCCACTCCAGCCAGCGGCCGAGCGCCTCCAGGAGCAGCCCGATCAGGCACAGGCCGGCGAGGCGGCGGGAGAAGCGGCGGCCCGGCGGCGTCGGCGGCATCGGCGACGGCGAATGTAGCAGGGCCGGGCGGCATTCCTCCTTCCGCCCTTGAGCCGGCGGCCGGCGGTCCTAGAAGATGCCTCCTCCGGCCGCCGCCCGCGGCCGACCCTGGATTCCGACATGGCCTACGAACTCCCTGACCTGCCCTACCCGAAGGACGCCCTGGCGCCCCACATCAGCGCCGAGACCTTCGACTACCATCACGGCAAGCACCACGCCGCCTACGTCAACAAGCTCAACGAGCTGACCGGCGGTGACTCCTCGAAGAGCCTCGAGGAGCTGATCCGGACCGCCGAAGGCGGCCTGTTCAACCAGGCGGCCCAGGTCTGGAACCACAGCTTCTACTGGCAATGCATGAAGCCCGGCGGCGGCGGCGCCCCGAGCGGAGCCCTGGCCGAGGCGATCGCCCGCGACTTCGGTTCCTTCGAGGACTTCGTCGGCCGGTTCAAGGCCGCCGCCGCCGGCCAGTTCGGCTCTGGCTGGGCCTGGCTGGTCGAGGACGGCGGCAAGCTGGCGATCGTCACCACCGCCAACGCCGGCAACCCCATGACCGCCGGCCAGAAGCCGCTGCTCACCTGCGACGTCTGGGAGCACGCCTACTACATCGACTACCGCAACGCGCGGCCGAAGTATCTCGAGGTGTTCTTCGAGCACCTCGTGAACTGGGACTTCGTCGCCGCCAACCTCGGCGCCTGAGGCGCCGCCCGCCCGGCCCCTCCGGTCTCAGAAGACCACCCCGACGGCCAGGAAGGGGCCGGTCAGGTCGAGGCTGCTGTCGAACCGGCTGCCGCTGAAGGTGCCGTCGACGTCGATCGTGATGTAGCGGTAGCCGAGCAAAGCCTCGATGTTGGCGGTGAAGGCGTAGTGGACGGCGCCGGCGAAATCGAAGTAGCTGACGTCGGCGTCGCCGGTGCTGGCCGAGATCCCGCTCAGCTCGGCGCCGAGGCGGAAACCCTCTGGCAGGTCCAGGTCCGCGCGGGCGCCGACCATCGGCACGTAGACGGTCTCGTCCCGCAGGACGACCTGCTTGTCGCCCTTCTGGACCAGCCCGCCGAGGGCGTTGCGGTCGGCGGTCAGGCTGATCTCGTCGAAGGAGACCTCGTCGACCCCGAGCAGCAGCGCCAGGCGGAGGACACCGGTGCTGAACACGTCCAGGCCGAGCAGCAGCTTGCGCACCGCCATGTCCACGGTCGTGGTCGAGCGGAGGTCGGCGGCCAGGACGTTGCCGGCGAAGGTGCCGCCGGCGGCGAAGACGCTCGGGTTGGCGGTCCGCAGCGACAGGTCGCTGTAGACCAGCTCGAACGGGCTGACGCCGGCGCGGGCGCCGAAGTGGAAGACGTTGTCGGTGTCCGAGCCGAGGTCGACGTCGCCCTTCAGGTCGGCGCCGTGGCTGGTCGCCTTGACGTTGTTGACGGCGCCGTCGGTACTCGCCGCCATCATGCCGCCGAAGGCGCTGGCGTGGAGCCCGGACCAGGCGGCGTCGCCGGCACTGACACAGCCGGGAAGAAGGAGGAGGAGCGGAAGGAGGGGCTTGATCATGGTCTCAGATCGGCGGTGCGCCGGAGGAAGGCGAGGGTCTCGCGGGCGCAGCGCTGCCAGGTGAAGGTAGCGGCGCGGGCGATCGCCGCCGCGGCCCGCTCCCGCCGGAAGTGCGGATCGACCAGGTAGCGATCGACGTGGCGGGCGAGGTCGCCCGGGTCGTAGGGATCGACCAGCGGCCAGGCGTCGCCGGTCACCTCCGGCAGGCAGGAGGTGGCGGCGGCGACCCCGGGGGCGCCGCAGGCCATGGCCTCGAGCAGAGGCAGGCCGAAGCCTTCGTAGTGGGAGGGGAAGAGGACGACCTCGGCCGCCGAGTAGAGGGCGGGCAGGTCCGTGAAGGCGGCCTGCTCGATCCAGCGCAGCCGATCAGCCAGACCGAGTTCCCGGGCCCGGCGCTCGCGGTCCTCGCGCATGCCCGGCACCGCCCCGCCGGCGAAGACCAGCAGCAGCCCGGCCGCGGCGGCGTGGCTGTCCGCGAAACCCTCCAGGCTGAGGCGGGGGTTCTTGTGCGGCGCGAGCTGTCCGACCTGGAGCAGGAAGGGCCGGTCGAGGCCGTAGCGGGCCAGGACCGGGGCCGCTTCCGCCGCCGACCGCGGCCGGAACAGGTCGTGATCGACCCCGTGCGGAACGACCGCCACCCGGTCGGCCGGGAAGTCGGGGAAGTGGCGCCGGAGGCTGGCGCGCCCGTGCTCGCTCAGGCAGAGGATGGCGTCGGCCAGGCCGACCGTCTGGGCGGTGCGGGCCCGGCGGATCCGGACCCAGCGAGGATCCTCGGCCTGAGGCAGGTCGAAGACCCGCAGGTCGTGCAGGGTGAAGCTGCGCGGCGCCGGGCAGGAGGCCGGCAGCCGGACGCCGAGACCGTGGAACACGTCCACCCCGTGCGGTCGCAGCGGTCCGGCCAGCCAGCGGCGCGGGGCCTCGGGCAGGAGATCGGCGACCAGGCGACGCCGGAACCAACGGCCGTCACGGATGTGGAGAATCGGTTCCACCCCATCCAAGCGGGCGATCTCCGGGAGCAGCCAGCGGACGTAGGCGGCGATCCCGCGGCCGCGCCGCTTGACCGCGCTGGTGATGTCGAACCCGATCCTGAGGCGGCTCACGCCCCGGCCTCCCCGGCCAGCAGCCGCCGGGGCCGCCAGCGATGGTCGCGGGCGGCGGCCTCCTCCAGGAGCGGCCGCACCCAGCGGCGCCACTCCGGGCGCGCGGTCAGCCGCGGATCGTAGGTCAGCAGGGCCCGGAGCCTCTCCGAGGCGCGGATCTCCGGCGGGAGACCGGCGTGGAGCGCGGCCAGGTCGCGGATGGCGAGCCGCCGGTCCACCGCCTCGGTCCGGAAGCGGTTGCGGTCGTGGTCGATCAGGACCAGGCGCCGGCCGGGCGGCGCCTGGGGGTCGGCGAGGAGGTTGCTCGGCTTGAGGTCGCGACAGGCCACCCCGCACCGGTGCATCCAGGCGAGGTAGCGGGCGGTCTCGGCCAGGAGGTGCCCGCGCTTCGCCGGCTCCAGTTCGAGCAGAGCACGGTCCAGCGGGGCATGGCCGGGCAGGTCCTCGAGCAGGAGCCAGGAACCTCGGCCGGGCCGCGACCAGGCCGCCAGCGGCCGGGCGGCAGGGATGGAACGCCGCAGCAGCGACTCGGCGGCGAGTAGGCTCCGCACCGCCTTGGAGAACCCGAGCCGGTCGCGGGGGTCGGGTCGCCCGGTCGGCAGGTAGTGCTTGAGGATCGCCGTGCCGCGGCCGAGCAACACCCGGCCGACCCGGGACCGGGCGCCCTCCTTCAGCAGCGGCCGCTGCATTCTCTCGTCCGGATCCGGATCGTCGGCGAGGTCGGCGACCTCGGGCCGGGAGTCACGCAGCAGCCGGGGATGGGCACCCCGAACCAGCCGGCGCGCCCGGCGGTCGAGGTTGGCGTGATGCCGGCGCAGCCGCCGATACCCGGCCTCCTCGACTTCGTCGCAGAAGCTGGAACAAGCCGTCTCGGTGCCTTCGTAGGCCTCGGCGAAGCGGCACAAGGTCTCGTGGGCGGCCGGCAGGATCGAACCGACCAGGCGGCCCAGGTCCCGCATCCGGTCCCGGCGGGTCAGGCGCCGACGCCAGCGGGCCTTGGCGAAGTCGGCCAGGACCGGACTCCCATCCGGGCGTCGGAGGACGTTGTCGAGGTGGAGATCCCGATGGCAGAGGCCGGCCCGATGCATCGCCGCCACGGCGCGGGCGGTGGCCTCGAGCAGGCCGGGGCGCTCGAGGAACTCGTCGTGGGAGATGCCCGCCTCCGGCCCGAGATCCTCGAACAGGAGCAGGATCTCGTCTTCGTCCGCCCAGAGCGCCCAGGGGTGCGGGACCGGCACCTCGGCGCGGACCATGGCCTGGCCGACCGAGAACTCGTGCCGGGCCCGCCGGAGGCCGGCCGCCCCCGCAGCCAGGGCCTTGGCGAAGAGGGAGTCGCCCCAGGGCCCGACGGCCGCGAGCCGGCGGTAGTTGCGGCCGCGCAGGCCCTCGCCCAGCGGTTCGGCCGGGCCGGGCGGCCGGTCCAGCGCTCGCGGCCAGGCGGGGTCGGTGAGCAGGAAGGGCACGCGGAGCTAAATTCTGCCGGCATGGGCGGGGCAGACCAAATCGAGGGCGGGCGCCGGCCGCCGCTCAGCGTGTTCGTCATCGCCCAGGACGAGGAGGCGCACATCGCCGACTGCCTGGCCAGCGCCTCCTTCGCCGCCGAACTTCTGGTTCTGGACGGCGGCTCCCGCGACCGCACCCCGGAGCTGGCGGCGGCGGCCGGGGCGCGGGTGGAACGGAGGCCGTTCGACGGCATGAACAGCCAGAAGAACGCCGCCCTGGCCCTCTGCCGCCAGCCGTGGGTGCTGAATCTCGACGCCGACGAGCGCGTCTCGCCCGAGCTGCGCCGGGAGATCGAGGCACTGTTCGCCGCCGGCGAGCCGGCCTGCGCCGGCTACACGATGCCGCGGCGGGCCTGGCACCTCGGCCGCTGGATCCGCGGCGGCGGCTGGTACCCGGACCGCAAGCTGCGCCTGTTCCGGCGCGACGCCGGCCGCTTCGCCGGCTGCGATCCCCACGACAAGGTCGTGGTCGACGGTCCGGTCGGGCGGTTGCACGGCGACCTGCTCCACTACGCCTACCGGGACCTCGCCCATCACGAAGCGAAGATGGAAACCTACACCACCGCCGCCGCCCGCAGCGCGTTCGCCGCCGGCCGGCGGGCGCCGCTGCTGCGGATGGTTCTGTCGCCGCCGCTCCGGTTCCTCAAGTCCTACTTCTTGCGGGCCGGGTTCCGGGACGGCCGGGCCGGCCTGATCCTGGCCTGGATGGCCGCCCGCTACGAGTGGCACCGCTGGCGGAAGCTGCGCCGACTGCGCCGCGGCGGTCAGCCCTCCGCCGACTGCTAGACTCCGGCCATGACCAGCGGCATCCTGGCCGGCGCCGGGCTGATCGCCCTCCTCGACCTGGTGGTGCGGATCCCGCTCCAGGTTCCGGGGTTCGCCCGGGAGGCCGCCCTGGTCGCCGCCGTCGGCGCTCTGCTCGGCGCTCTGCTCGCCCGCCTCGTGGCCTGGGCCCTGCCCCGCGGCCCCCGGCCGGCCGGCACCGGTTTCTGGCTCGGCCTGGCCGTGGCCGGGGTGCCGCTGTTCGGGTCCTTCCTGCCCCGGCACTCCTTCGGGCTGATCTTGGCGCCGATCGGCCTGCTGGCGGCCCGCCGCCTCGGGGAACGCTGGCAGCCGCCGGTCGCGCTGCGCCGGCTGCTTGCCGTCGTTCCGCCGGTCGGCGTTCTGATCGCCCTACTCCTGCCCGGGCTGCGGCCGCCGCAGCTTCCGCCGGAGGAGCCCGGCCCGTTCCCGGCGGGCCCCGACGTGCTTCTGATCTCCTGTGACACGCTGCGCGCCGACGCCCTCGAGGAACTGGCCGGCCGGCTGCCGAACCTGGAACGCCTTCGTCGCCGGGCGCTCTGGGCCCCCTACGCCCTGGCCGCGTCCTCCTCGACCCGGCCCAGCCATACGACGATGCTCTCCGGCCTGCCGGTCGTGCAACACGCCGTGCGCAGCAACCAGTGGCGGATGGGGGAGGGGATCGAACTGATCTCCGAGCGGTTCCGGGCCGCCGGCTGGCGGACTGCGGCGGTGGTCAGCAACGCGATGATCAGCGCCGGAGCCGGCTTCGACCGCGGCTTCGAGGTCTTCGACGAGACCCCGATCGTCCGCCGCCACTTCCGGAACGAGGAACTGGCCGCCAGCAGCTTTTCCCTCGACCGCTTCCTCCTCGTCGCCCGCCGGGGCACCTGGGTGGGATGGCTGGGACTGTTCGGCCCAGCGGCGGAGGAGTGGGTCCTCCACGTCTGGAAGGGACTGCCGGTGAACCGCGGCAACGGTCGGGTCACCGCCGAGCGGGCGGCGGCACTGCTCGATCGGCTGTTGGTCGGCCGCGCTCCGTACTTCCTGTTCGTCCACCTGATGGACCCGCACACCCCCTACGCGCCGCCGGCGGGCGTGCCCGGCCTCCCCGGCCGGGCCGAGGAGGTCCCGGAGGCGTTCCGGGTCGGGGACTGGGGGCCCGGCGACTGGACGGTGCTGAACGAAGTGGGGGAGGCCCTGGCCTCGGATGACGAGGCGCGAGTCGCCGAAGCGCGCGCCTTCCTCGAGCAGGTCCGGCCGCTCTACCACGAGGAGGTCCTCTTCGTCGACCGAATCGTCGGCGAGCTGCTCGATCGAATCGAACGGGGTGGGCGCGAGACCGTGGTGCTCTTCACCTCCGATCACGGCGAACAGTTCGGCGAGCACGGCCTCGTCCTGCACTCCAACTCGCTCTACGAGGAGCTGCTGCGGGTGCCGTTCCTCCTCGCCGGCCCTGGAGTCGAACCGGGCCGACTGGAGGAGCCGCCGCAGCACATCGACGTCGCTCCGACCCTCCTGGCCCTGGCCGGGCTCGACCCGTCCGGTTTGCCCGGGCGGGTGCTGACCGCCGCCGGCGGGGCCGAACCGCGTCCGCACGTCGCCCGGTTCCACGAGTGGCTGGCGGTGCGCAAGGATGGTTGGAAGCTGATTCTCGAAGAGGACGGCGAGAACGGGTTCCGGCCGGTGGAGCTGTACCGGCTCGAGCGGGATCCGAGCGAGGGCGAGAACCTGCTCGAGGAGGTCCCGCCGATGCTGCCGGAGCTGGCTCGGCTGGCGGCGGCGGCCGCGGCTGCCGAGCGGGGGGCTCGGGGGGCGGAGTTGGATACGGGGG
>RFGR01000062.1 GCA_003696625.1 Planctomycetota bacterium
AGGAAGTCGTCGTCCCACAGCATCTTCGCCCGGGTGCGGAAGCGCGGCGCGGACTTTGGCGGACTTCCCTGGATGTCGACGAAGTCCTCGGTCCACGGCACGGCGGCCCAGGCCGGCTCGTCCAGCCGCCCGTCGATCGTCGGCGTGCCGCGGCCGCAGACGTAGCCGCGGGGGTGGGGCAGCGCGAAGTCGATCGGGCGGGCGCCGCCGCCCGTGGCCGGCCCGCGGCCGGGGGCGGCGCAGGCGGCCAGGAGCCCGCCGGCGCCGAGGAGGAGGAGCGGGGCGCGCATCGCGGCGTCATCCTATCGGGCCTTGCGCGAACTCCTCCTGCTCGGCCCGGCCTTCCGCCGCTACCGCTGGCGCTACCTCGCCGGTGCGCTCTGCATCGTCGGCGCGGTGCTGCTGCGCCTGCTCGTGCCGCGCTACCTCGGCGACGCCATCGACCTGCTGCGCCAGGCCGCCAGCCTCGGCCCCGGCGTCGCCGCCGAGCCGGAGGCGCTGCGGCCGCTGCTGGTCCGGGCGGTCCTCTGGATCCTCGGCGTCGCCGCCGCCGGCGGGGTGGTGCGCACGACCAGCCGCCTGCTCGTCCTCGGCACCAGCCGCCGCGGCATCCACGACCTGCGCCGGCGGGTCTTCGCCCACCTGCTGCGGCTGCCGCCGAGCTTCTACGCCGCGCGCCCGACCGGCGACGTGATGTCGCGGGTGGTCAACGACGTCCAGTTCGTCCAAAGCCTGCTCGGGCCGGTGTTCCTCTACCTGGCCGAGAACGCGGCTCTCTACGTCGTCTGCCTCAGCTTCATGCTGGGCATCGACCCGGTCCTGACCGGCCTCGGGCTTCTGCCCTTCCCCTTCGCGCTCTGGCGCGCCCGCCGCATCGCCGCCGAGGTACAGCGGCTGTCCCGTGCCTCGCAGGAGGGTCTGGCCGAGATCAGCGCCCGGGTCGACGAGAGCTTGTCCGGCCAGATGGTGGTCAAGGGCCTGGCGCTCGAGGACTTCGACTACGCCCGCTTCGAGCGCCGCTGCCGCGAGTACCGCGACCTCAACCTGCGCCTGACCCGGACCCGCGCCCGGATGCAGGCGCTGATGATCGGCCTGGCCGCGCTCGGGCCACTGGTCGTGCTGCTGGCCGGCGGGCCGCGGGTGGTGGCCGGCGGCATCAGCCTGGGCGACTTCGTCGCCATGCTGCTCTACCTGCAGTTCCTGGCCGGGCCGACCGCGGTGCTCGGCTTCGTGCTCAGCTCGCTGCAGCGCGGCCGCGCGGCCCTCGGCCGGCTGGGCGAGCTGCTGGCGACCGAGCCGGCCCTGGCCGACCCGCCGGCGCCGGCGCCGCTGCCGCCCGGCGGCGGCGCGCTGGCGGTGCGCGGCTTGACGATCGAGCTCGAGAACGAGCGCGGCGAGCCGCGGCGGGTGCTGGACGGGGTCAGCTTCGAGCTGCCGGCCGGCCGCAGCCTCGGCGTGGTCGGCGCCACCGGCGCCGGCAAGAGCGTGCTGCTGCGGGCTCTGGCCCGCCAGCTCGAGATCCCGCCCGGCACCGTCTTCCTCGACGGCGCCGACCTGACCTCCCTGCGCCTGGCCGACGCCCGCGGCGCGATCGGCTACGTACCGCAGGAGGCGTTCCTCTTCAGCGCCAGCCTGGCCGAGAACGTCGCCCTCGGCCGGCCGGAGGCGGGCGAGGAGGAGATCGCCGCCGCGGTCGCCGCCGCCGGCCTGGCCAAGGACTTGCCGCAGTTCCCCGAGGGCCTGGCGACGCTGGTCGGCGAGCGCGGCCTGAACGTCAGCGGCGGCCAGCGGCAGCGGGTGGCGCTGGCGCGGGTGCTGCTGCTGCGGCCGCGGCTGCTCCTGCTCGACGATCCCTTCTCGGCGGTGGACGCCGAGACCACCGAGGAGATCCTGGCCGCGCTCGCGCCGCTGATGCGCGGCCGGACAACGGTGCTGGTCGCCCACCGCGTCGCCACCGTCCGCCGCTGCGACGAGATCCTGGTCCTCGACCGGGGGCGGGTGGTCGAGCGCGGCAGCCACGCGGAGCTGCTCGCCGCCGGCGGCCGCTACGCCCGCCTCGAGGCGCGGCAGCGGGCGCGCGCGGAACTGGCCGCCGGGCTGGAGGAAGGCGGGGAGGACGAAGAGCGATGAAGGGCATCGACCTCGCCCTGCTTCGCCGCCTCTGGCCCTTCGTCCGGCCGCACCGCCGCCACCTCGTCCGCGGCCTACTGCTCTTGCTGCTCGGCTCGGCCTGCCGCCTGACCCTTCCCTACCTGGTCAAGCTGGCGATCGACCGCCACCTGACACCCGGCGAACTGGTCGGGATCGGCTGGCTGGCGGCGGCCTTCGTCGCCCTCGGCGCGATCGAGATGGCGGCGCGCCGGCGGCAGATGTTCGAGGTCGACAGCGCCGGCCAGAACGCGCTGCTCGATCTGCGCCGGCGGCTCTTCCGCCATCTCCAGCGGCTGCCGGCCTCTTACTACGACCGCACCCCGACGGGCCGGGTGATCGGCCGGCTGACGACCGACGTCGAGGCGCTGAACGAACTCTTCTCGAGCGGGGTGGTGACCGTGCTCGGCGACCTGGTCTTCCTGGCCTCGGCCCTGGCCATCCTGCTGGCGCTCGACTGGCGGTTGACCCTGGCCACCTTGCTGGTCGTGCCGCCGCTCGGCGCGGTGACGATGTTCGTGCGCGGCCGGGTGCGGCGGGCCTACCACGCGATGCGGGCCGAGCTGTCGGCGATGAACGCCTTCCTCCACGAGCAAGTCGGCGGCATGGCGGTCAACCAGATGTTCCGGCGCGAGGAGCGGGTGGCGGCCGACTACGATCGCATCAGCAGCGGCGTGCGCGACGCCCAGCTCCGCACCGTGCGCTGGGAGTCCATCCTGTCGGCGGCGGTCGAGATGCTCGGCAGCTTCACCGTGGCGCTGATCGTCTGGTTCGGCGGCGGCCACGCCCTCGCCGGCGGCGGCGCCGGGGATGCCCTCACCCTCGGCACCCTGTTCGCCTTCATCGAGTACATGCAGCGCTTCTTCGCCCCGCTCAACGACCTGAGCATGAAGTGGGCGGTGCTGCAGAACGCGACCACCGCCAGCCGCCGGATCTTCGCCCTGCTCGACGTCGACGAGGCCCTGCCGGAGCCGGCCGCGCCGCCGCCGCTGCCGCCGGCCCGCGGCGAGATCGTCTTCGACCGCGTCTCCTTCGCTTACCGCGGCGAGCCGGTGCTGCGCGAACTCTCGTTCCGCGTCGCCCCGGGCGAGCGGGTGGCCCTGGTCGGCGCCACCGGCGCCGGCAAGACCACCGTCCTCAAGCTCCTGACCCGCCTCTACGACCCGGACGAGGGCCGCATCCTGCTCGACGGCCGCGACCTGCGCGAGTACCCGCTGCGCGAGCTGCGCCGCCGCGTCGCCCTGGTGGCGCAGGACGTCTTCCTGTTCGAGGGGACCATTCTCGACAACATCCGCCTCGGCGCGCCCGAGATCGACGACGAGCGGGCCCGGGCGGCGGCCGACCGGCTGCACCTGGACGAGTTCGTCGCCCGCTTCCCGCGCGGCTACCAGGAGCCGGTGCGCGAGCGGGGCAAGAACCTCAGCGCCGGCGAGAAGCAGCTCGTCTCCTTCGCCCGCGTGCTGGCCGCGGCGCCGCCGGTCCTGGCCCTGGACGAGGCGACCAGCAACGTCGACAGCCACACCGAGCACCGCCTGCAGGAGGCGGTGCACGAACTCATGGCCGGCCGCACCAGCCTGGCCGTGGCCCACCGCCTGAGCACGGTGCGCGACGTGGACCGGATCCTGGTCCTGCACCGTGGACGCCTGGTCGAGGAGGGTTCGCACGCCGGGCTGATGGCCCGACGCGGACTGTACGAGCGACTGGTGCGGCTGCAGGGGATGGGGGAGGAGGCCTAGGATCGGGCCGTGCGCTTCAGCCCCCGCCTCCTGACCGCGGCCGCCCTGCTCCCGGCGGCCGTCGCCTCCTGCGCCGCGCCGCCGGCCGCCGCGCCGCCGCCGCCGCTCCGGCTGATGAGCTTCAACCTTCGCTCCGGCACCGCCGCCGACGGCCCCGACCGCTGGGAGCTGCGGCGCGAGGCGGTCTTCACGGCGATCGCGGACTTCGCGCCGGAGGTGCTGGCGGTGCAGGAGGGGGTGGACTTCCAGATGGCCGAGCTGCGGCAGCGCTTCCCGCGCCTGCGCCAGCTCGGCCAGCACCGCCGCGGCGGCACCCGCGGCGAGTTCAGCGGCCTGCTCGTCGCCGAGGACCGGCTCGAGGTCGTGGCCTGGGGCGAGTTCTGGCTCTCGCCGACCCCGGACGAGGTCGGCTCCCAGGGCTGGGACGCCGCCCTGCCGCGAATGGCGGTCTGGGCGCTGCTGCGCGACCGCCGCGCCCCGGCCGCCGCGCCCGCGGCCGCCCCCTTCCTGGCCCTGGGCACCCACTTCGACCACCGCGGCGCCCTGGCCCGGCTCGAGAGCGCCCGCCTGATCCTGCGCCGGCTGGACGAGATCCGCGCCGCCCGCGCCCCGGCCGCGCCGGTGGTCGTCCTCGGCGATCTCAACGCCGGCGAGGACTCGCCGCCGCTCGCCGCCTTCCGCGCCGGCGGCCTGCGCGACTCCTTCCGGGTGCTCCATCCCGCCGCCGGCGAGGCGGGCACCTTCAACGCCTTCCAGGGCCGCACCGACGGCGACAAGATCGACCACATCCTGGTCGGACCCGGCTGGCGGGTGGCGGCGGCCGAGATTCTCCGCCCCCGCCGCCCCGACGGCCGCTGCGCCTCCGACCACGACCCCGTCCTGGCCCTGCTGGCGCCGGCGCCGGCGGACTAAGGGCGGAACACCCGCTCCCGCCACCAGCGCAGTTCGGCCACCGACTCGCGGATGTCCTCGAGCGCCCGGTGGCCGCCTTCCTTGGCCGGGGCGGCGGCGTACTCCTCCGGGTACCAGCGCCGCGCCAGCTCCTTCACGGTGCTGACGTCGATGATCCGGTAGTGGAGGAAGGCGTCCAGTTCCGGCATCGCCCGGCGGAGGAAGCGTCGGTCCTGGTGGACGGTGTTGCCGCACAGCGGGCTGGCGCCCGGCTCGACGTGCCGGCGCAGGAACTCGAGCGTGCGCCGCTCGGCCTCGGCCTCGTCGAGGGTGGAACGGCGGGCGGCCTCGGTCAGGCCGCTGGCGCCGTGGTGGCTGGTGTTCCATTCGTCCATCGCCGCCAGCAGCTCGTCCGGTTGGTGGATGACCAGGTCCGGGCCTTCGGCGACGATCTCGAGCTGGTCGTCGGTGACCAGGGTGGCGATCTCGAGGATCCGATCCCGCTCCGGGTCGAGCCCGGTCATCTCCAGGTCGATCCAGACCAGGCGGCCGTCGCTCACCAGACCAGGGCCCGTTCCTCGGGTGCCAGGGACATCGGCACGCTCCCCGGCTCGAGGCCGAAGGCGGCGGCGAATTCGGGCAGGTTGCGGACCACGCCGAGGCAGCGGAAGCGGGCCGGCGCGTGGGCGTCGGTCTGGACGATCAGCTTCAGGTACTCCTCACGGGCGTTCTGACGCCAGGAACGGGCGAAGGCGAGGAAGAAGCGCTGCTCGGGGGTGAAACCGTCAATCGGCCGGCGGGCGTCCGGGCCGAGTTCGTCCAGCCGCTTCTCGAGCGCGGCGTAGGCGATCAGCAAGCCGCCCTGGTCGGCGATGTTCTCGCCGAGCGTGAGCCGGCCGTTGACGTGCAGACCGGGCAAGGCCTCGAAGGCGTCGTACTGCGCGGCCAGGCGGTCGGCACGGCGCTGGAACTCCTCGAGGTCGGCCGGCTGCCACCAGTTGCGCAGCAGGCCGGCGGCGTCGAACTGGGCCCCGGAGTCGTCGAAGCCGTGCGTGATCTCGTGGCCGATGATCGCGCCCATCGAACCGTAGTTCAGGGCCGGGTCGTTGTGCTCGCTGAAGAACGGCGGCTGCAGGATGCCGGCCGGGAAGACGATCTCGTTGTGGATCGGGTGGTAGTAGGCGTTCACCACCTGCGGATTCATGCTCCACTCGTCCTCGTCCACCGGCCGGCCGATCCGGCCGAGACGCCAGGCGGTGTCGAAGGCGGCGGCGCGCAGGACGTTGCCGGCGAAGGAGGAGCGGTCCAGCTCGAGGCCGTCGTAGTTGCGCCATTCGTCCGGATAACCGATCTTGGTGCCGAAGGCGGCCAGCTTGGCCAGAGCCTGCTCGCGCGTCGCTTCGCTCATCCAGTCGCTCGCGCGCAGGCGCTGCTCCATCGCCCAGAGCAGGTCCGCGACCATGCTCTGGGCCAGTTTCTTGGCGCGCGGCGAGAAGGCGCGCTCGACGTAGGCCCGGCCGAGCAGCTCGCCGAGCGAGTCGTCGGCGGCGGCCAGCACCCGCTTCCAGCGCGGCGGCAGTTCCCGCCGTCCGCTCAGCTCCCGGCCGAAGAAGGCGAAATTCTCGTCGACGTAGGCCGCCGGCAGGTACGGCGCCAGGGCGTGAACGAGCTGCCAGCGCAGCCAGGCCCGCCAGGTGGCAAGGGGGACGTCGGTCAGGGCGGCGCCCAGTTCGGCGAAGGACTCCGGCCCGACCAGGTGGATCGTCGCCGGCGGCTCCAGGCCGAGGGCGCGGAACCAGCCGGCGAGGTCGAAGGTCGGCAGCAGGGCGTCGATCTCGGCCAGCGGCCGGACGTCGTCCAGGACCGCCGGGTCGCGCATCTCGACCGCGCCGAGGGACTTCTCGGCCAGGCGGGTCTCGAGGGCGAGGATGGCCTCGGCCTGGGCGGCGGCCTCCGCGGCCGGTGCGCCGAGCAGTTCGAGCATGCGGCCGACGTGCCGCCGGTAGTGGTCGCGCAGGGCGACCGACTCCTCGTCCTGGCGCAGGTAGTAGTCCTTCTCGGGCAGGCCGAGGCCGGCGACCGAGAGATAGGCCGACATCATCGAGCTGTCGCGGGTGTCGGCCTCGGCCTCGATCCCGATCGGGGCCAGGATGCCGTGGCGGGCGAGCGCGGCGACCGCTTCCTGGAGGCCGGCCGCGTCGCCGGCGGCGTCGATTCGCGCCAGGAGCGGCCGCAGCGGTTCGACGCCCCGGGCCTCGATCCCGGCCTCGTCCATGCCGCTGGCCCAGAAATCGCCGAGCAGGCGGTCCGGCGAGCCGGGTGGAGCGTCGGTCCGGGCGGCGGCCTCCTCGAGGATCGAGCGCAGAATGCGCTGATTGCGTTCGTGGATCTCGTGGCCGGCGCCGTAGGCGCCGTACTCGGCCGGGACCGGGTGGCGGTCGAGCCAGCCCCCGTTCGCGTAGCGGTAGAAGTCCTGACCGGGGTCGACCGAGAGATCCATGTCGGCGGGGTCCCAAGCCGGGGTCGCCGGCTCGGCCGGCCGCGGCCCGGCGCAGCCCGCGACCAGCGGCAGGGTGATGAGGAGGGAGGGGAGCGAGCGCATGGGGGACCGGATCTTAGGCGCCGCCGGCCGGGCCGTTCTCGGCCGCGCGCAGGCGCCGACCGAGGGAGCGCGCCAGCACCACGCCGGCCGCGGCGACCGGCGCCGCGACCAGGCAGAGGCCGCCGGCGCCCAACCCGAGTGCGGCCAGCCCGTGGTAGATCCAACCGGTGGCGACGTCGCCGCCGCGGTAGACGAAGGTGTCGAGGAAGGCCTTGGCCTTGTACTTGTGGGCCCGCGGCACGACCGTGAACAGGGTCTCGCGGGCCGGGCGCGAGAGCGCGAAGTTGGCGGTCCGGCGCAGCGCATAGAGGGCGACGAACAGGCCGAGGTCCGGCCAGGCGGCCAGGCCGAGGAAGCCGGCGGCGGTCAGCAGCGGCACCAGCGTCAGGGTCCAGCCGACGCCGATCCGGCCGAGCAGCCGGCCGGTGACCAGGAACTGGACCAGCAGGGTGGAGGTGTTCACCGCCAGGTCGACCAGGGCGAAGAACTCGCGCCGTTCGACCCGGTCGGGGAAGGCGCCCCGGGCCAGGTCGAGCTGGAAGAAGTAGAGGAAGCCGGAGCCGAAGACGAAGACGAGCAGGTAGCCGGCGAAGCGGCGCAGGTAGGGCGAGGCGAACACCGCCGGGATGCCGTCGAGGGCGCCGCCGGGCAGCGGCGCCGCGGTCGCCGGCGGCACCGGTCCGAGGGCCGCAGCCGCCCGCTCGGTGCGCCGCTGACAGAACAGCGCCGCTTCGAGCAGGAGCACCGCCAGGAGCAGGAGGTTGTCGGCGCCGATCGGCTCGACCAGCAGGCCGACCAGCAGCGGCCCGGTGATCCCGCCCAGCGAGCCGCCCAGCGCCAGCAGCCCGAACATCCGTCGCCCCTGGTCGGGCCGGAAGAGGTCGGCCATGAGCCCCCAGAACACCGTTGCCGCGAACATCACGAAGACGCTCACCCAGACGTAGAAGGCCATCTCGACCGGGGCGCCGGGGCCGTCCGCCGGCCGCCGGCGGAGCAGCAGGTAGAAAGCGAGCACGACCAGGCCGAAGGCCCGGAAGACCCGGGGCAGGAAACGGCGCCGCGGCCAGCGCGAGCCGGCCCAGGAGTAGAGCGGCACCAGCGCCAGGCAGGCGACCGCGACCAGACTCCAGGCCGTCGCGACCAGTTCCCGGTGCTCGGCGCCGATCTCGTCCCGCAGCGGCCGCAGGATGTAGTAGGCGGCGAACAGGAAGAAGTGGAAGGCCGCCGCCCAGGCCGCCGGTCGCAGCTCCTCGCGCCGCAGGGCGAGGAGGCGGCCGAGCAGACCGAGTTCGGCGGGAGGGACGGACACGGGGCGCACCGGCCGGGCAGGGCGGGGCGGCGGAATGGCCCTGGCCGGGGGCGGGAGCATCGTAGGCTGAAGCCCGGCCTCCTGCCCATGTCCCCATGTCCCGCACCCGCCGCGAATTCCTCGCCCTCTCCGCCGCCGCCCTCGCCGCCGCGCCCGCCTCCCGCCGTTCCCTGGGCCCCCGGCGTCGGCTGTCGCCGCCGCCGCCCAGGAAGCTGAAGGTCCTTTTCATGGGTGGCACCGGCTTCCTCGGCCCGCACACTGTGCGCCCGCTGATCGACCGCGGGCACGAGGTCACCCTTTTCAACCGCGGTCGGACCAATCGGCACCTCTTCCCCGAGCTGGAGAAGATCCACGGCGACCGGACCAAGCCCGAGGATCTCCAGGCTCTGGCCGGGGACCGCCGCTGGGACTGGATCGTGGACACCTCCGGCTATTTCCCGCGGGTGATCGACCAGCTCGCCGAAGTGGTCGGCGACCGGTTCGGTGCCTACGCCTTCATCTCGACGATGTCGGTCTATTCGGACTGGATGGCCGCGAACACCGAGGATTCGCCGTTGGCGACCATCGCCGATCCGACGGTCGAAGAGATCACCGGCGAGACCTACGGGGCGCTCAAGGCCCTCTGCGAGCAGGCGGCCGAGCGGCACTGGCCCGGGCGGGCGCTGAACATCCGGCCCGGGCTGATCGTCGGCCCCGGCGACAACAGCGACCGCTTCACCTGGTGGCCGGTCCGGGTCCGTCGCGGCGGCGAGGTCCTGGCGCCGGGGCACTGGGACATGCCGGTGCAGTTCATCGACGCCCGCGATCTCGGCGAGTGGACCGTCCGCTGCCTGGAGAACGAGGTCTTCGGTTCGTTCAACGCCATCGGCCCGACCGGCGGCTTGAACATGGCCGAGCTGCTCTTCGGCATCAAGGTGGTGCTCGGCGCCGACGCGACCTTCACTTGGGTGGACAACGCCTTCCTCCAGGAGCAGGGTGTGCGCCCCTGGGCCGGCCCGGACAGCATTCCGATCTGGGTGCCGCTCGAGCCGCCGTTTGCGGTCTCGAGTTGGGAGAAGGCGCGGCGGGCCGGGCTGACCCACCGGCCGACCGGCGACACGATCCGCGACACCCTGGCCTGGGCGCTGGAAGAGCGGCCGGCGGACCGGCCGTGGCGGGCCGGGATCTCTCCCGAGCGGGAGGCGCAGCTCCTGCGGGATTGGCGGGAGCGGCTGCCGACGTCGGAGGACGACACGGCGGTCGAGTCAGTCGAGGAAACCGGCTGAGAAGACTGGACCCTGTAATCCGGTCGGTCCCGGACGAAAACGGGGATGGGCCCGGCCGCCGGACCTGAGGTCCGCCCCGGATCCGCTCCAGGTCGGAAAACCCGCTCCGGCCCGAGTTTGCCGAGGGCCGGCGTCCAATCTTCCGGGCCGGATTCCAGTCAGGTCAACCGCGCCGCCGCCGCCGCCAGGTCCTCTTCGATCCGGCGCAGGATCCGCCCGGCCGCCGCCGGCGAGACCCAGGCCGGGAACGCGCGCAGGATCAGGCCCAGGCCGCCGGCCGGCCGCCGCCAGCCGGGCAGGCCGAGGCGGGCGGCGGCGCCGCTGTAGAAGCGGTCGGTGAAGAGCTGCATGAGCACCGCCGCGGCCCGGGCGTGGCTGAAGCGCGGGAAGGGCAGGTCGGCGATCAGGCGCCGGTAGGCGGGCGCCAGCCCGAGGGCGCGGCGCAGCAGCCGGCGCCGGGCGGCGGCGACGGCGACCGCCGCCTCCGGCCGGGCCGCCGCCTCCGGGCCGAGGAAGGGCCTCAGTTCCGGCAGGTAGGCGACGCCGCGGCGAAGGTCTTTCTCGACGTCGCGGACGATGTTGGCGAGCTGCACGTATTCGCCGACGGCGCGGGCGTCGGCCTCCCGCTCGGGCGGCAGCGGTCGGCCCAGGGCCAGGCGCAGAGCGAAGCGAACCGGCAGACCCATGACGCCGTCGCAGTAACGGCTGAGCTGTTCCCCGTCGGTGAGCACCCCGCCCTGTTCGGCCAGGGTCGCGGTGGACCAGGCCATCGCCTCCGCCATCGCCGCGACCAGTTCCCGCACCGCCGTCCGTTGTTCGGCCGGCAGCTCCGCGTGCACCCGGTCGACCAGCTCGTGCCGCTCGACCAGGAGCAGATGGACCCGGTCGCGGGCGTCCTGCACCACCGGTCGGCGGATCGGCGGCGCCGGCGCGGGCGGCGTGGTCTCCAGGCGACGGGCGCAGATCCGCAGAGCTGCCCGCCGGGCCGCGGGATCGGGCTCGAGATCCTCGTAGGTGTCGAGCATCCGGCAGTGCAGGTAGCCGACCGCGGCCGCCTCGGCGATCGATCCGGGCAGCATGGCGATGCAGGCGGCGAAGCTGCGCCCGGCGTGAGGCAGGATCGCCCAGACGAAGCGCCGCGGTTCCGTCTGCGCCCGCAGCCGATCAAGCCGCGGCCGGCGCCGATCCGCCAGCAGGCCGGCGGCGAGCCGAAGCGGTCGGCGCAGGACGGAGGGCGGCCCGGACATCGGCCGGGCAGGATAGCGTTAGGCTGGAGCCATGGTCCCGGTCGCCCTGGTTCTCCACTTCCTGGCCCTGGCGCAGGAACCCGCGCCGCCGCCGGCCGACCCGGTGGCGGCCCTGACCGCGGAGTACGAGGCCTCCGACCTCGACCCGCGTCTGCGCTACGAGAAGTTCCAGCCGCGCTTCCTCGCCCTGGTCGAGTCCGCCGCCGAGCCCGAGCTGCGCCTGCGCGCCCGGCTCTGGCTGTTCCGGGAGATGTGGTGGGAACAGCAGCGCGGCGGCATGTACGAGAAGTCGGCCGAGCTGTTCGAGACCATCCTGCGCGAGCACGGCGACAGCCCCTTGCTCGCCGCCCTGCCCGAATCCGGCTTCGTCCTCCGCTCGGACCAGCGCATTCCGGCCTTCCGCCGGCTGCTCGAGCGCAGCCCACATCCCGAGGTGAAGGCGGCGGCGCTGTTCGGCATCGGCCGCGAGGCCTTCCGCAGCCGCGATCCCGAGGTGCGCAAGGAGATGAAGCCGGCGCTCGAGCGGCTGGCCCGGGACTACGGCGATCTGCGGTTCCACTTCACCACCTACGGCGAGCTGGCGGCCGCCTTCCTGGCGCCGCATCCTCGCGAGGCCCTGGCCGTCGGACGGGTCGCGCCCGAGATCGTCGGCCGCACCGTGGACGGCGAGGAACTGAGGCTGAGCGACTTCCGCGGCCGGGTCGTGGTGCTCGACTTCTGGGGCGACTGGTGAGGCCCCTGCCGGGCGATGTACCCGCACGAGCGGTCGCTCGTCCAAAAGCTCGCCGACAAGCCCTTCGCCCTGGTCGGGGTCAACAGCGACGAATCGCCGCAGCGGCTGCGCCAGGCGATGGAGAAGAACGACATCACCTGGCCGTCGTTCTTCGACGGCGGCATGATCGGCGGCCCGATCGCCACGCGCTGGCGGGTGACCGGCTGGCCGACGATCTACGTCCTCGACGCCGACGGCGTGATCCGCGCCCGCGACCTGCGCGGCGAGGCGTTGGCGGAGAAGGTGCTGGAGCTGCTGAAGGAGATCGAGTGAGGACGCTCGGGAGGCGCCCGCCTCCGGGAGCAAGGGCTGGAGCGCGGAACGGTTCCCGGCCGCCGGCGGCTCAGCCTTCCTCTTCGTCGATGTAGCCGAGCGCCCGCAACGCCTGCTGGTGGAGCGGGTCGTCGTCCACCTCGCCCTCGAGGCGGCCGGCGCGGGCCGCCAACGCCGCCTCGATCGCCGCGAACAGCCGCGCCGCCTGCTCCGGCTCGGCCGCCAGCAGATCGTGTTCCTCGGCCGGATCCGCGGCCAGGTGGTAGAGCTCGCTCGGAACCGCGGTCAGGGCGCCGTCCGGCCCGGGCTCGAGCCGGCAGTGCAGCTTCCAGCCGCGGTCGCGCAGGGCGAGCCGGTGTTGGTAACGCTCGAAGTGGGGGCGCTCGGGCGGATCCTCGGTCCGCAGGTCGCGCCCGGCCAGGTTCGGGTCGGGCGGCAGACCGGCGGCGGCGAGGAAGGTCGGGACCACGTCCTCCAGCGCCGGCGGCCGGCTCATCCGGCGCGGCACCACGCCCGGCCCGGCGAGCAGGAAGGGCACCCGCACCAACGGCTCGTAAAGCGAGTTCCGATGCAGGACGAGACCGTGTTCGCCGAAGTGTTCGCCGTGGTCGGCGGTGAAGAGGATCAGGGTCGGTCGGCCGCCGGCCTCGATCGCCGTGAGCAGGCGACCGAGCATGCGATCGAGGAAGAGCACCTCCTCGGCATAGATCCGATGCTGGACGGCCAGGTCGGCGGCCGCCTCGGCGCTGCCGGCCTGGAGTTCCTCGCCGAGGCGGGCGATCAGCGCCCGCTCGCCGTTGCGCAGGCCGTGGCCCCGCCAGCGCTCAGGTAGGGAGGCGTCGGGCGCGATCGTTCCGGCCGTCTCCGGCGGCGGCCAGTACGGCGCGTGCGGATCCATGTAGTGAACGAACAGGAAGAACGGCGCCTCGCCTTGCTGGAGCCCGGCCAGCAGGCCGAGGGCGCGCTCGGTGGTGTGGGCGCCGTTGCCGCGGTCGCCCTGGGTGACGGCCGAACCGGGGCCGAAAAGGAAGTGGGCGATCGCCGGCGGGAAGTCGGTCAGGCCGAGGCGGCCGAGCCAGGTGTGCTCGGCGGCGAAGCGGAGGAAGGCGTCGCGCGGGCCGCGCCGGACCACGGGCGAGTCGTCGTAGACCTCGAAGCCGGCGGCGAACCCGGAGGAGGCCTGGATGACTGCGTTGCTGACCACCGCCGCGGTTCGATAGCCGGCCTCGGCCAGCCGTTCGGAGAGCAGGCGGGCGTCCACCTCGAAGCGGTTCTCGTTGCCGGCGACGGCGTGATCGAGGGCGCCGAGGCCGGTCAGCATCGAGACGTGGCCCGGTCGCGTGGCGCAGCTCGGGGCCAGCGCCCATTCCGCCCAGGCCGCCCGCCGGCGCAAGCGGCGCAGGTTCGGCAGTTCGGCCGGCGGTGCCGCCACGGCGTCGGCGCGGAGGGTGTCGCAGGAGACCAGAACCAGGTCCGGCCGACCGGCGGCGGCGGTTGCGGTGGCCGGCGCCGGCGGCAGCGGAAAGGCCTGCGAGGAGGGGAGTAGGCCGGCGACGGCCAGCGCCAGCGGGCCGAGGGCGGCCATCGTGGCCGGGGCCGGCCGGAGCCGCCGCCGCGCCGGCAGCGCCGCGGCGGCGACCGCCGGCACCGCCCAGCTCCACCACAGCCAGGCGGCGTGGAACTTGAAGCTCAGGAACGGGGCCAGCCCCACCGCCAGGCCGAGCGCCAGGGCCGTGGCCGGTTTCGGCGTCCGCCGGAGCAGCGCGGCGAGGAGGACGAGCATCGCCGCCACCGCCAGGTCGCCGGTGACCACCACCAGGACCGCTTCGCGGACGAATCCGGTGGTGTCGAGCGGAATCCGCAGCAGCGCGTCGAGTAGGCCGGCGAGGCCGGCTCCGGCCACCGCCTGGATCAGGGCGGGCAGGAGACGAGGCGGGGCGGCGTTCGGCATCCGGCAGGATCCTAGGGGAGTCTTCCCCGTATGCTGGCCTCATGCTCCGCGCTTCGTTCCTCCTCCTGTTCGCCGGCCTGGTCCTCCCGGCCGCGTGCGTTCGGGTCTCCTCGGGTGCCGGCGGTGACCGGGTCGAGGTCAGCGGCCCCGGCCTGCACGTGGTCGTGGACGACACCGACTCCGGCTCGGAGGTGCGGGTCGAAGCGCCGGGGGTCTCGATCCGGGTCGACGATTCGGCGCCCGAACTCGACATTCCGCTCCCCGACCGAGCCGAGGCCGATGCGGCCGGCGACGGCTGGTTCGTCCGGGCGCCCTTCGCCGAAGTGCGCGACTTCTACGACGAGCGGCTTCCGGCCGGCGGCGGCTGGATGCACCGAAAATACACCTCGCCCACCCGTCAGGAGGCCGAGTACACCCGCACCGCCGGCGGCCGGCGCTGGCGGCTGCTCGTGGCCGCCTCCGGCGAGGGCGTGCGGATCCAGCTTCGGACCGAGGACCTCTCGGAAGGCTAGTGCCTGCGCCACCAGCGGCGCAGGCGCTCCTCGAAGTCGGGCCCGAACGACGCCGTCACCAGCCGGGCGGTGAGGTCCGGGTTGGGTTCGAAGCGACCGGCCGCACGCCAGTTCTCCTGGTACTCCGTCCGCAGCGCGGCGAGGAAGGCGGCCAGGCCCTTGGGATCGGCCTTCATGGCGTAGGCGGCGAAGCCGAAGGCCAGGTGGGCGAGATCGTCGCGGTAGCGGGTGGCGCGGTAGCCATAGAGATCGGCCAGAGTCGGCCGCGGCTTCTCGACCCGCCGCGGCTCGCCGCCGGTCGGGATCCCGGTCCAGTCCCAGCAACGGATGGTGTCGCCGTTGCCGACCAGGTAGTCCTTCGCCGTCGCCGGCCAAGCGCCGAGCATGGCGTCGAAGACGAAGCCATCGAGATTCCAGACCCGGCGCACGGTGCCAAACTCCTCTTCCTCGACCGCGCAGGCGATGCCTTCCGACAGCCACAGCGGCAGCTCGCCGCAGGCCCGGCGCAGCCAGAGATGGACCGCGTCGTGGGCCAGGATCTGCTCCCCCCAGGGGCCGCCGCCGAGGTCGGCCCGGCTGCCGGCGACCGGGAACCCGGGCAGGAGGAAGCCGCCGTTCGCCGTCGCCCGCTCCAGGTAACCGCCGAGGCCGGGGGCCCCGGCGGCGATCCTCCGGCAGAGGAGCGCCCAGTCCTCCTGCGCGGGCACCGCGAACAGCTCCAGGGCCTCGCCGTCCGGCAGCCGGCAGCCGGTCCGGTCCGCCAGGCGATCGAGGATCCGATCGAGCCGGCGCAGCACCGCCGTCGCCCGTTTGCCGGGGATCGCGGCCCGCAGGCGGATCCGGCGGGAGCGGCTCCGGTGGTCGGCCAGGGCGAGTTCCTCGCCGACCGCCGCCAACGCGTCCAGCAGGGCCCGGCGGCGGGCCTCCGGGCCGCCGGCCAGCGACACGGTCCGCCAGAAGGACGCCGCCCGCTGCCGCCAGTCCGGCCCGAGGGCCTCCTCGAGCAGGCGGGCCTGGTCCTCGGCGGCCGGCTGCCAGTCCATCTCCGGCAGGACCGAAGGCGGCCGGCTGGCGCGGAGCGCCTCGCACAGGGCCGCCAGCGGACGTCGAGGGTCGTTCAGGAGCCAGAGGCCGAGGCCGAACCGCGCGTAGGCCCGCTGCTGGTCGAAGGGTTCGACCCGGCTTCCGAACAGCTCGGCCGGTTCCGGCGGCGGCGGACCGATCATGCGGCCGCTGGCCTGCTCCCGCCATCGCCGGGGATCGTCCTGGTCCAGGTCCACCCAGCCGCGGTTGGCGGCGGCGTGGACCTCGCCGGTGAGTTCGTCCTGGATCGCGTACCCGACCGCCTCGGGCAGCCAGCCGGGCAAAGAGCCGTAGCGTCGGACCAGCTCCGTCCGGATGTAGTGGTGGACCACCTGCAGCTCCGGACGTTGGACCAGGGCGGTGGTGTCGTCGTGCCGAACGACCGCCAGCAGCGGATTCCAGAGGATCACCTGCGGCAGCTCGCCCCACCGCGCGATCCAGTCGGTCAGGATCGGCCGGAGGGCCGCGACCTCGGCCAGGATGGCGGCCTGATCGGCGGCGGAGCCGACGAAGGCCAGGACGACCGGGCCCGGAACGGCGGCCGCGGCGCCGAGCGCGGGGCCGCCGAGCACCTCGTCGAGCCGACCGGCGGCGCGTCGCAGCAGCTCGACCAGGCGGCGAGCTTCCTCGGGGGGCCGCGAGGTGTAGAGGACCCAGCGGCCGTCCGCGGCGGCGACCCGGGCGAGGCCCTCGGGCAGGCGCCCGAAGAGGAAGTCCGGCCCGACGGCTGCGGCCGGGGGCGGCGCCGGGCCGGAGGAGGCGGCCGGGAGGGCGGGCGGCGCGGCGCCGCTCGCGGGCCAGAGGTGGAGGA